>JAISER010000122.1 GCA_031263985.1 Clostridiales bacterium | reverse complement strand
GTCAAGATTGGCCTGCTCTATCATGCGGTTCGTTTCCAACGCTTCGTTCAGGGAAATCATAAGCCGCCTCCTATATTCTGTGCATAGAGTTAAATATGTCTTCGCGCTGCAACTTTATTATAAGGCCGATTTCTTGCCCCAGCGCGGCCAAATCTTCCACATAGCGCGTAAAATCGCTGGAAGAGTCGGTAATATCCACTATCATTATCATCGTAAAGTAATTTTGTACGATCGTTTGGGATATGTCAAGTATGTTTATGCCCTCGCCGGAAAGATAGCCGCATACTTTGGCTATAATGCCCACGCGGTCTTTACCCAATACGGTTATAATGCCCTTCAATCTGTATACCTCCGGTTAAAAATCGTTAGACAGCAAGAAAAACGCCGGTATTAACCGGCGTTTTTAGTTCGTTATACATCCGCTGTGGCTTCTCTGTTAATCACAAGAGGTTTTATGGCTTCCGGAAGGTTATCGTATTTATTGTTCATGCTTATCGTGAAGTCCAATTCATGTTCCACGGACAACGCCTGGAGTTTATTAATCAGTTCGACCAGTTCGTCATTATCTATATTTTTCACTATGTTGCAAATTCCGTCCACAAATATTTCCACAATGTCGTTGTCCTGGGAGAGAATGCCGCAAAGAAAACCGATGAATTCCCTGTAATTGGAAAGAGGGAAACCGCTTGTGTCGATAAAGCGGATGTCATAGTGCAGGTCATAGATGTGACGGCTGTCGTCATCGATAAAAACAAGATGCCCTTCCGTTGTTTTAGCCGCGGCGTTGGCGATGTCTATAAGCAGCTTCGTTTTGCCTTCGCCTTTTCCTCCTGCGATGAACTTTATCATGATAAACACTCCCTAAAATATTTTTTATGCCGTTTGAAGAGCGGCGTGATCGCCGCAAAACGGCGTAACGCGCGGCCTAAGAGCCTGTTTACGATCTAGCTTTTAGCGGATTTTTTGTGATGCTTTTTCGCCAAGCGCGAACGCCGCGCATTCGAAAAATATACGCAAAGAACGCTGACAAAGCGTGGCGGAAAACAAGCCGAAAAGACACAAAATAAAGATCTTGAGCAGACTCTAAGAATCATGGCCGACAAAGACGTTAAGCGTGTATATCGGATCTAACTAATATAATAATAAATGGATTTAAATAAATATATGGACCTAAATAATATTATTCTATATCCTAACTTTAAATCCTTCAAAAAGGCAAGCGCCATTATTAACAAAATGCCCTTTTGTATATAATTATATGCAGCGTAACTCGTTCGCTTAGCGGTTGACGGGCCGAAAGTTTTAGGACAGGTCTATATATAATTGACTTTTATTTACAGATATACTAAAATTGATAATATTTAGATTCCGTTGATAACTTGAACAAAATAAATAATCCGCTGGAAGAGGTGATTAAATTTTTAAGCGGTAACATACATAGGTAACGATTAAGAATTTTGAAGCATGTGGTTTCAACAATTAAAATTAAAGATTAGGGGGAGTTTAAATGAGAAAGAAGTTAACGCTTTTGTTCCTGACTTTCGTAATGTCATTAGCTTTTACGCCTTCAGTTTTTGCGGCGCCGGCGGGATGGAAAGAGGTTTCCACAGCGAGCCGACTGAAAGCGGCTCTTAACGACGCGACCACTACTCAGGTTATTTTAACCGCGAATATCGAAGTTCCTAAGGACGGCATCATTATTAATCAAAACAAACCATCGCTGGTCATTGACGGAGATGGCTTTACGCTCACGGATTACAGCAAAACCACTACATCCGGCCATACAATTCGCTTAATGAATAGCGGCAAGCTAAAGGAGATTACAGTCCAAAATCTGAATGTCGTCGGTTATAATGACAGCGGTTTTATCTACATTAAAAACAGCTCTTCCGTGAAGAACGTTACTATGATTTACGATAATGTAACCTATACCGGGCCTCAGGCGCTTGAAAACCGTCACGGACACGCCCGCTTTATTAACTGCGATATCAATATTATTCCGGTTGACGGCCATCATGGCGAGGAAGTCGCCGAGGCGATAAATATCACTCTGGAAGGCGACATAAATATAACAAAAAGCACCCCAAAAAATCGTTGTGAAGTATTTCGCGTTATGAATGACAACAACAATGGCAGAGGCGGTATCACTGTGGCTCGCGGAGCGCATGTCGTCGTAAGCAGCAGCGAGGATAACGCTAAGGTTAAAAGCTCCGGTTTCGTTCATTTCACTGGAAACAGTAATTACTTAATATTTGAAGAAGACTCTTATTTTTCTTTCGACGGCAATAACATTTTCGCTCAGCGCAATGCTGTAAATGATCTTCAGATTAAGGAAAACGCCCAAGTCTATATTTCAACTACCGGCGATATGTACGCTAACCAAGGCTTGATAACCGTTGACGGACGGATGGTAGTCGAGGAAGGCTCAACGCTCCGCGTGATCGCTATGCGCAACACTGAAAAACAAGGCGTTTTGGCGCTTAAAGGCAAAGCTGACACCGTTACCTTTAATTCGCCCAATGAAGTGTTTATATACAACAGCAGCTCCCAGAAAAGTAATGACGGGCTGGCGATTGAAGGCGACGGAACCGGCGCGCATACTATAAATTTTAACAACGTCCGTTCAATTGAGTATTGGCTCAAAAACAAAAGCGATTACTTGAATTTGCCTCAACCAACCAAAATTTGGGCTAATGACGACGGCGCCTCTTATAATGCGCGAATTATAATCTCTAAAGAAAAAATTAAGTCCGCCAGTTGCGATAATTACAACGGAACCGCCCCATTTAACGCCAATAACGCGGCGATAGAAGATATCAACGTAATACGCTTACAATAGAGCGATTCGTTCTGAAGATATTAATTATATAGCGCCTCGCGGCAAACGCGCGAGACCTAAATCCCTGTCGATAGTAACGCGTCAACCATAAACTTATATTTACGGCGGGCGGGCAAGGTTCATTTTCTTTAAGGTTTGAAAGTTTTTCAAGATATTTACCGCGATATAGCGAATGACCGCAAGATTTTGAGCATGTAAAATTTTTCCGTTAAAGAATCCCTTCATGATAAGATAAAAAACATGGAGGGATTTTTAATAACGGTCAGTATCATCGGTTTAACGCCTGGCGACCGATTTTACCCCTGCAAGAAGGCGCCTTAAAAGAAGCCCTTCCCGCAAAACGACGTTTTTTTCGTCTTGACAAACGACCGCGTTACCATATATTATTAATATGCTTGCTCGAGTGGCGGAATTGGCAGACGCACAGGACTTAAAATCCTGCGGGGGCGACCCCATACCGGTTCAAGTCCGGTCTCGAGCATTTTAAGTTTTACCCTTAACGGCATATAAAGAAAGAATGGGAGACAAAAGCCGCTTAAGTTTCATGAGCGCGCTTTTGTCTCCCATTCGTGACCTGTGGGTTATCTTTTTTTTAGGCCCTATAGACCTCCGCGGACAGCTTCTCCGAATGACGGTCGCGCGGCTTGCTTTTGAGCCGGATATGGCGGGGCTGAAACGCGATGTATTCGCCCGGTTCCAATTTGGGCGACCGATATCGTTCTGATAGTTCTCCTTAAATATTTAGAGATTCCCGCCATATTATCCAGCGTTTGCGCGTTCGTCAAACTTATCTAAAAGGGATTCCTCTTCCCTACTCGCTTATGTCGTGTCGATCTCCGCCGCGCTTTTTTTTGCGGAATGGCTTCCGCGTTTGGCGAAAAATCATCACAAAAAAATCCGCTGAAAGCGCGATATTAAACAGGCTCTAAGGATTCGTCAAACAATAAATTGATGGAATTTCACGCCGCGATTTCGTAGTCAGGCAAGGCGGAGGAAGGAGACATACCCGGGGCGGTACGGCGACCGACGACAACGCGGCCTGACGGTGAAAGGCGAAAAATCATCACAAAAATCCGCTAAAAGCGAAATATTAAGCAGGCTCTGAAGATTCGTCAAACAATAAATTGATGGAATTTCACGCCGCGATTTCGTCGTCAGGCAAGGCCAGAGGAAGGAGACATACCCGTGGCGACCGACGACAACTCGGCCTGACGGCGAAAGGGCAAGTGAAAAACATCAAGATATTGTTTGACAAGTCCTAAGCGCGATCCAAAACGTTATCGCGCTCCGGCAAGCTCATTAAAAGGAAAAAACGCGCGGGCGGCGAAACCGGCTCATTTAATTAGAGGAGGTATGAAATTGTTAAAAAAAGTCCTTTTTATCGGAGCTGGCGCCGCGGCTTTGGTCTTAGGCGTTTTGGGAGTCGCGCTGCCAGTATTGCCTACCGCTCCGTTTTTGTTATTGGCCCTATATTGCTTTACTAAAGGCTCCGATAAGCTAAGCCAATGGTTTCAAGGGACATCACTGTATAAAAAGCGCTTAGCGGAGTATAGGCGGACAAAATCGCTGACGCTGAAGCGGAAATTGTCTATACAGATCTTTGCTGGGTCTGTGATGGTCATTTCATTTATCACGATCGACAGTTTGGTATTAAGAGTCATTTTAGCGCTTGGATTTATTGCCCACAACTATGTTTTTCTGTTCGTAATCAAGACGCGTAAAGATCAAGCTAGAAATAATAAAGACTTAATTTCTGACAAGCGTATCCGCTTGAATGACGAAACGAACGAAAACGCTCTATGAGTCGAACAATTAGAAACGCGGAAGGAGTTGCGCGTGAACTTTGAAGGATTTGTCCCGTAGGCTCCGCATTTGCGCTTTTGCACCCTATCGCTATAAGAGCCTGTTTAGCGTCGAGGTTTCAGCGAACTAGCGAGCGAGCTTTCGCGAACAAGTTTTCGCTACGCAATGAAGCGAAAACTATAGTAAGATGTTCTTGAAAAAGTAACGAATTGCGGTAAAATAATCCTATGAGTTATGATAAAAAATATCGGGAAAGAACATATAGAATATCATGAAGAAGGACACAGTATCAGGGAAACGGCGAAGACATTCGGCATATCGCCAAACATATTGAACGCCTGGTTAAAACAATATCGTGATAGCGGAGGGCTTGAGCGAAAATACCGAAGCTATAAAATGGCTATAAGCGAAAAAGGACTGTTAGCGTATCTAAAAATCAATCCGGACATTTGCCAGTCAGAAATAGGCGAACGCTTCGGCTGCCATCATTATGGCCGCCATCAATCTGTGATTTGCCGAACTCTTAAACGCTTTAATATAACGCGTAAAAAAAGATGAAGCTTTACAA
>JAISER010000051.1 GCA_031263985.1 Clostridiales bacterium | reverse complement strand
TTCAAGCGCTCCGGTTTCCGCTTCAAGTTTCTCCCATGCCCGAAGCGTATTTACCCCAAGTCCATACATCTCATTTATTTCCGCTTCGCGATGTCTGTTGCATACCGCTTCTATAGCGCATTCTCTCATTTTCACCGGATATGACATACCTATATTTTACCATGTTTCTCACTTTTGTAAATAGTCTCAACTATAGCGATAGCTGTTAGCAAGATCAGGTTTTCGCTTATATGACGCTCAATCCGTTTAAGCGGTATGAGATATGTGATGTATCGGGCGTTAATCAAATTTGCCCGGTGGGATTCGATCTTGCCGGGCATTTTTTCGTCCGCTGAAAAATTTTCTCAAACATCTTCGCCCTGGTTTTGCCAAAACCGCGTTTTCCATACGGTTAGTTACAGAGGGGCAAAAAGCGTTTTCCCATTATAACTATCCAATTGTTTCATAAAGCCGCGCGAATGCGCGGCGCGGGGTTCGGGGTCAAAGACCCCGGCGGGGTTTGGGGTGGAGTCCCAAGGTCTTTATGACTTGTCTGGATAGTCATCTTTCCCATAGGTACGAAGCCCGCCGCCCTTTCTCGGCTTGCAAGAGAAATCCACAGCCTTGATAAGGAAGCGGCGCGGAAAATTTCTCAAAAAATTTCCACCGTAATGTCCAAGATTATTCATCGCGATTTCCGCCTGCGGCGCGAAGCCGCTCAATGTTATTCACAAGTGACACAAGGCTTGGCCATGCTCCGCCCAATTTGAGCCAGTAGTAGTTTTTAGCGCCTTCGGGCGTTACGCCGATGACATCGGAGTCAAGCAAAACCTTCAAATGGTGAGACACTGTCGGACGGGACAGATGTGTCTTTTCCGTAAATTCACCAACGCGCATTCCATTGCGTTCGGATTCTATAAGCGTAGTGATAATCGCTTGCCTTGTTCTATCGCCAAGCGCGATGAGCAACTTGCCGCAAGCGGCGAATTGTTCCATCGCCTGTACTGACGCGGTTTCAATATCCATAGTATCTCCTTTTCGGTTTAATCTCCTCGGATATAATTCCCCGCCGTTCGCTGCGGGAAGTTTTATTGTCCGTTTGATTAAACTATTATACCATATAAGGATATAAAATTTTAACATGAAAAGAAAGTGGATTTAACGCAAGGCGAAGAGAGCGATACGCTCGCTTCGGCGTTGTATGTGACGAAACCCGAGTTGTCAGCGCTTTTTGCATATATTCTTCGAATAAGCGGCGTTCGCGCTTCCGCGCTTGGCGAAAAATCATCATAAAAATCCGCTGAAAGTGAGATATTAAATAGGATCTTACGAAAAATCCAATTATAAATCCGCCGAAGTCAGGTTCCGGGACAGGCCTATTGAGCGCTCAAAAAAATACTTCTTGACACGTCAAGAGTCAGGGATTATAATACAAAAACCAACTATTCATATATGTTTAATATAAGGTGATAATATGGATGTATTAGACTGTGTTGGAAACACGCCTTTGATTGAACTGAAAAACATATCGCGTGAAACCTCAGGCGTGCGAATCTTCGCCAAAGCCGAGTTCTTAAACCCCAGCGGTTCAGTGAAAGACCGCGCCGCGCGGGCGATGCTGCTGGATGGTTTGGAAAGCGGCAGGCTGACGAGCGGTAAGCGTATATTGGATGCCACCAGCGGCAACACAGGGATCGCTTTCGCGATGTTCGGCGCGGCGCTGGGTTTCGGCGTGACTCTGTATCTGCCGGAAAATTGCAGTGAGGAGCGCAAACGCATGATGAAAAGTTTTGGAGCGGAATTGATGGAGACAAGTCCGCTTGAAGGTTCCGACGGGGCGTTTCTATCCGCGAGAGCTGCGGCGGAAGATACGGATACGTATTTTTACCCCGATCAGTATAACAACATCGCTAATCCCCGCGCTCATTACGATACGACCGGCGTCGAGATTTGGGAGCAGACTGACGGAGTGGTAACGCATTTCATTACGGGCATGGGGACGTCAGGTACGTTTATGGGGACATCCAAACGGCTGAAGGAATATAATCCCGGCGTTCAAGCCGTCGCGGTTCAGCCGGATTCGCCGTTTCACGGCGTTGAAGGAGTTAAACATATGGATTCCACTATACATCCGGGATTTTATGATCCCAACGCGGCGGACGCGTTCGAATGGATAAGTACGGAAGGCGCTTACGCTATGACGCGGCGGCTGGCGAAGGAGGAAGGCTTATTTACAGGGATCAGTTCGGGAGGAAACGCGCTGGCGGCGCTGAACTTAGCGAAAAAGCTGAGGTCAGGTTCCGTCGTTGTGACAACGCTTTGCGACAGTGGCGCAAGATATTTATCCGACGCTTTTTGGAGGGTATGAGCGATTAAAACCGCCGGTGGGAATGGAACGACGCGTAAGAGCCTGTTCAATATCTCCATTTCGCGTCTTTTCGACTCATTTCCCTTCCTAATTTTGTTGGCGCTCTTTGCGTATACTCTTTGAATGCGCGGCGTTCGCGCTTTCGAGTTCGGCAAAAAAGCGAGCGCGAAAATCCGATCTTAAACAGGCTCTAAAGAACGGGAGAGAAATTCTTTTGATCTCCCGAAGCGGCGGAAAGCGTTAATTTGACGGTTACAATGATTAAACCTAGAATAAAAGCGGAACAATACATAATAAGACGGAGGCCGAAGCGTTTAGCTAGCGGTGGAGATATGTTTATTCGGCCTGGTTAGGGGGCATAATGCTCATACTGAGCGTAAAAGCGGAACAAGGTATAAAAAGCGAGGGTGAGGCTTCTTATCCGAAAGAGTGCTGCGGCGCGCTTTTGGGCCGCGACGCGCCGGACGGGCGCGTGATCGAGAGAATCATTCCTATCGCGAATCAGTTTGAAGAAGGAGAACAACATCATCGTTTTTGCATTGAGGCGGACGATATTTTGAAAGCGGAGCTGGCCGCCCGCGAAATAGGCATGGAAACGCTTGGCTTTTATCACTCTCATCCCGATTGTCCCGCCGTACCGTCGGAATATGACCGCGCGCACGCGCTGCCATTCTATTCTTACCTCATCGCGTCTGTGGAACAGGGCGAGACGAAAGGCGTTCGGGCATGGGAACTGAGCGCCGATCGAAGCGAGTTTTGGGAGAAAGACATTGTTATTGATAATGAGTAAAATAAAGTCGCTGTAAAAAAGGGGGAGTTGCGCATGGCTATAACAATTTTAATTCCTACCGCCTTGAGAGCGTTTACCGATAGGCGCGGCGAGGTTCAGGCGGAAGGGAAAACCGTGGGTGAGGCCGTAGCGTCGTTTGCGAAGGCATACCCGGACATACGCCGGCATCTGTACGAAGAGGATGGAACGCTGCGTTCCTTCATCAACGTATACGTCGGTGAAATGAATGTAAAAAACCTCGACGGCGTCGATACAAGGCTGAAAGACGGCGATACCGTTACGCTTGTGCCGGCGATAGCGGGCGGTCGCGTATGAGCGTTATACCCGACGGACGTCTCGCGGATTTGTCCAACGAAGAGATATCGCGGTACAGTCGGCATCTGCTTCTTCCTGAAATCGGAGTAGAGGGGCAGCGGCGCATTAGGGCGGCGAAAGTTTTGATTGTCGGCGCCGGCGGGCTGGGCGCGCCGTTGGCCTTGTATTTAGCCGCCGCCGGCGTAGGCGTCATTGGCGTCGCGGACGGCGATTTCGTGGAGGCGTCCAACCTCCAGAGGCAGATTATCCATAGTTCAAAAGATATCGACCGGCCCAAAGTCGCCTCCGCGCGGGATAAGATCCGCGCGCTGAACCCGGATGTGAATGTGGCGGCTATAGGCGTCTCGCTTACAAGCGCGAACGCTATGGAGATTATCAAAGATTATGATATAGTGGCTGACGGGACGGATAATTATCAGACTCGCTATCTCATTAACGACGCTTGCGCGTTGTTGGGCGTACCGAACGTATACGGCTCCATATTTCAGTTTGAGGGACAATCCAGCGTATTTTACGCAAAAGAAGGCCCGTGTTATCGATGTCTGTACCCGTCTCCGCCGCCGCCGGGCTTGGTTCCGTCTTGCGCGGAAGGCGGCGTAATGGGCGTGCTGCCTGGCATCGTCGGGACGATTCAGGCGGCGGAGGTCATTAAGCTTATCGTGGGAGGGAATGACAGTTTAATCGGGCGGCTGCTGCTGTTTGACGCTTGGAAAATGAAATTCCGCGAGCTAAAAATCGAGAAGGACGCGAATTGTCCGCTTTGCGGAGAACATCCGACCATATTCGCTCCTATCGATTACGAGCGATTCTGCGGGCTGAAAAAGACGGCGGATGAGAAGCCTGTCGAAACGATTACGGCGCTTGAATTGAAAGCGCGATTGGATAATGGTGAAAAAATTCAACTGATTGACATTCGCGAACCTCACGAGCGGGCGATTGTAAAATTTCCTGACGCGAAGACGATCCCGTTAGGTCAGATGTCGCGCCGGGCGGGCGAGCTTAATCCGGACATAGACGCGGTGTTTTTGTGCAAGATTGGCCAGCGCAGCGTTTTCGCCATTCGCGCGCTGGAAGAAGCCGGATATGCCGGAAGGATGCTGAATTTGCGGGACGGCGTAAACGCGTGGGCAAGGGATGTAGATAAAAATTTACCGCAGTATTAACGCTTAATTCAGTTTGAAACATAGCCGAACCGGGCGGGGCTTCACGACAAAGCCCGGCGTGAAAGAGATCGTTCGGATGGCTATGGTTTAAGTATAACGCTTAGGAGGAAACGCATATGTCTGAAAATCTGATCAACGCCTTAGGGAGAGACGCCGCTTATCAACTTGCGAACGTTGTGAAAACTCCGCCCCAGTACATGGCTATTACGCCAAAGTGGCTTACGAAGTTTTTAGAGTTCAAAGGGCTTGACGCCGGCGTTTACCGCGTAAATCGCGTTACCGAGGGAGATACGCCGCTGGACGCGCTATGCGGTCAGGAGCCGAGGAAGAAGGAAATTCCTCAGGGCTATATTGAGTACGATGAAAAGCCGAGGGAATACCGTCTTAGCTCCATATCCACTATCTTGAACGTAAATTCCGTTGTGGCGGACGTGTATAGTTCGCCGTTCGACCAAACGGACGAGCAGCTTAAATTGGCGATGGAAAGCTTGCGTGAACGCCAAGAGAGTCAGATTATCAACAACGACGATTACGGACTGCTCCAAAATGTGGCCGACGCGCAAAAAATACGTCCTATAGGCGACGCGCCGACCCCGGACGATTTAGATGAGCTAATCTCTAAGGTGTGGAAAGATCCATCATTCTTTCTCGCTCATCCCCGCGCCATAGCGGCTTTTGAGCGAGAATGCACGCGGCGCGGAGTGCCTCCGGTAACGGTAAGTCTGCAAGGCGGAACATTCATTACATGGCGTGGCATTCCTCTGATACCGACGGACAAGCTGTTTGTGGACGGATTGAAAAATCCAAAGGGCAAGTCTGGCAAGACTACGATATTGCTGGTGCGCACAGGCGAAAATAAACGCGGCGTGATCGGGTTGTATCAAAATAATACGCCTGGCGGCCAACCGCGCGGGCTGGCGATCCGTTTTCGAGGCGTTGACGACAACGGCGTGGCGTCCTATCTGCTTTCGCTCTATTGTTCCGCCGCTATTTTAGCTGACGACGCTGTCGCGGCGTTGGAAGACGTCGAGGTAGGTGAGTACTATGACTACAGTAAATAATTACGCCTCGTATCGTCCGGAGGACCACGGGCTTCCGGGCATATTGGAGCTTGGCGAAAAGATAGCGGCGTATTTTCCGGAATTCGCGCCGGCGGCTTCGGTCGCGTACAACCCGAAGGTCGTTTCCGCCGAAAGCTCGAAAACTTTTCGGACGGACGGCGACAAGTATGGCGCGTCTTCCGCGGAACGCGTGGGAGGCGTTCCGGTAAGTGAGATCCGCGCGGATTTTCCGATACTGTCCGAACGCGTGGGAGGAAAGCCGCTGATATGGCTAGACAACGCCGCTACGACGCAACGACCGAGACAGGTGATTGAACGGATCGTACGTTATTACGAGCGAGAAAATTCCAATACGCATCGCGGCGCTCATACGCTCGCCGCCCGTTCAACCGACGCGTATGAGGTGGCGCGGCGAAAGGTCGCGGACTTCATCGGCGCGGCCTCGCCTGATAATATAATATTCACTCGCGGGACGACCGAAGGCTTGAATCTTGTAGCTCAAAGCTATGTGAAGCGGCGTTTGCGCCCAGGCGACGAAATTATTCTTACGATTTTAGAGCACCACGCCAATATCGTGCCTTGGCAGATGATCGCCGAAGAAACAGGCGCGGCGTTGAAGATAGCTCCCGTGGACGAAACAGGGCAAATTATTCTGCCGGAATACGCCGCGCTGTTTACGCCGCGCGTAAAATTCGCGTCGATTACGCAGGTGTCAAACGCGTTGGGCGTTATTACGCCGACCGCTGAGATGGTCGCCATAGCTCATAGCTTTGGAACGCCCGTATGTGTGGACGGCGCGCAGTCGGTGTCGCATATGCCAGTGAGCGTGGCCGGCTTGGACGCGGATTTTTTCGTATTTTCCGGACATAAGGTCTTTGGTCCGAACGGGATCGGCGCGGTGTACGGCAAGAGCGAGCCGTTGGAGGAGGCGCGCCCATATCAGGGCGGCGGCAACATGATTGAAGACGTTACCTTCGAGCGTACGACATACAAAAAAGCTCCCGCGAAGTTTGAGGCGGGAACGGGGAATATCGCCGCGGCGGTTGGACTGGGCGCGGCGATTGATTACGTGACCGCCATAGGCATGGAAAACATAGAGTCATACGAGCGTTCGCTGCTAGAATACGCCGTTCGGGAGCTAAGCGCGGTTCCGGGGCTAAGGCTGATAGGTTCGGCGGCTCAAAGAGCGGGCGTAATATCATTCGTCATGGAGGGGCGCGAAACGGAGGAAATAGGTGACTTCTTAAACGCCGCCGGTATAGCCGTGCGCGCGGGTCACCATTGCGCGCAGCCGATTCTGCGGCGGTTCGGGCTGGAATCTACAGCGCGGCCATCGTTAGCGTTTTATAACGTTAAGGGTGAAATCGACGCTTTAGCGGAGCGTTTGGAATCGCCGCCACGTTAAGAGCCTGTTTAATATCTTCATTTTGCGTCTTTTGGCTTATTTTCCGCCACACTTTGTCAGCGCCCTTTGCGTATATTTTTCGAATATGCGGCGTTCGCGCTTCCGTGTTTGGCGAGAAATCATTACAAAAATTCGCTAAAGCGAGATCTTAAACATGCTGTTAAGAACCTGTTCAAGATCTCCATTTCGCGTCTTTTCGGCTTACCAGACCAGACCTGTCCCGAAGTCCGATTCCGGCGTCTGCTCGGCGGATTTTGCATAATGCGGCGTCGCGGAATCCTTACCTTACGAAAAAATCCGCTCGTGAATCCGTCTAAGTTAGATACCGGGATAGGTCTGTTTTCCGCCGCGCTTTTGCGTATATTCTTCGAATACGCAGTGTTCGCGCTTCCGCATTTGGCGAGAAATCATTACAAAATCCGCTAAAGCGAGATCTTAAACAGGCTTTTATTCGAAAGCCTAAAATATTGCGAGAATTGTAGCGCTAGAACCGGACGAAAGGGTTGTCTGGCATCATTCGTTTCTCGCTGTTTTTACAGCGACTTGCGCGTACGCTGGCATCTGAAATCGAACAGATCGCGCGCAGGCCGCTATAAAACGCCGGGTTTTGAATAGCGATACGCAAACGAGTTCGTGATTGCTGTTAAGAGCCTGTTCAAGATCTCCGTTTCGCGTCTTTTCGTCTTATCAGACCTGTCTTGGTTTGGCGAAAAATCATCATAAAAAATCCACTAAAGCGAAATCTTAAACGGGCTCTAAGGGAAGGATAGGGGAATGCAAGATGAACTTGGCGCTCGAGAATTAGCGTCGGGCGTGACGAAACGCTAATAGTCTGTTCAAGATATCCATTTCGCGTCTTTTCATCTTATTAGACCTGTCCTGGTTTGGCGAAAAATTATCATAAAAATCCACTAAAGCGAGATCTTAAACAGGCTCTAAGGGAAGGATAGGGGAATGCAAGATGAACTTGGCGCTCGAGAATTAGCGTCGGGCGTGACGAAACGCTAATAGTCTGTTCAAGATATCCATTTCGCGTCTTTTCGTCCTATTAGACCTGTCCCAAAGTCCGACTCCGGCGTCTGCTCGGCGGATTTTCCACAATACGGCGTCGCGAAATCCTTACCTTACGAAAAAATCCGCTCGTGAATCCCTCGAAGTCAGGTACCGGGATAGGTCTATTTTCCGCCGCGCTTTTGCGTTTGGCAAAAATCATTACAAAATCCGCTAAAGCGAGATCTTAAACAGGCTCTTATTCGAAAGCCTAAAATATCGCGAGAATTGTAGCGCTAGAACCGGACGAAAGGGTTGTCTGGCATCATTCGTTTCTCGCTGTTTTTACAGCGACTTGCGCGTACGCTGACATCTAAAATCGAATAGATCGCGCGCAGGCTGTTATAAAACGCCGGGTTTTGAATAGCGATACGCAAACGAGCTTGTGATTGCTGTTAAGAACCTGTTCAAGATCTCCATTTCGCGTCTTTTCGGCTTATCAGACCAGACCTGTCCCGAAGTCCGATTCCGGCGTCTGTTCGGCGGATTTTGCATAATGCGGCGTCGCGGAATCCTTACCTTACGAAAAAATCCGCTCGTGAATCCGTCGAAGCCAGGTGCCAGGATAGGTCTATTTTCCGCCGCGCTTTGTCAGTGCCCTTTGCGTATATTCTTCGAATATGCGGCGTTCGCGCTTCCGCGTTTAGCGAGAAATCATCACAAAAATTCGCTAAAAGCTATATCTTGAGCAGGCTCTTATTCGAAAGCCTAAAATATCGTGAGAATTGCAGCGCTAGAACCGGACGAAAGGGTTGTCTGGCATCATTCGTTTTTCTCGCTGTTTTTACAGCGACTTGCGCGTACGCTGACATCTAAAATCGAATAGATCGCGCGCAGGCCGCTATAAAACGCCGGGTTTTGAATAGCGACACGCAAACGAGTTCGTGATTGCTGTTAAGAGCCTGTTCAAGATCTCCGTTTCGTGTCTTTTCGGCTTATCAGACCAGACCTGTCCCGAAGTCCGATTCCGGCGTCTGCTCGGCGGATTTTGCATAATGCGGCGTCGCGGAATCCTTACCTTACGAAAAAATCCGCTCGTGAATCTGTCGAAGCTAAGTTCCGGGACAGGTATATTTTCCGCCACACTTTGTCAGCGCCATTTGCGTATATTCTTCGAATACGCGGCGTTCGCGCTTTTGCGTTTGGCGAAAAATCATCATAAAAATCCACTAAGGCGAGATCTTAAACAGGCTCTAAGGGAAGGATAGGGGAATGCAAGATGAACTTGGCGCTCGAAAATTAGCGTCGGGCGTGACGAAATGCTAATAGTCTGTTCAAAATCTCCATTTCGCGTCTTTTCATCTTATTAGACCTGTCCCGAAGTCCGACTCCGGCGTCTGCTCGGCGGATTTTGCATAATGCGCCGTTGCGGAATTCTTACCTACGAAAAAATCCGCTCGTGAATCCGTTGAAGCCAGGTACCGGGACAGGTCTATTTTCCGCCGCGCTTTGTCAGAGTTCTTTGCGTATATTCTTCGAATACGCGGCGTTCGCGCTTCCGCGTTTGGCGAGAAATCATCACAAAAATCCGCTAAAGCGAAATCTCAAACAGGCTCTAAGATCGCTGTAAATTAGCAGGATTAACCAGCTTTTTTTATTATAAGAAGCTTTTGCCCGGGGGCGATTTTCGCCTGATTTTCTATTTCATTGACGAGCGCCAGCTCATCGATTGAAGTATTGTATTTTTTAGCTATCTTCCAAAGACTGTCGCCGGCCTGCACGACATACACGGTCATGCTGGCCATCGCGTCTATGGCTTCACGCGGCATTTCGTCGAACGTTATATCTTTTATAACGCTTATTTCGCGCGCCTGTATGACGCGCGTATTGAAGCCCAGCAAAAACCTTAACTCAAACTCTCTGTCGCTGAGCATATTGAACGCTATATGGTCGATGTTCGCCGCAAGATCACACGACATGCCAGTCTCGGCGCCTTTAGTCTCGATAATTTGCCTGTACGGCGCCAAGCTTTTGAAGGAATAGAGCGGCGCGGAGTCGTCCTCGGCTACATACAACATGTCAGCCTCTATGAATCCTTCCGCTATAACCTTATCCTCGATGATTTTTATGTCGTCCACATAAGGTTTCGCCTTTACCATAAATATTTGTAATATATCGGGGCATTCGCTGGAAAGCTGAACTATCTCCTTAATTGGCGTCTGGTTTTTGTTGCGGCATACGAGGCGCGGGCATTTTACCGCGTGTTTTTCAATATGAAGATTCTTGTTGATGCAATGGGCGTCTTCCAGCACATCGACGTTTTCCTGGCTATGTATTTTGACAATGGCGCCTATGTCCGCCTCCACGTCAAATATTCTGTCTTCGCCGTCATCGTCGGGCTTAACTGTTATATTATACCGTTTGACCCAAAGCTGGGCGTCCGCCATCATGTTTTCCCGTCCGTCGGGCGTCTCGACGGTGATGTTGAACGGGGCCTCGCCTTCAAAAAACTCTATTATATTCGCCTCGTTGTCGCCGCGGTACAGCGCTGATAAGAGCAATTCCCCGCTGACGCTTGTCTTGCCGGCGCTGACGCGCGTCTCTCTGTTCGAAACGTTCACGCTCGTTTGTAAAATCTCGCGTATGTTGGGTTTTCCGGAAGGCAGCGTCAATTCATCTTTTACTGGGAGCGTTTCCGCTTGGTTTTCGACGCGTCTGTTGAGCGTTACGAAATTTTTCAACAGTTGGCTTTCGGGCACGTCACTTATGTTCGTCACAACGTCGTAGTCATTGGAACGTTCGCACAGGGCCGAGATATCTATGACCGCCCTATAATTCACCTTTCTGTCATTCAGCATTTTGTACTCTATGTTCGCTATGTCCGCTTTCACTTCCGCCCACATGTCTTTTTCCGCGCCTTCGACGTTTATAAAGTCATCTATAGGCGCCACGACAAACATGCTATGTACCGGCCTGTCGTTTCCCTTGGCCAAATAAAGAACTTGCACCTCAAGTTTACCGATAAAACTTATTCTGTCGGTCGAAGCCTCGGATTTATCCATGCGGACAGTGGCGTCCGTTTGCAATATAACGGACATGTCCGGCTTTATGTCGGGAACGATGAGATCCCCTTCCAGCAGCAGTTGGGAACTTTCTTCTCCAATTTTTTGATCGAACGCTATTTTATCCCTGACTAGCTCGTAAGACATAAAAAATTTTACCCCCTCAGGCCTTATAGTTCCAAAGGCCGTTAATTGTCATAATGATATTAATATATTAAGAGAAGTCCGAATCTATGCACGTACGCGATTAACAAAGAGTGAGCCGGCGCTATGAAAATCGCGCCGCGATTTTGGATTTTCGCATAATAATTCTAAATTAATTTAAAAATAATAAATGTTTGACAATACTCGACTCGTATGATAAGATTTTATAAGGATTTAATTGTTATACAGGGGAGTTTGACATTTATTTAGAGTGATTTTGAGGTTCAAACCAAATCAAGCGCATCGGGAGGAATGGTGTTGATGAAAAAGGCTTTAGCTATGCTAATGTCTGCCTTTTTGATTTTATCTATGGCGTCGGTCGCGCAAGCGCAGGAACCGATAGTGCCCGAAGAGATCAGAGCGGATTACGAGTCATTGCCGACAACGGGCGACGAGACGTTATTGCCGGGGTTCGAGGGTAAATTGGAAGGCTCAGTATGGACTTCTCAAGTGCAGGGCGTAAGTGTGGATTACGGCGCGGATCATGTTGTGATAATGTTCGGCGTTTCGTTTGATTACGCCAAGACGCCTATAGACCGAATCGTAGTTAAAGGCGAGGAATATTGGAAAACGCTTTATTTTAGCCAAGAAATAGTGACTGGTAATTACTTGACGCCGACTATAGAAGGGCTTGTGGAAGAACCGTCGATTAAGTCAGTGAGTTTCTATACAAGCTCCGAACCTAAAGATTACGGTTCCATAACCGCCAACCTTATAATGCAAGACAAAGCTGGCAATGACCTTGACGTGGAAGATTTCACGGCGGCGCTGGGTAAAACGCCGCAAGCCATGTTTCAAGTCGCTTATACGGTGAATGGAACGCCTATAACGATTAACCATCCGTTCCTTTTTGATTCCTCCGACACCGTTATGGAATTTAAGTACTTATATCTTGACACGGAATATACCGTTTCGGAAATGCTTGACGCGCAATTGGATGAAACGGCCGCGGTTCTTACGGAACCTCAAGTCGTGACGCTTACGGCTGGAAATCCTTTCGCTGATTTTGAATTTATAAATAAAATCGGAGGGCTTACGCTTTTATCGGCGAATACGGCCGCTACAGGCAGCGTAACTATACAGACGTCGGTTAAAAACGAAGCGTCGGAACCGGTCACTCCGCCCGGCGGCGATCAGATTGCGTTTACGCTTACGTACGCCGCGCCTGGAGCTGTTGATCCGGTATCCGTCACAAAGTCCTGTAAACCGGGAGAGTCGGTCGTATTTTCCGACTTGCCGCTTAATGTGGACCTTATAGCCGCTCCGTCAAACTTGCCTGATGGATATACGGCTGTCACGACACCGTTTATACAGGCGCTTACGCCGCAACAGCCTTATGTTAACTACGCTTACAATTTCACGTATAAGACCGGCGCGAGCGCGAGTTCGGGTCAGTCGGTCGGCGACCCTATAGCCGGCGTTCAATCGTTGTTGGATTCGCTTCCTAAGGCGATAGACGCCACGCCGCCTGTGACATCTCAACCGGCGGCTAACCAGCCAGCGGCCAACAGCAACGCGACAAAGACGACGTCTTCAGCCGCTAGTTCATCGAAGGGAAATCCGCTTACAGGCGACAATCAGTTCAAAGAAGTTATCTTAGGGTTAGCCGCGATTGGTTATGCGTTTGTTATTGGAGCGGTCATACAGAAAAAGATTAAAAAAGCTAAAGGTCAATGATTAAGGAAAAAAGTCTCGCTAAGGCGTATATCGTCAGCGGGACTTTTTTTTAAAATGAAATCCAATTAGGGCGAGAGCGTGGTATGGTTTTTGGCGGAACTGAAGCGCAAGCATTGGCAAGATTAGATTAGGAAGACCATGAGCAAGAGGCCACCGGTTCAACCGATATGCGAAAAAGGTTCCCTGCATAAAAGTTTTCGCGTTGGAGATGAAATTGCAGATGTTTAGTCCATCAATTTTATCTCGGTTCCATTCCGCGCCCACGTTTACCGCCTTCGGCGCCGCCGAAAAAATCTTCGTTGTCAAGCATATATTTTTTATCCTGATTGATCATTGCAGACCAGGATATTCGGCCGCTTGATATTACCGATTCAAATTTTCCTTACAGCCTCCTTCAAACGCTCCCATCCTAAACTTCAAGCGTTTTCGGCTTATGCCGTCGCGATAATCGCCCTTGGAACGCTTGCGCCCGCTCATCTCTTGTATCATACATAGTCAAACCAAGTATTTTTGATAAGGTTTCGCTTTCAGGGAATCTGTTCGCCCCCGCTTTTTCGTCAGCAGGCTTATGAAAAGTCTTTGCATCGGGTTGAGCAGTTTGTACAGCAGGATAAATCCTTTTGAAAAATATTCCGGCTTGGCGAAGTCCGAAACCCTTTCTTTTGAGAACGCGCCGTGTTCCGCGTAATACTCCCCCATATCCATAAAAGGAGCCACAAGCTTTTCGCCGGATTTATCGCCCAGCATGCTTACCATAGACATATTGCCCTTGATTAGTGTCCCTGAATACTGGCAGTTTAAATAACCCGGCAGTCGTTCCAAATACTGTTCGCCGCAACGGAGTTGAGAGGCTTCGGCAAGCCCGCCCTGCAAAATAAATCCGATTTTCGTTTTCGCCATTCCATCGGGATACTCTTTAGGTTCTAGAGTTTCTAGAAATTCCAGCATAATCCCCGGAACGCATTCGAAAAACAACGGAATCGCGAAAAGTATATGTTCATTGCCGTTAAAAGCGTCCCTGATATTTCCCCATTTATTTTTTTGCGATAAATAATGCGCCTCCGTTGTATTTCCGCCTTTTTCAAATCCCGTCTTGAAACTCTCAATGATTTTCGCGGTATTGCTCATCTTAACATTTCTCGGGGTGCAGCTAATCATGGCTAAATGCATCGCAAAGCTCCTTCCCGTCGCTAATCTCAAAGACTCCAAATGATTTGGCGCATAAATTGAGAGATATCTGTTTCATCCACGCGCTCAAATAGACCGCGTCACCATCCCCCGTGAATAGCAGGCCCATATCCGCGCATTTTTTATAGCGGGCGCAGTGGCGCGTTCGTCCGTTTTTAAATTCTGAATATATGACGCCGATAGGCAGGAGGCGGTCGATCAGATTTTTCATTTTCCAGGAGACAAAACCGAACTTGGCTTCTGTTATGAAGATTATGCGATCGGACTGTAGGATTTTGATGAGGATTTGTTCATAGTCGTCCTTAATACGACAAACCCCCGGCGTTTTCATCCAGCAACCGTTACATCCGATACATCCATGTATTTTCATGCCTTCCGTATAGATAACATCTGATATCGCGATTGAGCGCGACAAGTCGGATATCGCGCCGCGTGATTCAATGTTATTCTCCAGCAGGGTATTTATGATTATATATTTCAAAACGCTTCCCCCGTTCGCGCCAATTGATTTTCGCATACTGCTAACGACCAATTTTCAATTCCTCAAAAAGCGGTCGTGGATTTGGAGGCTCTTAAACGCCTTTTACGGATTTACCTTGTTTTAACCCTTTTATATTCACATCTTTAATAACGCTTTCGCCTGTCTCCAAACCGCTCTCAATTACTACATCCGTCCTTGTGGAAATGCCCTTTTTTACTTCTTGCAACTGTAATTTCTTATCACGAACCGCCCAGACAAAATCTTTATTATCATAGGAAAAAACCGCGGTTTTAGGAATTAATAACTGATTATCAATTTTAAATTCCGTATATTTTACATCCAACTTCATGCCGTCAAATAATCGGATGTTTTCATCGTTATTTTTGAGCGTTATTTTAACTTTAACCTTACTCTCCTCAACGCCAAGCGCGGATTGTTTTTGATAGGCGTAGGAGGATATATCGATTATGACGCCGTCAAAAGTTATATCTTCCGATCGTAATTTAAGTATTAATTCAACTTCGTGACCCGTTTTTAAATACGGAGCGTCTTTAGTCAAAATAAAGCTTTCTATGTAACTATTATCGGAAATAATTGTAGCCGCGCATGTTTCGGTCGAAATTACATTTGTTTTTTGGGCGTCAATATTTTTGACAGTTCCATCTATAGGCGACTTAATAATACTGTCGTCAAGTGATTTTTCTAAAGATTTAATTTTTAAATCGTCAATGGCTATCAATTGAGAGAAATAATTTTCCATAGCCGATATATAACTGCTTTCAAGCATATTATCTATCGCGTCAATTCTCGCCTGAACGGAATCTTTCACTGATGTGAAATATTCGGGGTCTCCTTCCGGATATGTATTCTTTAGTAAATCAAGTTGTTGACTATTAGTCGCCAAACCGCTTTTAGCTAATGTCAACTGATGTTCCGCTTTTTCAAATTCATCCTTCGATAACGCGCCCTGAATGTATAAAATTAATACCTTATCATATTGATCCTGCAAATAGTCTATATCCTTTTTATTCTGAGCGATTACGGTTTCCTGGACTTTTATTTGTTCATATTTTGTAATGTTTGACAAGGATTCTTTTGTTTCCCAAACATGAATTTCCTCTAATAAATTATCTCTATCTATTTTTAAAGAGTCTTTTGACTTTTTTTCTTCCAGCTTTAAATTGTCTTTTTGATAAAGTAAAGCTTTAATATTATTTTTAATTCCGTCTATTTCATTTTGTATATTTTCGGAGTCAATTTCTAACAAAACATCGCCCTTTTTTACCGCGTCGCCTTCATCAAAATATATATTTATTATTTTGCCTGGAATCGTTGAAAATACATTCACTTCATTTTCTGACGTTACAACACCGTCTTCAATAAAAAACATATGCGCGGCGTCTCTTTTTACCAACGCGATTTCACAAGCTATCGGTAAATTAATATAGTAGAAAAAAGAAAAAATAGAAATTGCGGCAAAGAGTATTCCCATAATTATTTTCCCGGTTTTTTTCATATTAACATCTACTCTTTCTCTTTTAGCGATTCTATAAACTCAAACCTTACAATCATTTTTTTTGAATAAAACGAAGAAGCTAAAATCGCTAACAGGCAGCCAATTCCCGCGAATATATAAGACTCTATCTTTACTTGCAGCGGCATTTCGAATACTTCGGCAAGCAATAGATTGTAAATAAATCTCTTTAATATTTTAGCGAAAGGGATTCCAAATAATATCCCCATGATAAACATAAAGCTATATTCTATATTTACTATTTCATGTATTTCTTTGATATAAAACCCTAAGACCCTAAAAGTCATATATTCTCGCTTGTTTTCGCTCAATGACATCAAACATACGCTGAATATTATCGTAAATCCTAATACGATTGACATCATTAGAAACATATAGAGCATTGATTTAAAAGAATTTAGAAATTTTACATGTTTGTTAAACGCTGTTTCGGTATCTTCCAAAATAGTGACATTCTCAGTTTGGAGTAAATTTTGTTTCAGGCGTTCCAAATTATTAGTTCGCATTATAACGGATGAAACGCTTTTTTCCATTGAGAACATATTGTTTAAAAGCCCAATGTCCATATAACAGTTTCTGCCAAAGTTTTGATTTATAACCCGCGACACTGTAACTGTATAATCTTCTTTAAGCGCTGGATTTTTTATAATTATCTCATTGCCGGCTTGCAATTCCAAAGCTCTGGCAAGTATGCTGTTTACTATGACCTCGTTTTTCTTTAATTCATAATTGAAGTTCAGTTTGTCGTCATGTATTTTATACAGATTAGAATCCAGCTCCAGACCAACGATAATTGTGGAGACTCGCTTATTTTTGTGTTCTATCTCCACTGGAACCTCAAACAATCCTTCAATTAATTCAATATCTGAAACGCTTCTTGTAATTCCAACGGCGTCATTATATTTTGGGGTATTTTTAAAACTGACTTTTAAATCATATACCTTTATATTCTCAAATTGAGATAACAGAATCACGTCAATCGATCCCGTAAATGACGAGATGCACGCCGTAGAGCCGAACCCCAGAGCCACGCCTATAATAAAAAACAATGTTTTAAGCTTGTTTCTTTGCATATTTCTAAGAGCGATAATTCCTTTATAATCAAAAATGAAATTAAAAAATTTTAATTTTTCTAAAAAATTCGCTTTAATCGCGGAAGGAGCCGGCGGTTTTAAAGTTTCCGCCAAACTTAAGCTTAATATTTTGTTAACTCCAAAAAAAGATCCTATTAATCCGGAAAGCGCGCCGATTACCGCGCACTGACGCGCGTACTGATAATCATAAAGCCTGTCGGATACCGGAAGGCGAAAAATATCCAAAAAATGTTTGTACAAAACCTCCGAAAAGGCTAGCCCGGCTAATATTCCCAGTAAGCTTCCCGCCGCGCCTACAATGAGACCATATAGTAAATAATGAAATCTTATATGATTATTAGAAAAACCAAAAGCTTTTAAAGTGGCTATTTGTGTTCTTTCCTGCTCAATCATCCGCTTCATTATAATATATAGCATAAAAACTGACATAGAGAAACAGATGCCGCCAATAATTAACGCGTATGTATCCAGCTCGCTTAACTCGAAGTTAAAAATATTATTTCCAAGCTGATCTTTTTGTTCGTATAAGCTTATTAAACCATATGATGAGAGCCTGTCTTCAAGATATGATTTTATATCATTGAATTTGTAATCGCCGTCCAATATAAAAACAATGTCATTGTAATGGTCTCGCATATCCGCGACGCTTTGCAGTTTTTGTTCCTGAACGTAGGCTACGTCAAAGGTTTCGTTGTCCGCGGCGTGGTCCGAAGCGTTTCTTAGCGGATACATATATTCTACGCTTTGGGCCGCGCCTGATATATTAAACGTCTGTTCTTTACCGTTAACTATCAGCGATATCGAGTCGCCAATTTTCAAGTTATTTAATTGAAGAAAAGCTTCGCTGATTATTAAATCGTCGTCGGATTCAAAGCCGCCTGATATTATATGAAAATCATTAATGCGGTTTTCAAGCTGCGAGTCATGCGATATTAACCGCAGCGCGCGAAGTTTATCGCTGCCCGGCGATATAACTCTGGCGTCATAACTTACTCTTCCGTTTACTTCTTTTATACCGGTTATGTCCGCCAGCTTGCTCAGCTCCGTTTTCGGCAGCGCCCTTACGGTCGCGAATACATCCGCGAATTTACATTCCGCGTACGTTTTATCCCTGCCCATCTCTAGGCTGCTTTGCGTCAGCATCATTGCGGAATATCCCATAACGCCGACCGTAATTAGTATAATACAGGCGAAATATGATCTTTTATTTTGTAAAATGTTTCTTATTGATTTCCTCAGTAATATTTTTACCATACGACATCATCCGCTTCGATCGGATTTTTATTGACTTCAATTCTGTCAATTCCGCCGTCTTTTATATAAAGGATCCTGTTCGCTATTAATGCGATCGAGGCGTTATGGGTAATAATAACGACTGTTTTTTCATATTCATCATTAAATTTTTTAAGGAGCTTTAAAATTTGTATTCCGGTTTTTATATCCAACGCCCCCGTAGGTTCGTCGCACAATAATATTTCCGGGTTTTTAACTAATGACCTGGCTATCGCCACGCGCTGTTGCTGCCCTCCTGACATCTGCGACGGATAATGAGACGATATTTCTTTTAACCCCGTTTCCTCCAAAAGAATGTCGGTGTCTATCGGATTTTTCGATATGGAGGCGACGAGGTCGATATTCTCCTTTGCCGACAGATTGGGTATTAAATTGTAAAATTGAAAAATGAATCCGACGGCGTAACGCCTGTATGCGGTTAATTCTTTTTCAGTGCTATTATTAAGCGATTTGTTTCTAAAAAATATTTCGCCGGACGTTGGAGAATCTATGCCGCCGATTATATTAAGCAAGGTACTTTTGCCGGAACCGCTAGGCCCGAGTATAACCAGAAATTCTTTTTCATAAATATCCAATGTTACAGACTTTAGGGCGGCCGCTACTACGTTTCCCATAACGTATTCTTTAGTAAGATTTTTAATTTTCAGTATTGCGTCCAAT
>JAISER010000043.1 GCA_031263985.1 Clostridiales bacterium | reverse complement strand
TGGTTATAACGGCGATAGCTTCAATTACCGCCGCTCTTTTGGATCGTAACGCGAAGATCCGCGAAGGACGGATGAAAAAAATGTCTAAAATACAGTAAATGGTTATAGTTGAATAGGTTAAGGATTTCATCGCTCTTCCAAGCGGCGTTCAGTTTAGAGAGGGACTGTCCGCGCAATCATGTAAACGGTATAATCCGCCAATAATCTTTTATAACGTAACTGTGACGTAAACAGACAATGCTGGCGAGCGCCCTGACGCTTGTCGCCTTGAACCGTTCGTCAAAGAACGCCATGAACTGTCCTATTGTTATTCCCCAGTCGCGTATAGGAAGATACCACTTTTTGACATTTCCCGTGCCGACAGGCGGATTGACTTGCGCGGCGCGGCGTCAATCGGAAAAACCGTTTTTGGTCTTGGTAAACTTTCTTAACATCCGATGGAAACCTTCGACTGCGTTTGTCGTATAGAATTTCTCGCTGAATTCTTCGAGCGCGGCGCTTCCGCGGCGCGGTTGACTTAGAATACGTGGAAAAAGACCGGCGAGTCGGCCAAACCGGCAAGACCCATATTTCGCTTTCGGCATTTCCGGCGCCTACAGTATGTAGCGGGCATGGAAAGCTCTGAATTAATAATAGCCGTCAATAGAGACGCTGATCTTGGCATCGTAAGAGATTTGCGCAAAGTCATTCCAAAGCTTGTCGACGCGTTAGCCGCAGAATCCTCCACGTGATTAATTGGGGCGAAAAAACTCTAACGGCGAACCGCGCGTATGCGCGGTTCGCTGATTTTTAGCTATTTGCGGACATGGAAATATTTAATGAAGAAAAAGATATTTATAAAAAATATTTATGATGGGAGCGGGCGCTATGAAACATGCAAAAATTATAAAGTTTTCACTTATTGGAATAGCGGCGGCAGGCTTTTTATTTTTTGCCACGTCAGTAGTGATCAGGGTTTTAACGCCAGATATTATAAAGCCGTCGCTGATGAATGGAAATCTTTACATTTATGAAGATTTTGGTTCCAGCTATAACCATTATCGTATAAACGGGTTAATTTCCTCCAACGGTCAGCAGTTTCTTGTAAGTGACTTGGATAAAAATTCAAAAGATTTCGTTTATTCAGGTGAAACTTCGATACGCTGTCAAGTGGACGTACTAAATGATAGTTATGGCGGTTGGTTGTTTGCCTATGGTTATTTTGGGCCTTTCGCACCGGAAAACAATATGAATTGGGGGAAATATCCGAACTGCGGATATGATCTAACCGGAGCGAAAAGCCTCACATTTGTCGCAAGAGGGAAAACCGGCGGAGAGCGAGTGGAATTCTTCTTCGGAGGACTCGGTTGGAACCTTGAGACAGGAAAACGCATGGAATCCCATGCCGATTCCGCGCCAAAACAAACCCTTGGGGTTGTCAGGCTGACCGATGAATTTACAGAGTATACGATTCCTCTCGAATACGCCGACTTATCCTACATATCAAGCGGCTTTGGATTTGTCGTTTCCGGCAATTATAACGACGAAGAAGTTGTGTTTTATTTGGATGATATCAAAGTCAACTTTTCCGGACAGGCGCCGGCGCAACCTGAAAAAGCGCTAATAGGTTTTGGGGATATCATTCCAGTGGTTATAACGGCGATAGCTTCAATTACCGCCGCTCTTTTGGATCGTAACGCGAAGATCCGCGAAGGACGGATGAAAAAAATGTCTAAAATACAGTAAATGGTTATAGTCGAATATGTCAGGGAGACTTGCGTCCCCTTTCCCCTTTAAGAACCTGACGTGACAGTTTCCCGTCATCCGGCTCAAACATTTCATCACTCTTTCAAGCGGCGTTCAGTTTAGAGAGGGACTGTCCGCGCAATCATGTAAACGGTATAATCCGCCAATAATCGTTTATAACGTAACTGTGACGTAAACAGGACAACGCTGGCGAGCGCCCTGACGCTTGCCGCCTTGAACCGTTTGTCAAAGAACGCCATGAACTGTCCTATTGTTATTCCCCAGTCGCATATGGGAAGATACCATTTTTTGACATTTCCCGTACCGACAGGCGGATTGACTTGCGCGGCGCGGCGTCAATCGGAAAGACCGTTTTTGGTCTTGGTAAACTTTCTTAACATCCGATGGAAACCTTCGACTGCGTTTGTCGTATAGATCAGTCGGGCTTCTTCCGGGCGCTTGAAAAACGTCGCCGGCTCCACCCAATTTTCGTCCCATGTTTTCAGGATTTGCGGGTATTTCGCGCGCCCTTAGAATACGTGGAAAAAGACCGGCAAGTCGACCAAACCGGCAAGACGTCCGGCCCAGACCTGTATTTCGCTTTCGGCATTTCCGGCGCCATACAAGCATGTAGCGGGCATGGAAAGCTCTAAATTAATAAGAACCGTCAATAAAGACGCCGATCTTGGCATCGTCGGAGATTTGCGCAAAGTCATTCCAAAGCTTGTCGACGCGTTAACCGCGGAAGCTTCCAATGATCAAGATCGTGAACTCCTTCCATATCAGCCCGCTTTCCGGAAAGAAAGCGGGGCAAAGAACTTTAACGGCGGACCGCGCGTACGCGCGGTCCGCTCGACTTTGGCTACTCATACTAATATTCGATTAAATAGTTGATAAAATCCACTTTCGTCCAGTGATGGATTTTATGATTTTTGAGTTTAAATTATTGATACTAATGCACGGTTGGTCAACAACTTTATCAAGCGTATGTAAAGAAGCGATTATCGAAATCTCTATCTTTCAATTCCTTCCAAATCTGTTCAATAGGATTCATTTCGGGAGCGGCGGGCGGGATAAAGAAAAGTTAGATATCGCCCGGTATCACGAGGCTTTCAGACTTGCGCCAGCTTGCGTTATCCGCACAAAGCGATATGTAATCATCGGAAAATCCTTTTGATAGTTCCCAAGAAACAGATAGATAGGTTATCAAGGCATCGTAAAAATTCCCGCCAAATCTATTCCGCCGCGCAAAAGACGAAATAAGCGAAAACTCATAAAAGAACAATCAAGCGACCGTGCAGCCAACGAACATGTAATTGGTTTTATTAAAAGATTTAGAATAGTTTCCGAACGCTACCGTATATTTAAAAAGACGGTTCAGCTTACGGTTTAATTTGATTGGCGGTTTGTGCAATTTTGATAGGGCGGCATAGGTTATGCAGGAGGTCTATTGTGATACTCTGTCAGCTTCCAACGCCTGCCAATCCGCAAACCCTTTGTCTTGACGCCGGATATGCCGGTTCCGGAGAAGTGGTTGAAGCGCTGGTATATTTCGCATATCCGTCCGCGTGGCGAGGAAAAGTTGGAGATTGAACGGAATCCTGATTTTAAAGCTCGCCGTCGAGTAATTGAAGTTTGCCATTCTTGGATTAACCATTTCCGTAAACTATTGGCGCGCTTTGATTGCGTGGCGTAAAATTATCCTGGTTCATAAATAATAATTATTTTACGGATAAGCTCTTAATATACGATGACAGTTACGGCGTACCCGTCTTTTTTACGCGTTATTTTTTTTACTTCAGCGCGCCCGAGTCCGCGAACGGTAATTATGTCGTTTTCGTTCGCGGTTTTAGAAAGATCATCGGCTGGAAGCCAGTTGACAAGCGTTTTCGAAACGCGCTTTTTATCGCGCGAACTAGAGCGCGACAGTCCAAACGCGGCGCTTATTATAGCGTCCAAACGTGGCGACGGCGCGAAAATCGTTTTTTCCGCGCGAGCAACCAAAGGAAAGAATACGTCCTTAGCGTCTTTTACAACCGCTTTGACGCCGACATTCGCTGTTTTCACCAAATTATCGGCTATGTAACCGGCTATTTTATCGCTGACCAGCGCCTTTGCGCCGTCAGAACTAATCACTATATCACCGATGTTGAAGCGTGAAACGCCGAGGCCCATCATAGCGCCCAAAAAGTCGCGGTGCGTAAGCGACTTGCCGTAGCCAGAGCATATTATATCGATAACGGATATTGGAAAATTCATCTGAGCGTCGAAGGGAGATACGCCTATCATTTTGCGTTCGCTGTCGTCGTAACCGCCATACGCGGCTATATAGCCGAAGCCGGCGTTGTCCAGGGTTCGCATAAACTTGGTTGTTTTTATTGGGTCTAGAAATCCGGAAAAAACCGGTTTAGCTTTTTCAAAGCTCAATCTTATATTATCCAATATTTTGGAAAATTCTAATTTTTCTTCGGGGCGCCCTATTTTTTTTAGGAGGTTGTCTCTAAAACTTTTATCAAAGAATATATACGAATCGTCCATGATTGTCTCCGTTTTCCGAGTAAATAAACAACCGCGCTAGAGACGCGGCGCGGCTTTAGTTGCGCGTGGTTTATCAGAATCAGGTTTCGGCGAAGCCGAAACTTCCGAATTAAAAACGTACGAAGCTCAATATATAAAACAAGGCGTATCTTGCGAACTCTAAAAGAAAAATCGCGGCGAGCGGAGTAAAATCCAGCGGAAGATCGCGCGACGCGGGAAAAATTCTATATATTAGTCCGCGGACCGGGTTTAATATCGGCGCGGTAAGCGCGTCGAGCAGTCTTACGAACGCGCTGCCGCGGGAAATCGGGAACCATGTTATCAACGCTCTTATGATTATCAGAACGCTAAGCGCGTTTGTAAAGTAGTAGATCGCGCTTCTCAATAATATAACGGACATACGCACCCCCAATGGCGGCGAAACGGAAAATCGCGTGTAAAACGCTTTTTCGCGAATTATTATGTACTATTTGAATGCGGAGGAGATCCAAGGCAAGATATGTCCGCCGGGCCGAAGCTCTTTTTTCAGTTCGGAGGAGACGACGGTGCCGGACGGCGCGATAAGGAATATGCTGTTTGAAAGGCGTTCTATAGAGCCACCTATCGTATAGCTTGAGCCGCCTAAAAAGTCCGCTATTCGTTGCGCGTTCCCCTTGTCGATGTTTTCGAGGTTAACGACGCAGATGACGTCTTTCTTCAAGTGGTCACAAATGAATGGCGCGTCTTCCACTTCTTCAGGGAAAAAAACGCGAACGTCTTTTTTGTTGTCCGCCGAAGAGGGCATGGCGACGACGTTGGAGTCCGTTTTTTTGAAGCGCGGCGCGTGGATGCGCCTTTCGCGTTCCGCGTAATACGACGGCTTTTCACGCTCCGCGTAGCTGACAGGCTCTTCATATTCATCATCTTCGTATTCGTCTACGAAAGATTCTTCTTCCTCGCTTGTGTTAGCGCCAAGTAAAAACTCGCGAATTTTGGTAAACACGTTCATTTTAAAATTTCTCTCCTCTGGCGAATTTGCGGCTTGTCCCAAGCGACCGTCAATTAACCGGCAAGCGTCCGAATATCCCCGCGCCGACGCGAATGATGTTAGCGCCTTCTTCGACGGCGGTCACGTAATCTCTCGTCATACCCATTGATAAAAACCGCATATGTTTATTATCACTAATCTTTTCAGCTATGTCAACAAATAAATTCTTCATTTTTTTGAACACTATCCTGTTTTCTTCCGGTTTATCGACATATGGAGCGACAGTCATAAGACCGCTTAGCCTGATATTCGACATGCCGTCGATGTCGTTGGCCAAACTGAGCGCGTCTTTAGGCGAAAGGCCGAATTTAGTCGCTTCGCCGCTGATGTTCGTTTCAATGAGCGCGGGCATGACTATTCCGGCTTTAGCGGCTCTTAAGTTAATCTCTAGAGCGAGTTTAAGGCTGTCCACGGAGTGTATGATCGACGCTTTGTCGATTATATATTTGACCTTATTAGTCTGCAAGTGGCCTATAAAATGCCAAATCGGCCCTTTGCCGAATCGGTCATATTTCTCGCAAAATTCCTGAACCTTGTTCTCGCCAAGATTGATCTGTCCAGTATCGAGAAAATGGCGCATTCGCTCCAAGTCTATCGTCTTCGTAACGCCCACGAGCGTCACGTCATTGGCGTCCGTTCCGGCTCTTTCCGCCGCTTGTCTTACGTTTTCAAGCGTCGTTTCGACGTTTTTTTTGATATAGTCGTCCATCGCCAGACTCCTTTAATTGATCTTTTGTCCGTCCTTCAGCGATTTCGCGTCCAAGATGATTTTATCATTCAAGTTAATGACGCCGTTTGCCTTTTCGTCGAGCGCCACATAGTCAGCCGACGTTGAGCCGTTGAAATCGATCTTTACAAAATCGGCGTAGCCGTTGCGTTCGACGAACACTCCTTTTATATTTTCAACGCGCGTAAGTTTGATATCAGCTTGCGGCTCGCGCGTCAGCGTATCGCCGATGCGGGGCGAAGCGCAGGGGTCAGCTATTATATAGGCGTTCAACTCGTCGCCGGCGAATTCCACCGGAGATATTTTGACGATTTCGACGCTGTCGGCGCGACGTATAGTTACCTTGCCGTCCTCCGATATGTATTGTTTAGGTATGGCTATCAAGGTTCTGTCAACGACGCAGGCCATCGGAATCTTAAACCCTTCCTTGCCGCCGCTCAGCAGTTTCAGATTGATTGACCGCGAGTCGAGGTAGTCGGCCATACCGCTCGAACATTTAAGCAGCACGTAATTTTCGATTTCAGACGGTCTTTTTTCGTTTACCTCCACTGTCACGTCAAGCGTTTCGAATACGCCGCTTTTGACCGCGTACACTGAGCGTTCATCGCCCGCCTTCCAATCCGCGACATCTTTTTCAGGCGCGTAAAACGCTATGCGCCATTCATTTGACGTCACTATTTTAAAAACGGACGCGCCAGCTTCCGTTTCGCGCTCGCGGCGGAGCTGGGAATCGACGGTCATTTTCGTTTGCGCCGCCGTAAGATTTTTCGCGCTGTCAGGCGTAAGCGAGCTTTCCAGACCATCGACCGCGTAAGAAAGCACTCCGCCTTCAGCGGCGTATATCACAGCGATATTTTTTTCAAGCTGTTTTTCTAAAAGAGATTTTTCCTCAGCCATTTCGGCCATACTGCCGCGGTTGTCGCCAAAAAGCATATTGTTGCGCATATTTATCGCGCGCTCCACGTTGTCCTTAAGCTCGCGCACCGATGAAACGTCGCGCAGAAGTCTGGCTCTGCCGCTGTCCACGATTTCCTGTATCTGCCGGTTCACGCGTTTTACGTCTTGGCTGAAACCTGAAATTTCGCCGCGCATCTCTTGCGTTTCAAGCATTCTTTCCTTTATGGCGTTTATCTCGGCGGAGAAGCGTTCAACGGTCTCGTCGTCTTGTATCACGCATACGCGCGCGCCTTTTTTCACCTTGCTAAGCTCCGCGTAGTCAAACCGAGCGACGCCGTCGGAGGGGCTTTCGTAAACCTTTTCTTCCCTTATTATGACGCCGTGAAATACGCTGGGGAGGTCCGCCGCGCCGCGCTCCACGGAAACGGTTCGCACATTCGGCTTTTTAGCCATGGACACAAGTCCGGCGAACACATACCCTATGACGACGAAAAAAACCAGCGTCAATAAAAACAGGTCGGTTTTGCTCATCGCTTTTCTTCTCACTCCGCGCGGCGTTTTTTTACGCGTCGCGCTTTCCGTTCCGTTCGAGCGCGCTTCGCTCATATCGCGTCACCTCGCCAAAGCCCCGCGGCGGCGTATAAACCGTTTTGGCGGAGCATATTTATTATTATAACCCGTTATTCGCAAAGCCTTTGATCCGATGGTGATAACTTGAAAACGAAGTCCGCGGTAAGGCCCGCGCCGCTTATTATACCAATAACCGTGGCGCTTTTCAACATATTGATAATAATGTTTCCATCCGAGGCGTTGAGCGCCGCTAAAGACGGGATCAGTCTGTGGTTTAACGGCGTCTTGCCATCGCTTTTGCCGTTTCTGATAGGCGCGAACGTTCTGGCGGGGCTTGGGTTCATAAGCTTCGCGGGGACGTTGCTCGAACCCGTGACGAGGCGTTGTTTCGGCGTGCCCGGGTGCGGGGCGTTCGCGCTTGTGACGGGCATGACGTCCGGCTATCCTGTCGGCGCTAAGACGGTCGCGCTGTTGAGGGAGACCAACGAGCTGACAAAGACGGAGGCGCAAAGGCTTGCGGCTTTTTGCAACAACTCCGGGCCGCTGTTCATGATTGGCGTCATAGGCGCGGGCATGTACGGCAGCGCGAGAGTCGGATGGTTTATAGCGATATGCCATTTCGCCGCCGCGTTTCTGACGGGGTTTTCGTTGAAGTTCTACAAACGTGAAAAAACGCTGGCTGGCGCGGAGCGCGGCGAGCGCCTGAACCGCGCTTTTTTAAACATGGCGGAAACGCGGAGAAAAGACGGGCGCCCATTTGGAGCGGTTTTGGGCGGCGGCGTGAAAAACGCTGTGGAAACTGTGACCGTAATAGGAGGCTTTATAATATTGTTCAGCGTCATTGTAAAGATGCTGGAGATAACGGATGTTTTTTATATCGTCAAAAACGTTCTTCCAAGCTCCGCCTCTGACGCCGCCGCCGGAGCCGTCGTCGTCGGCGTAATCGAGGTGACGAACGGCGTAAAGGCGCTGTCAATCGGCATAGACGGCTTTACGCGAACGTCCGCCGTTTTGTCCGTCGCTCTCGTGTCGTTCGGCGGCGCGTCCATACATGCCCAGTCAATAGGGTTTTTTAAAAACACGGACATCAATCCGTTCCTTTACGTCGCTTCAAAGGCGCTGCACGCAGCGATAGGCGCGGCGCTGGCGTGGGCGGCTTATCCTTTCGCCGCGCTCGACGCGGCGCGGTCGGAACAAACCCTTATGGTATTTAAAAACGCGCCGATCGAAACATTCTGGCGTTCGGCGTTAATTTTCGCCGTTACGACGGCGGCGCTGCCGGCGCTCGCTCTTTTCACGAATATTCCGTCGCTGTTCGCGAAAAGGAAAAGGCCGGGGTTTTAACGGTCGCTCAAGACGATGAAAAGGCGCTCCTCAAGCGTCTTTTTTGGTTATATTATAACTTTTTTTCAACCGCCTGACTATACTTTGACAAAACGTAGAATAATAGCCAACGAGCGGACAGCTCCGCGCCGATGAGCGTCAAGGATTCGTCAAACAATAAATTGATGGAATTTCACGCCGCGATTTCGTCGTCAGGCAAGGCGAAGGAAGGAGACATGCCCGGGGCGGTATGGCGACCGACGACAACGCCGCCTGACGGCGAAAGGGCAAGTGAAAAACATCAAGATATTATTTGACGAGTCCCAACCGTTTCCGGTCGAAATGACGGTATGAAAACGACTGAAAATTATAAAATATTGCCAAGTCGATCGGACGCGTGTTATACTTACTCTCAAATAATCTCCGATGTGAAGGGACATTATTCAGTGGACAAAGATAAAATAATACTGATGACTAAAATCGCCGAACATGATAAGCGGTTCGGCAAAAAAGACCAAAGAACCAACGAATACTTTGAAAGCGATTATATATACATAAAAAATTGCTGGACTCGCTTTTTCGTCTTCGTCGGGTGCGCGTTCATAATCGCTTGCCGCTGGCTTTACGCGCTTTACGGCGCGGGCGGCGACGTTTTCACGCTGGATATAAAAAAAGAGCTTGTCGGCGACGCGGCGTTTACAGGCGTCGCGCTTGTCATTTATACCGTGATAAGCTCGAAAATAGCGTTTACGGAATATAATGAGGTTATGAACCGCGTGAAACACTATTACGCCATGCTGGCGCGGCTTGGGCGCGCGAAGGACATCGGCGAGGAGGACGCCAAAGATGGAAGGACTGCTGGCATTTCGCGAAACGCTGATAGATTTTTATAAGCGGTTTGAAGTTATAACGCGTTTTTTGCTCAAACTCATTATAGGCGCGTTTCTGTTTTACTCCATTCAATGCATAGGACGGCCGGTCGGTCAGCTCGCCATTTTTTCGCGTCGGCCGTATTCGTTCGCGTTTATAGCGCTTATGGCGCTGCTTTTTTCCATATTCCCTCCTATGGCGTCGTTCACGCTCATAATAGTCGGCATAGCGGCGCAAATGTCGGCGGTTCCGGCGTCCGCCGTTTTCGTCGCGATGTTTTTGCTGTGCGTGATGTTTTTTTACGCCAGGCTAGCCCCCGACGAAAGCGTTATAATACTTGCCGTGTATTTCGCGTATATACTTAAAATACCTTACGCCGTCCCGATAATCGCGGGGATTTATTTCGGGCTTTCGTCCATAGTTCCCGTAGTCATAGGCGTGTTCATATGGCATTTCATACCCGTCGTTAAAAGCCTTATAGAGACGGACGCGAGCGTATCCACGGAGGCGCTCGACCTGCCAGCGGCGTTTTCCGGCGCGTTCGCGGCTTTGTTTGATAGCGCGCGGGCTAATGAGACATGGGTGTTTACCGCCGTTATTTTCGCCTTTGTGATAATAATCGTCCGAGCCGTGTCTAGAATGTCCATAGACTACGCTAAGGAGCTGGCTATAGCCGCGGGCGCCGCCGTGAACGTAATATGCTTTATAATCGTGGCTATAATAGCCGATATGGAGATTTCACTGATAGGGGCGTTTATATTTACGGCCATATCGGCCGCGTTCGCGTTCGCCGTCAGCTTTTTCGACGTGGCGCTGGACTACCGAAGCGCGGAAAGGGTGCGGTTTGAAGATGAAAATAATTATTATATCGTTAAGATCATTCCGAAAGTAGCTTTAACCAGAAGGAGAAGGGTCATAAGGCGCATTCAGGGCGGCCGCAGGGAGTGAGCGACTTGTTTAATTCTTTATTCGACGCGGTAAGAAACATATTTTCAGGCATTGATCTGTCATCTAGAAGCATAACTGACATAGGCGTCAATGATGTGATAGACGTGCTTATCATAACGCTTTTGATGTACCAGGTGATGATGTGGATAAAAGAGACGCGCACATGGTCTTTGCTTAAAGGGTTCGTAATAATCATAGTTATTTACGCGAGTTCGATACTGTTCAGCCTCAACACCGTAAGATGGCTTATACAGACCTCGCTTAACGTCGGACTCATAGCGCTGATTGTGATCTTTCAGCCGGAGCTGCGCAGCGCGCTTGAGCAGCTTGGAAAAGGCGGAATAATACCCGGATTGCAGATAGGCGCTCAACACGCTTCGCGGCTGCTCGAAGGCTCTAAGGAGGAAATTATAAAAGCGGCCGTCGCCATGTCGAAAGAGCGCACCGGCGCCATAATAGCCATAGAGCGAACTATCGTCATGTCCGAGTATGAGCGTTCCGGCGTGCTGATTGACGCTCGAATCTCCAGCTTGCTGCTTATAAACATCTTTCAGGATAAAACGCCGCTGCATGACGGCGCCGTGATTATACGCGGAGACCGCGTGGCGTCGGCGTGCTGCATATTGCCTCTTACTCAAAACGACTTGGATAAACGGTTCGGCACTCGTCACCGCGCGGCTATAGGCGCGAGCGAGGCGACGGACGCTTATGTCGTGGTCGTGTCGGAAGAAACCGGCGCCATATCGCTCGCCCATGAATCCACATTGCATAAAAACCTTACGGAGGCGCGGTTAAGGGAACTTTTGCCCTTTGACGCGGAAGTTAAAAGGTCGTCCATATTCAGGGGAGTGGTCAAAAGATGATGAAAATCTCATTGAAAAGCGTGACTTCCGTTTTAACGCGAAACATAGCGTGGAAAGCGTTATCTCTGCTGACCGCCCTGACTTTATGGCTGCTGGTAATGAACATATACAACCCCATACAGGCCCACTCCATATCCGTGCCGCTGCAGCTTGAAAACATTCAATCCATACAGAACAACGACTATATATTGCAAAACGAAACGGCTCTGCGTTCCTATATCGTCACTTTGAGCGTGAGGGCGAGCGACAAGTCATGGGCCGAACTGCGTAAGAATCAGCCGGACATACGCGCCTATATAGATTTCGCGCCTATAGACATATCGCGCACGGTCGCGCTTGACACGCCTTTGTCCGTGCGCGTGAAATACGAGCTGCCGAGCCTTGTGAACGCGGGCGATTACGAAATAAGAAGCGTTAATCCGTCCGAGGTTAATATCATATTGGACAAATACGTGGAACGGGAGTTTCCTATTAAAGTTCAGAAAATAGGCGTTGACGCGGAAGGGTATATAAGCATGCCCGCTGTTGTCGCGCCGGACACCGCGCTTGTGCGCGGCGCGAAGAAAAACATCGATTCCATATCAAGCGTGCAGGTTAACGTGGATATATCGGGCGTTACGGAAAAAGTCAGCGTTGAAGGCGACATCCGCGTAATTAACGATTCCGGCGCGGACATTACCGGCGAGGTGGAGTTGAGCGCCGAGAAAGCCTTGATCAGCGCGGACGTCCAGAAATATTCGCGCGTAGAGATCGCCGCGCCGCCTGTTTCGGGCGTTCCTGCGGAAGGGTATATGTTCGTGTCGGTGGAGTGGGAGCCTAAGTTCGTCGAGGTCGTCGGGGCGGAGGAAGACGTGGACGCGCTTAGCTTAATACGCTTGCCGCAGCAGAACATAGACAACCAGAGCGAGTCTTATGAAATATCCATGGATCTGCGCGAGCGCCTTATGGACACGAATGTGTCCATAAGAAACGGAGCGACGAACGAAGTCAAAATAAAGATAAACATCGGCGTTGAAACGCAAGCGTCCATATCCATACCTATGTCGAACGTCAGTGTCGAGGGAACCGCCTCGCTGTCCGTGATTTTGCCGGAACGGAACGTGGAGCTGATCGTAAAAGGGCTCGCCTCCGCTGTGGAAGCTTTGACTGAAGAGATGACACGCGGGGTAGTGAACGCGTCCGGCCTTGAGCCGGGCGCTTACGAGCTGCCGATCGCTTTCCCCGACATGCCGCAGAGCGTGGCCGTTGTGTCGGACGAGCCTGTAATAACGGTTATTCTGGAAAAGAAAGCGGATGACATTACAGAGCCGGAGAACCGGGAAGTCGCGGGCGCCGATTCTGGCGAAAGCTTAGACGCGAATGAATCGGGCGCGGCGAGTCCTCCGACGAGCGAGACGCCGCTGGAGGACTCGCCTGATACGCCGTCAGAAGAGACGGCTAATGTTGCAGGCGAGGAGTTCGCCGTCGGAACGGGCGTTAACGAGGGTTAGCGTTGATGGGAAAGCGTGAGCGGCCTTTTAAAGTAAAGAGAGCGCGGCGTGTTTTGGCGTAAAAAAGCGTGCAGGTCCTCCGCTTGAGACGTAAAATGACGATTATTAAGCTTTAAAATGTTATTGACAAAGAGGAAGTTGTGATATAATCAAACGAAAAATATTAGGAGGTTTTTACATTGAGCGTAAAATATGTCTATATGTTTCCTGAAGGCGATGGTTCTATGCGTAACCTGCTTGGAGGGAAAGGCGCCAATCTCTGTGAAATGACGCGCCTTGGCTTGCCGGTGCCCGCCGGGTTTACGGTTACGACGGAGGCGTGTACGCTGTATAATTCATCGGGCAAGACGCTTTCCGAAGAAATCAAGGGCCAAGTGAATGACGCTATGGTAAAGCTTGAAGCCGCCACTGGCAAGAAGTTTGGGGACAAGCTTAACCCGCTTTTAGTTTCCGTGCGTTCAGGCGCGCGCGCGTCTATGCCGGGCATGATGGACACTGTGCTTAATTTAGGCATAAATGATGACGTGGCGGAGTCTATCGCCGCAAAGACGAATAATCCGCGTTTCGCTTACGACTCCTACAGGCGTTTTATAATGATGTTCGGCGACGTGGTGATGGATGTGAGCAAGGCGAAATTTGAACGTGTTCTCGATGATTATAAAGAGAAAAAAGGTTATCGGAGCGATGTTGACTTAACGGTCGATGACTTGAAGATTATTGTCGAGCAGTTCAAATCGATATATAAGGAAGCGAAAGGCCAGCCGTTTCCAACGGAAGCGAAAGAGCAGCTTTTTGAAGCTATAAGCGCGGTTTTCCGTTCATGGGATAATCCAAGAGCGTTTATCTACAGGCGTATGAATGATATACCGTACGACTGGGGTACGGCGGTAAACGTGCAGAGCATGGTTTTCGGCAACATGGGCGATACGTCAGGCACGGGCGTCGTGTTTACCAGAAACGCCGCCACCGGCGAAAAAGCCATATACGGCGAGTATATGATTAACGCGCAGGGTGAAGACGTCGTCGCGGGCGTACGCACGCCGAAACCATTCGCCGAGCTTAAAAACGACATGCCTCAAGTGTACGAGGAGTACATGGGCTACGCTGAAAAATTGGAAAAACACTATAAAGACATGCAAGACATGGAAATAACTATAGAAGAAGGTAAATTATATGTGCTTCAAACGCGAAACGGCAAAAGAACGGCGCACGCCGCGCTTAAAGTCGCCGTTGACATGGTCGGCGAAGGGCTTATTACTCGACAGGAAGCCATTTTAAAGGTCGATCCCAAGCAGCTTGACCAGCTCTTGCATCCGGCGTTCGACGCGAAAGCGCTTAAAGCGGCTTCGGCGATAGGCTCCGCGCTGCCGGCGTCGCCGGGAGCCGCGTGCGGCAAAGTGTACTTTAGCGCCGAGGATGTAAAGGCGGCCGTGGAGCGCGGTGAAAAGACTGTGCTTGTGCGTTTGGAAACGTCGCCGGAGGACATCGAGGGTATGTTTTTAGCGCAGGGCATACTGACTGTGCGCGGCGGCATGACGAGCCACGCCGCGGTTGTGGCGCGCGGCATGGGCAGGTGCTGCGTTTCCGGATGCGAAGCCATTAAGATCAACGAGGGCGCCAAATATTTCGAACTGGGAGGCAAACGCGTATCAGAGGGCGACTATATATCGCTCGACGGTTCTACCGGTAAAATCTACGGTGAGAAGATATCGACGGCGGAATCTGAGATTTCCGGTAATTTCGCTACGTTCATGGCATGGGCCGACGCTGAGCGCAAGCTCAAAGTGCGCGCGAACGCCGATACGCCGCAAGACGCGGCGAAAGCTATCGAGTTTGGCGCGGAGGGCATCGGTCTTACTCGTACCGAACATATGTTCTTTGATGAAAACCGCATACCGAAGATGCGTAAAATGATACTTTCCGACTCGGCGCAAGAACGCCGCGCCGCGCTTAATGAACTTTTGCCGTTTCAAAAAGCTGATTTCGTCGGCATTTATGAAGTCATGGGAGATCGCCCCGTTACCATCCGTCTGCTCGATCCGCCGTTGCATGAGTTTCTTCCCACGCAAGACGCGGACTTCGCGGCGCTTGCCAAGGATATGGGCAAGCCGGTCGAAGAGCTTAAATTGAAAGCGAAAAATCTGCATGAACTTAACCCGATGATGGGGCATCGCGGTTGCCGACTCGCTGTCAGCTATCCTGAAATCGCCGAAATGCAGACGAAAGCCATACTTGAGGCGGCCATAGAGGTTAAAAAATCCAAAGGGTATGACATCGTGCCAGAAATAATGGTTCCCCTTGTCGGCGACGTCAAGGAATTTCGGTTTGTCAAAGATATAGTGGATAGTACAGCGAAGGAGATTTTCAAAAACTCCGGCGTGGAGATCAAATATCTTGTCGGCACGATGATAGAGATACCGCGCGCGTGTCTGACCGCGGACGCTATCGCCAAAGACGCCGAGTTTTTCTCGTTTGGCACGAACGATTTGACGCAGATGGCTTACGGGCTTTCCAGGGATGACGCGGGCAAAATACTTGCCGATTATATCGACAAAAACATATATGAGGGCGATCCGACGGCTAAGCTCGACCGTGAAGGCGTTGGGGCGCTTATGAAAATCGCCGTGGAAAAAGGTTCGGCCGCCCGTCCGGGTATAAAGCTGGGCATTTGCGGGGAGCATGGCGGGGATCCGTACAGTATAGAGTTCTGCGCTCAGATCGGGTTACAATATGTGTCGTGTTCGCCGTTCCGTGTGCCGATCGCGCGGCTTGCAGCCGCTCAGGCCGCATTACGCTGAAATAAAAATTAAAGGGCTTGGGGCTCCGCCCCAAACCCCGCTAAGGGACTTCGTCCCTTAGGAACCCTTTTAGCGCTTCGCGCCGGCTAGAGGAGTCATTGATTGAAGGGGCGTTTTGCAGTATTTGTTGGGGATTTAAAAGATTAAAGAGTCAGTAAACTGAAAAACCGCGCGAAAGCGCGGTTTTTTTATAACTGATGAGAGGTGTGGGAGGAAACGGTTGGGTCGCGCGGGAGTTAAAGGGCTTGGGGCTCCGCCCCAAACCCCGCTAAGGGACTTCGTCCCTTAGGAACCCTTTTAGCGCTTCGCGCCGGCTA
>JAISER010000030.1 GCA_031263985.1 Clostridiales bacterium | reverse complement strand
GAATAAAGCGTCCATGCCGGCGCTGGTATCGCAGGGGCAAGAAGCCGGAAAAGCGGCTGAGGAAGCGAAAAAGGCGGAAGAGGAAGCCGCGCGCAAAGCCACTGAAGAGGCCGCCGCTGGAGAAGAGGAAAAGAGCGGCTTTTGGGGAAGGGCTCTAAACGTGGCCGTCGGTGTGGCCAAAGTCGCCCTCAGTGTGGCGGCCGTAGCTGCGGGCGCGGCTTTAATAGTCGGCACGGGAGGGCTGGCTGCCGTCGCTATTGGCGCGGTCTGCGTCGCGGGAGGAGTGTTCGGCGTTTACGACGGGTACGCGAACAACATAGATCCGGGCTTTCAGGGCAAGTCGTACGAGTTCGACCCGTGGGATCTGGCGTACCTGATTCCATTAGCTGGGAGACCCTTGTCTTCGGGCGCAAAGGCGTTAAGAGCGGCTGTCCCTCTCGTTGATGACGCCGCGAGGGCCATAGGCGCCGGCGCGAAGGCTATAGTAAGATGTTCTTGAAAACGTAACGAATTGTGGTAAAATAATCCTATGAGCTATGATAAAAAATAACGGAAAAGAACAATAGAATATCATGAAGGAGGACACAGTATCAGGGAAACGGCGAAGACATTCGGCATATCGCCAAACACATTGAACGCTTGGTTAAAACAATATCGCGATAGCGGAGGGCTTGAGCGGAAATACCGAAGTTATAAAATGGTTGTAAGCGAAGAAGAACCATTAGCGTATCTAAAAGTCAATCCGGACGCTTATCAATCAGAAATAGGCGAACGCTTCGGCTGCCATCATTATGGCCGCCATCAATCTGTGATTTACCGAACTATTAAACGCTTTAATATAACGCGTAAAAAAAATGAAGCTTTACAAAGAGCAAGACGCTGAAAAAGTCGCTGAATATTTAGAGCCTGTTCAAGATCTCGCTTTTAGCGGATTTTTGTGATGATTTTTCGCCAAATACGAAAGCGCGAACGCCGCATATTCGAAGAATATACGCAAAGAGCGCTGACAAAGTGTGGCGGAAAATAAGCCGAAAAGACGCGAAATGGAGATCTTTAACAGGCTCTTGGAACAGATCCGTGATGTTCGACCGGAAAGTATTGTTTATATTGATGAAACCGGCATCGATACTTTTTTCACAGGGTAACGCATCCCACCGCCGAAAAAACGCAATTTACGATATAGCTGACGAATAGAATTTAGGGCAATATTCATCCCGCCATATTCTCCTGATTTCAATGCCCATTGAAAAATTTTGGGCAAATGTCAAGCGTAGATTACGACTACATATGCATAAGTTTGACACTTTTTGGAATACCATGTCTCACGCTTTCAATTAGCCTTGACTATATATGGCATTTATAATCTTGAATTAAAGTTTTAGGACAGGTATATCGTTTACAGCGCGCATACGGATGTGGCCTAAAATCATAAATCCCGCGAATAGTGGAGACGCTATGTTTATCACTGACAGCCTTCCGGATGCTGAAAAAACAGGCCGTTCCTTGTCAGGAACCGCCTGTTTTCTATATTCAGCGCGCCTTACTGTATTTAAACGGAAGATCTTCCAACAAAGCGTAACCGCATGTAATCTATTCCGCCGCATTAAAAACTAAAGACGACTTCGCGAATTTTTTCCACTAGACATGACGCGTTATAACCGTCTTTGGCGTTAACAGGATCGCTTCGCCTTGAAAAAGCGAAGGCTATAAAAAACTTGACCCTGTCTTTTTCATTGTTTTATAAAGAGACGATGTAAAATGTAATTTTTCACAAAAGAGGCTTATTAGATAACGCGTAAAAATAAAAATAACGCGCTCTTACAGTTTTCAACGACCGTCTACATGTTAATTTTGTGAAAATCGCATTAAATAGACTAATTGTAAAGCGGCTTTATATATACTATTCTACAACGGAAAAAATGTGACAACCTTGAATAATCAAGCGGATAAGAAAAATAAGCTAAGCGGATGATGGGAATCGAACCCACGTCTTCGGCTTGGGAAGCCGACATTCTGCCATTGAACCACACCCGCTCGAATCAGTCTAAATGATTATATCAGCGTACGGCCGAAAAATCAAGCCATCATGCGCAAAAAGGTACGGTGAACGCATGAACCCTAAGTAAATGCGGATTAACTCGTATTTTCGAGGTCTGAATATGGCTCTAAGGGAAAAATGATTTGCGCTTTGCCTGAACTTTGAGAAGCGTTTTCGAGCGATTAATGGCGATTTAGGCGTTTCCTTGGGATTTTGTGTGAAATGGCCTATCTTTTGTTTGTGTCGCTCCTTCACGCGTTTGCCGTGCGTTTTTTGTCCCCGCGTATTTACACTAGTGACAACATATGATATTATAATCTCTGGCAAACGGGAGGGCGTTCCTATGAGGCATATATTAGACCCGCTGGACCTGTCAGTGGCGGAAACGGATGAAATTATAGCGCTGGGCGAAAGCGTTATGTCGGATGGCGGCAAATACTCGCGCGCGCTCAGCGGCAAAATATTAGCGACATTGTTTTATGAGCCGAGCACACGTACGCGCCTTAGCTTTGAATCGGCTATGCTGTCGATGGGCGGCGGCGTCATAGGCTTTTCGTCAGAAGAATCCAGCTCGGTTGTAAAAGGCGAAAACATAGCGGACACAATACGCACGGTTTCGCACTACGCCGACATATGTGCGATTCGCCATCCAAAAGAAGGCTCCGCGCTGGTCGCCGCGCAAAACGCGTCTATACCCATAATAAACGCCGGCGACGGGGGCCATCAGCATCCTACGCAAACGCTCACTGATTTTTTAGCTATACATTCCATAAAAGGGCGCTTTGACAACCTGACTATAGGTCTTTGCGGCGATCTGACGTTTGGCAGAACAGTGCATTCTCTTGTACGCTCAATAGCGCGTTATCCAAATAACCGCTTTATATTCGTGGCTCCGAACGAGCTTAGAATCCCCGGCTATATCCGTCAAATTCTTATAAAAAACGGCGTGCCGTTTTCAGAGACCTCAACCCTTGAGGCCGTTATCGGCGAGATGGACATACTGTACATGACAAGAGTGCAAAAAGAGCGTTTTTTTAATGAAGAGGAATATTTACGCCTTAAGGATATATATATATTGGACAAGCGTAAGCTGTCCGGCGCCAACTCCGATCTAGTCATAATGCACCCGCTTCCACGCGTAAACGAAATCGCCCGCGAAGTTGACGACGACCCGCGCGCGCGTTATTTTTACCAGGCGCAATGCGGAAAGTTTATGCGCATGGCCCTCATGATGAAACTGTTGGAGGTTATGTAATGCAGGTTGACAGCATCAAAGACGGCCTTGTAATAGATCACGTGGCGGCCGGCAAAAGCATGGACATTTATCACTACTTGAAATTGGACGATATGGATTGCGTTGTCGCCATAATAAAAAATGTAAGAAGCCAAAAACTAGGGCGCAAAGACGTGCTTAAGATAGAAGACCCCGTGGACATCGACTTGGATGTGCTTGGTTACATCGACCCGAATATAACGGTCAATATCGTCAGAAACGGCGTGATAGTCGATAAAAAGAAACTTTCGCTTCCAAACGAAATAACAAACGTCGTAAAATGTAAAAACCCGCGTTGCGTAACAAGTTCTGAAAACTACTTACCGCAATTATTTACGTTGGCCGACGCGGAGACAAGGACATACCGCTGTCGATATTGCGAACAAAAAGCTTAAACGCTTCACCGTTCCGCGCGAAAGGAGACGACGGACAATATTAATTAAAGAACAGCTCGAGGATATAACGCGTAGTTTTTTAGAAAAAATTAAATCAGCTCAGAGCTTAAAAGAGCTGGAAGATCTGCGCCTCGCCGCGCTTGGCAAAAAAGGCGCTTTCAAAAGCGTTTTAAAAATTATGGGCGGGCTTAACGAACAAGAGCGTCCCGAAGCCGGAAAGCTTGCGAACGACGCTCGGAGTTTAATCGAATCGGCGCTCACTGAAGCGAAAACCGTTTTAGGGCAATCAGAACTTACCAATCGTCTTCTAAACGAAGAAATCGACGTCACTATTTCCGCTCCGTCACGGCCGCTTGGCGGTCGTCACCCTATTACGCTCGTCACGGACGATCTTAAAGACATTTTTATCGGTATGGGTTACGAAATCATGGAGGGTCCGGATATAGAGACGGACTACTATAATTTCGCCGCGTTAAACATACCTGAAAATCACCCGGCGAAAGATGAACAAGACACCTTTTACCTAGACGGCGGCTTTTTACTGCGCACTCAGACGTCGCCCGTGCAAATTCGCGCGATGGAAACTAAGCCGCTTCCGATACGCATTATAGCTCCGGGGCGCGTATATCGCGCCGATCAGGTAGACGCGACGCACTCGCCCGTATTTCACCAGCTCGAAGGGTTGGTGATCGACGAAGATATAACGTTCGGCGATCTCAAAGGCTCCCTTGAAACATTCGCTCGCGAACTTTTTGGCAAGAGCGCTAAGGCGCGATTCCGTCCGCATCACTTTCCGTTCACGGAACCTTCCGCCGAAATGGACGCCACTTGCTTCGCGTGCGGCGGCGAAGGTTGTCGCGTGTGTAAGGACAGCGGCTGGATAGAGCTTTTAGGCTGCGGAATGGTTCACCCAAAAGTGCTCAAAACATCCGGCATAGACCCGGAAAAATATATAGGCTTCGCGTTCGGGCTTGGCTTGGATCGCATAGCTATGTTAAAATACGGCGTTTCCGACCTTAGGCTCATGTATGAAAATGACGTCAACTTCTTAAAACAATTTTAAAATGAAGCTTTCATCCAGATAATGACTCTTCCAAAAGCTATCACTTGACCGAACGCGCCGCGACGGACAAATCGCCGCGCCCAAGGTTTCCTTAACTTACAACTAAAAGTTCCGGATGTCTTCTTTTTTTCAAATGGAGGTCTTTAACAATGAACGTCCCATTTTCATGGTTAATGGATTATGTGGATTTAACCTGCTCCGCGGATGAATTCGCTCATGAAATGACAATGACCGGCACAAAGGCCGAAAACATTATAAAATACGGAGAAGAGATAAATAACGTCGTAATTGGCAAAATCATCTCAATCGCGCGACACCCATCCGCTGACAAACTCGTCATCTGCAAAATAGACATCGGGGGAGAAAAAGCGCCGCAAATCGTGACAGGCGCTAAAAATGTCTATGAAGGCGCTATGGTTCCCGTCGCTTTAAACGGCGCTACGCTCGCCGGAGGTCTTAAAATTAAAACGAGCAAACTGCGCGGAGAACTTTCGGAAGGCATGCTTTGCTCTATAGAGGAACTTGGCTACAGCGTCAACGAATACCCCGACGCGCCGGCGGATGGCATATATATTCTAAACGAAGAAGTCTCTCCAGGCGCGGACGCGCGCGACATACTAAAACTTCGTGAAGATACGGTCGAATTTGAAATCACATCTAACCGCGCCGACTGCAACTCTATGCTCGGAATAGCGCGCGAAGCCGCGGCGACGTTTAAAAAGACATTCTCGTTTCCAGAAACGCTTCCGAAGAAAGAAACCTCAGAGGATGTTAACGAACTGATAGACGTCGAGATACTAAACGCTGAACTTTGCCCGAGATATATAGCCAGAATCGTAAAAAACGTAAAAATAGGCCCGTCTCCGCTATGGCTGCGCCAAAGGCTTATAACGGCGGGGCTTAGACCCATAAACAATATTGTCGATATAACGAACTATGTAATGCTGGAAGTCGGTCAGCCCATGCACGCGTTTGACATAGACTCCATAAGTTTTTGCGGTGAAAAACGTAAAATAATAGTGCGAAACGCCAAGAAAGATGAGAAATTTATCACGCTTGACGGAGCCGAACATGTTCTGGATGAAACCATGCTCGTGATCGCCGACAGCCAAAAAGCTATAGCCGTAGCCGGCGTAATGGGCGGTGAAAACTCTAAAGTAACCGAAAACGCTACGGCCGTGCTGTTCGAATCGGCGAATTTTAACGGAACGAACGTAAGGCTTACAAGCAAAAAATTGAATGCGCGCACCGACGCGTCGTCACGTTACGAAAAAGGACTTGACCCAAATTTGTCTATAGTCGCCGTTAACAGGGCGGTAAAGCTTGTGGAGGAATTGGGATGCGGCGAAACGCTGAGCGGCATGAACGACTGTTACCCTTCGCCGAAACAGCCCCATACGGTGAAATTTCGTCCCGATCGTATAAATAAAATCATAGGCGCCGATATACCGGCGGAAGATATGTACGAAATGCTGTCGCGCGTTGAAATATCCGTAAGTGACGACACGGCGAGCGTTCCCACCTTTCGACCCGATATAGAGCTTGAAGAGGACATCGCTGAGGAAATCGCTCGTTTTTACGGCTATGACCGCGTAACGCCGACGCTCATGTCCGGCGCGCCCACTGTAGGCAAAAAAAATCTAAAGCAAAAATTAGAAGATTCTATCCGGGATATCATGACGGCTTCAGGGTTTTACGAGGCGCTCACATATTCGTTTGAAAGCCCGAAAGTTTTCGATAAATTGAACTTGCCGAAAGACGACCCTGCGCGAAACTCCGTCGTAATAAGCAACCCTCTAGGCGAGGATTTCAGCGTAATGCGCGCTACGGCGCTAAACGGCATTCTGCAAGCGCTCTCGATAAACTATAACAGGCGTAATAATGAAGCCGCGCTTTATGAACTCTGTAAAATATATAAGCCTAAAGCGCTTCTTCTTACGGAATCGCCGGACGAACGGAACGTATTGGTAATGGCGTTTTACGGCATAGGCGATTTCTTCACGCTTAAAGGCGTCATCGAACGGATTTTCGATCGAGTCGGCATAAAAAACGTAGAATACGCCCCTGAAAAATCGCTTAGCTACGCGCATCCCGGACGTTGCGCGTCCATCACGAAAAACAGCGTCAATTTAGGTTTTTTATGCGAACTGCATCCTGTTGTAGCCGAAAATTATAAAATTGACGCGCGCGTTTACATTGCCTGCGTAAACGCCGATTTTATATACGAGAACGCCGACCTGACCAAACGATTTGAACCTCTGCCGAAATTCCCCAGCGTCACGCGTGATGTCGCTGTAATAGTGCAAAACGACGTTACAGCCGCGACCATTGAAAAAACTATGATCAAAGCCGGCGGAAAAACGCTCAGAAGCGCTCGTCTATTCGACGTCTATAAAGGCGAAAACATCGAAAAAGGTTTTAAATCGCTCGCTTATGCGCTTAACTTCAGAGCCGCCGACAGAACGCTTACCGACGAGGAAGTTCTAAAGTCCATCGAAAAAATACTCGCAAGCCTTGAAAAAGTCGGCGCCAAATTGAGGGATCATTAAATGGCCGCGCGTATATTCAAACGGCTGTCCGTCATATTCTTTTCGCTTTTCGCTTTTTCATCGCTTTGCGTATGCTCGCGCCTCAGCGCGTTGACGGATGATACGGAAATAAGAATAGGACTTGTTAGCCTTTATAATGAAGTAAATTCAATAGCGATAAATAACGAAAGCGTTTTAGCTGGCTTTGAACGAAACGGCGAACTTGTCGGCGATATTTTGCATGGTTCTTTTTCTGTAGCGGCTGATTTTTCGGCATATTCCCTTACCGGCGAAACAGCGTCGTCTTACGCCGAAGCCGCTGGCGCCGCGGCTAAAACCGGCGGAATTCCAGCGTGCGTCGGCGCCGGAAATTGGACGGTCTATTCACCGGATGTGAACGGTTCGACAAGCTCAAGACGCGTCGCCGTTATCGACGGCGGCAAAACCATCGCTATATTCGACAGCGCCTCTGACTTTCCGCAAATCGCCAACGCCGACGGCGAAATGTTGCGTTTGGGCGAACGAAGTTATCGCGGGCGCGTCGAATTCGGACGTTACGCTGGCGCCGCGCTTACGGCGGTAAACGTCGTCAATATTGATGAATACCTGTACAGTTCCGTTCCGTCTGAAATGCCCAGCGGTTGGCCTATAGAGGCGCTTAAAGCGCAAGCCGTCGCCGCTCGCAGCTATACGCGCACGCGACGCGGCGTCCACGCTGACGAAGGCTACGAATTATGCGACGGCGTCCATTGCCAAATGTACCTTGGCGCGGGCAATGAATCCGAATCCGCCAGAGCCGCGGTTGACGCCACGTCCGGCGTTATGGCCTACTACGGCGGAAGACCCATAAATGCGACTTATTTCTCCAGCAGCGGCGGCGTAACCGAAGACGGCGACAAGGTCTGGGGCAATGAAATACCATACCTCAAAAGCGTCAAAGAAGTAGCGGAAAAAGAATATAAGGTCTGGACGCGTTCGTTCCAATTCTATGAAATCGAGCGATTGATAACCGAAAGCATAGGAAAAATCGTTAATGTGTCAATTGATTCAAATCCCGTCAGCGGACGAGCGCGTCGCATGACGATAACGGGCGAAACCGGCGAAAAAATCATAGAAAAAGACGCCATACGCTCTTTCTTCACCCAATCCGCTGACGGACCGCTCGACAGCTTGAATTTCAGCGTTTCTCCCTCTGAAGCGCCTATTTCAATCATATCCGTTGGCAGCGAATTGACCGATAAAAATATCGCTGAAATTTACATAACGTCATCTAACGCCGCCGCCGCAAATCCTGGCGCCTTTAACGTGATAAGCGTCTCCGGGTCTTACTCAATGAAAAATACGGACAGCGTGACGTTTATAGGCAAAGGCTGGGGACATGGCGTCGGTATGAGCCAGTACGGCGCTAAAGGTATGGCGGAAGAAGGCTACTCATATGACCAAATTTTGCGTCATTACTTTACCGGAATTGAAGTTAAATAACTCGCTCGCTGTTCTAAAACCTAAATTTTCGCCATACTTATTATAAAAAACTTTTTAACGGCGGGCTAGCAATATATTTTATATTTTATCAGGGAGGGTAGCGTCTATGGAATTCATTGAACTGGCGCGTAAACGTCAAAGCGTTCGTCATTACAAACAAGGTGACGTTCCAACGGAGGACATAGAACTAATGATTGACGCGGCGCGCCTCGCCCCGTCAGGGAAAAACCTGCAATACTGGCATTTCATCGTAGTAAAGGACGACGGGCTTAGACGCAAGATAGCGCAGGCCATCAGCGCGGAAAACGAGCGCATATCGTCCCTTATGGACGTGAAAGACAAAACGAAAGCCGACCGTTTCCGCAAGTTCGCTAAGCATTTCACGCTGTTTTTCGTAGACGCGCCGGCGCTGGTCATAGTCATGTCAAAGCAATATGAACCTTCCGGCTACAATGAAATGCAGCTTGCGGATCTTGATCCGTCATGGTTGATAAATGAGAAAAATCCCGGTATGCAAAGCCTAGGGGCCGCTCTCGAACACTTTACTCTAAGAGCGGTGGATCTGGGTTACGGTTCGTGCTGGATTACCAGCGCGAACTATGCCGACAAGGCGGTGCAAGCTCTCTTAAAAGAAACCGTCGACTTTGACCAGCAGGGTTATTTTATGGCGGCCCTTCTCTCGGTGGGAATCCCGGAAGACAACCCTAAAAGTCCGCCTAAAAAAAACCTGCGTGATATCATGACTATAATAGAATAAACCGTTTAGCCTAATGGCGTCCCGTAAAGGGGCGACGTCCCCGCGGGATATCGCCCCTTTGAGACGTTCTTCTTTTTATTTTCACCCTCCGCGCGGCCTATCTCTCATCAAATCAGTTAATTCCTCCATAAACGAGTCTATATCTTTAAAATGCTTGTACACCGAAGCGAACCTCACATAAGCGACCTCATCCGCTTCTTTAAGCGCGCGCATCGCCATATCGCCTATCTCCCCGCTGTCAATCTCCTTTTTCATGGAATTAGACAGCGCCATCTCAATATCACTCACAATACTTTCCACGCGTTCCACCGAAACCGGTCGTTTATTACACGATTTCATTATGCCGTCCAGCAACTTCGCCCTATCGAACATCTCGCGAGTTTTATCGCGCTTTATTACAACAAACGGCATAGTATCCTGCCGTTCATATGTCGTAAAACGCTCACCGCATCTTTCACATGCTCTGCGTCGTCTTACCACCGTGTTTTCGTCGGCGGATCGCGTATCAATAACCTTTGTGTCGTCATATTTGCAAAACGGACATCTCATCTTGACCGCCATCCTATATTTTTTTAACGCTTCAACGCGCAATAGTATAACATCTTCAGTCACATTTTACAATTATCTTTTCCACGTCTACGTCCACAAGTATAATATCTTCGCCTATCTTAGATATATCATCCCACGGAATGTGATACTCCTTTTCCACTCCGAACATGCCGAAAACTTTACCAGGGCATGGCACGATTATTGACTTTAACTCACCTTCCTCGTTCATTTCCATATCGCACAAGTACCCGAACCTACATCCGTCACGTATGTTAATCACTTCCTTTTGCTTCATATCCGATATCTTTAACATATTTACCGTCCCCTAGATAGTTTTAATAATACAATATACTACGTTAAGCGTATTTAAAGAATTTGTCTATTAAATGTCGTAAAGTTTTTGCCCTCATTCCATATATAACATTTTTTTTAATAACACGAATCATATATTTAACATTCTTTCAGGGGATAATGAATTGAGTGGAGGTGGATATTGTGGACATAAACTGCACTAACGGATGCGTATATCAAAGGGATGGGAAATGTACGCTTGATAAATTACCTTCAACATCGCAAAATATAAAATCCACAGGATTCGACTGCGTTTATCTTAAAGCGCCGAACTTATAACGCTAAACTCCGAAACATCTTACTTCGTGGAAAAAACCGCGTTTCCGCGGTTTTTTTTATTTGTGCGCTCGGCATGGGCAATAACTTGGCGGCGAAAGTCCGCTACGGACTTGTCAGCATGAACTGTCAGCCAAGGGATTGCAGGGCGGACGAGCTTATAAAGCGAAGCGAAATCCAATACTGCCCGTGGCGTAAATAGGGCGAACGTTTCAGCTGACATCAATCGGTGATTTGCCAAACTCTTAAACACCTTAATATAACGCGTAAAAAAAGATGAAGCGTTACAAGGAGCAAGACGCTAAAAAAGTCGCCGAATATTTAGAGCCTATTCAAGATCTCGCTTTTAGCGGATTTTTTTGTGATGATTTTTCGCCAAACGCGGAAGCGCTAACGCCGCGTATTCGAAGAATATACGCAAGTGAGCGCTGAGATAGTTTTGATGACTGTTTGCGTTACTATTTCAATGGCATTCAACTATAACATGAATAATTTGTATTTGACAATCATATATGATAAAATAACTACAGCGTTTATGGAAAGCTTGGACCTGTAGTCTCAGAGGCGCTCGCGCCTGAATGAGGGCAATATTCATGAATGTGAAATATTGTTATTGGCTTAATTGCGGACGATGATGGGTCGGCGATGTTGGCGGCGACCTACAATGGCGAGTATGAAGAGACTAATGTCAAATTGACCGATGAAAGCGGACTTGAAATGGAAGGTAAAATCACAGCGGATGACACCTGCGTATTTTTGGGTCCTTTAGGCGCTGGCAAAGCATATAAGACGCTCATCGGATTATATGACGACGCAAACGATAATCCCGCAACCTGCTCGTTCACGGTGGGAGACTGCGGTCTTTCCGTTGATAAGGTCGCAGCGGACGATGAAATTTTCTTCGACGCTAAATATGCTGGAGAGGACACTAAAACCGCGGTTACATTTAGCGCCTATTCGTCGGCATCCTCAACAACCGCTTTGGGTACATACGATAGCCTCTTTCGCGCCATTGACAGAGCGAGAATTTCCGGCGCTGGCGCAATTGTCAAAATCAATGACGGAACAAATTCGGAAGTGTATCGTCATGGGCAATCCGGACGCTATTATCGATACCAATTTACGGCCGCGTATGGTTACGTCACCAGTACAGCTAACGCGGACTCATGGCTTACGGGATATTTATACTCTCATATAGTAAAGTCCACTGATGCCCGACTTTATGGGAGTAACTACACAACCGCGAAAGGAACGCCTGGCAGTTGGGCGCTTGAGCCGAACAGCGGAGGGTATTATTATCAATTTGGGTTCGCAAGCGACAGCTATCCTCGCGCTTCGAAGAAAATCCTTCTCACTCAGGCGAGATTGAAGCCGTCCCAAGGTAGCGGCGCGCAATCTTTTAACGCTTATATATTCTTTACAGTACAAAATAGCAGTGTGAGTATGGATGCAGGTATATATTCCAGCGGCGGCAATGGCGCATGGAAGCTTTGCGTTTCAGGCGGCGGTACATTTACATCCGGCGCGACAGTTTGCACATCAACGTTGAATAGTAGCGGCGAATATGCGGCAAGTTCTGATGTCATCATTAACGTTACCTATACGACCGGTTCGCTAACTTTAACGGCAACCAATGTAAGTACAGGTCAGCAATACGTTTTGTCACGCGCTGATAGCAGGATTGGCGGCTCTCCCGCTACAATTTCGTCCGCATCATATGTACCCGATATTACAGCCTCACAGACGCCTGATTTTAGGTGCGGCGCATATCTGAAGAACATAATCCAGACCGAATCAAGGCTATACAATTCAAGTGGGACTGCCTATGATTTTTATTCTACAAGCGCGCAAACTCACTATTCTCTACGATACAATTCCGATTGTCGCACATTAACGACTGGTTCATCCCGAGATACCATAGATATTTTTTATGACCGCGCCTATAGAACTTAGAACCTGTATTCAATAGACCTGTCTTGGAACCTGACTTCGATGGATTCACGAGCGGATTTTTCGCAAGGCAATGAAACGAAATCCCTGTGTACGCGGTGTGCGCGCAAGGATTTCGCTGACGCCGCATTGTAGAAAATCCGCCGCGTAGACGCCGGAGTCAGGTTTCGAGACAGGTCTAATAAGCTGTCGCCCGTTTTTGAAGCGATTATTCCTCCATTCCGCATTGCGGCGGATCGACATAATTCTCCTATTATGCCTTCGCCGCCGCCTGGAATGACGGAAAATCGCCGCTTCAAATACGGACAACCCATTATTGAATACAGGTTCTCAGTCGACGTAAATCATAGGAAGGATTCTAATTAGACCGGTCGCTATGACCGATTTAATATAGAATATGGTATAGCTGATGAGCGCTAACGTTAAGAACCGGTTACTCTATATTGACGCTCTGCGGGTAGCGGCGACAGGGCTTGTGGTGGCGCTTCACTGCATCACTGAGTTGATCGTTTCGGCTTCGTATTATGGTACGAAGTCTTGGTTCGCTTGTGTCGCGCTGAACGGGCTATGCCGCGCCGGCGTCCCTATTTTCTTCATGTTGAGCGGCTATTTGGCTTTGAACAGCGGCAAGACCGCAAATATCAAGTTGTTTTATCATAACAAACTAATTCGCTTATTGCCGCCCTTGTTCATATGAAATGTGATATACTACGTATTCTATACATTAAGACGGGGCGACGAACTTAGCGTTAAAGCTTTTGCGAGCGGTCTGATAAACAACGGCAGCGCGTATCATATGTGGTTCGTATACGCTATTATTGGTTTGTATTTGTTGACGCCCTTCTTAAAGCGCGCGGCGGATACGTTGACGGACAAAGAACTTCTGTCGGCGTTCTTTGTCGTAATCCTCGCCACTACTATCGCGCCATTCATAAATGTACTAACTCCTATATACATCTATCTATTCGACCCTCCTATGAACGGCTATTATAGCTATTTTATCTTGGGATACATTCTGGGAAAGCGCGAGTTGTCAAAACGTCTGAGAATATGCGTTTACACGGGCGGAATCTTAGGATTCGTTATTGGTTGTTGGGGAAATGTCAGTTGGTCATCCGGGGAGTCAATTAACCTGATATTCAATATGGGATACGCTCTGCCCAACTATTTGACAGCGGCGGCGATCTTTGTATTCTTCAAGCGGAATACGGAAAAATTAATTAAGGGCATGACCGCGAAAATTGCATTGCGTTTATCAAGCGTGTCATTTGGGGTGTACTGGATTCATGTGGCGATACTTGAGATTTTAACCGGATTACTACTTCCTTCTTTGTCTCCCGCTGGCGTTATAGCGATCAATTTTGTGATAACAACGGCAATTTCAACTATGGCGACGCTTTTAATGTCGAAAATTCCTATTGTCAACAGGTTGTTGATGTAAATGTAAATATTCCCATTGCAATTATACCGGACAGTTTCAAAGTTCTCCGCTTGAGTTTACAAGCTATCGCTCCCCCAATAAACATTAGACCTGTCCCGAAACTTGATTCCGGCGTCTGCGCGGCGGATTTTCCACAATGCGACGTCAGCGAAATCCTTGCGCGCGCGACCATGTATACGGCGGCTTTCGTTTCCTTGCCTTGCGAAAAATCCGCTAAAAGCAAGATCTTGAACAGGCTCTTAGTTTACCATACGGAAAGATTTTGTTTACAGAAAAGTTTTTTACAGGCTGCTAAAATCAAGCGTTCGCACCGCCGATTTTCTTCTAAAATACGGCGATAAAACATGGTCCCCCATTCTATCTCATCATAGCGGCCATTATGTACAGCATAAAAAATCCTGGAATTCCTAATACGCCGCTTATCAGCGCCGTAATCACGTTAAAGCCGACCGTGACCCCAACGGGAGCGAGCAACGAATTAAAAACCGAAATTCCGATCGCCCCAAGCGCGCTCCCCGCGACAACATGGAACAACGCTTTCAGCGGCCTTGAAACCGTCAGGCATATAAAGGCCGCGAAACAGACTATAATCATAATCATTATAATATTATTCATATCGAGCTTCCTCCGACGCCGTTAATCCGCGCTAAAACAAATCCGCCATAAGCCCGCGCGATTTGCACTGTTTCACGTAGTAGTCATATCTTCTATTCAATGCCATTATTTCATATATATAACTGTCCACGAGAGCCTCTTCATCCGCATTGTCAAAATTTTCGTGAGCGTTGCGCAAATCGCCGGCTATTCTTTTAAGACAGATTATTATGTCCTCGTCTTCCTTCGAAACATAAATTTTTTTTACGCGCGCGCTTCTGGCCCGTATTCTGATGGTTCCGTTCGTCGCGGCGTTTTTTTCCATACGTATAGTTTCCATAAAAACCGCATCTCCTTAGTTTTTCTTATCACCAAACATTTTAGCCATAATTTACCATAAATATACCGTCACAAACCGTTTATTCCTTAATTTTAGCGCGATTACAAGTCATATGCTCCAAAATGTTTTTAATTGGATTAACGTATGTCCTAATATTATATTAGCTCTTGTTTACAATATATTTATATTCACGCGACTTGCATTTATGACGCAAGCGCCAATCAATCAGCGCAAAAATTTACTTGTCAATGCAAAAAAAAGGTAATATACTGATATGTATAGTGTGAAAGGAGATTTCTAGCATGCCCCTAGTTACCACTAAACGGATGTTTGAAAAGGCGTTTGACGGCCAATACGCCATAGGCGCTTTTAATATCGGCAACCAAGAGATCATTCAAGGCGTGGCTATAGCGGCGTCGGAAACGCGCTCTTCCGTGATAATGGAAGTGTCGAAGTCCGCGCTCAAATATACCGGACCGAAAACGCTTAAAGCTATGGTGGACGCCGTCATTGACGAATACGGCATAGAAGTGGCGCTGCACCTTGACCACGGTCCCGACTTCGAGACAGCGAAGCTGTGCATGGAAACAGGGTTTACATCCGTTATGTTTGACGGCTCGCATTATGACTTTAACGAAAACATCCAAAAAACAAAGGAAGTCGTTGATTACGCGCATGAGCGCGGCGTCGTCGTAGAGGCCGAACTGGGCAAACTGGCGGGCGTCGAGGATGAAGTGAACGTAAAAGCTGAAAACGCGACTTACACCGATCCGGACCAGGCGATTGAATTTGTGTCCAAAACGGGCGTTGATTCATTAGCGATAGCTATAGGCACAAGCCACGGAGCGTACAAATTTAAAGGCGACGCTAAATTGGACTTTGACCGCCTTCAAACGATTACAAAAAAGCTGGAAGAAGCCGGCTTCGCGAAATATCCTATCGTGTTGCACGGCGCGTCGTCCGTAGACCCGACGAGCGTCGAGCTTTGCAATAGATACGGCGGCCAGATAAAGGGCGCTAAAGGCGTGCCGAACGACATGCTTCGAAAAGCCGCCGGGCTTGCTGTGTGTAAGATAAACATGGACACGGACTTACGGCTCGCTATGACCGCTGGCATACGCGAATTCTTTGGGACTAAGCCTGACCAGTTCGACTATCGAGGCTATTTGGGTCTTGGCCGGGAATATGTAGCCAAACTTGTAGAGGCTAAAATACGCGACATACTCGGATCAGTTAATTCCGCTAAACCGTAGGCTCTTAAAATGATATGAAAATCAAGCGGGGAGACGGCAAAAGCGCGGGTTTCCTCGCTTATTTGTTATTGTCGGCATAACATGATAATGAGTTCCATCGCGCTATTAAACCGCGCTAATTTTATCGGAGGCGAAAGTTATTTGTAACCAACGAACAACGTCGGATTTTTCTATTGATACTGACAAACTGCCATTTAGAGAAATATCAATGAGCGACAAGGGATGGATGACGCGATACTTCCGCGAAAGCGGCTTTATGGGCTGCGAATATACGTTTGGCAACTGTTTCATATGGAGTCCTAGCTATGTCGCCCGCGTATTGGAATACAACGGATTTTGCGTTGTAAAATGGGGGACCGGCGACGACGCCATGTATTCTTTCCCAGCCGGAAACGGCGACTTGCGCGATGTCATAACGGCTATAATAAAAGACAGCGTGTGTTATAAAAAACCGTTTGCGCTGACAGGGATTACCGATGAAGCGAAAAAAAGGCTGGACTCCGCTTTCCCTGACATGTTCGACTACATCCAAAGAAGAGATAAAAGCGACTATATATATTTAAGCGAAAAACTGATTTCGCTGTCGGGTAAGAAATTACAAGCCAAACGCAATCATATAGCGCGTTTTAAGGATAATAAAAATTGGGGCTATGAGCCTATTACCAGGGAAAACATAGACGAATGCCTTGAAATGAGCCGCAAATGGCGCAATGAATATGGTGAACGCGAGAATATGGACGCGGAGTTCAACGCCGTTGAAATGGCGATTGAAAATTTTTTCGAGCTGGACTTCGACGGAGGGCTTTTGCGGCTGAACGGCGAAGTCGCGGCTTATTCCATAGGCGAGCCGCTTGATAAAAACACATATGTCATACACATTGAAAAAGCGTATCGTGATATTCAAGGCGCATACCCTATGATCAATCAACAATTCGCGCTGCGTAACTGTCAAAACTACACGTATGTGAACCGCGAGGAAGACATGGGAGCGGAAGGGCTGAGGCGCGCGAAGATGTCTTACCACCCCGAAATTTTACTGGACAAAGCTCACGCTGTCATTAAAGAGAGGTTTTTAAGTGATTTCAAACGCCAATGCGTCAATTGCGGCCGGGCTTAAAGCGATTTGGAAAGAGCGCTTCGGCGATGATGATAAGTATATGGATCTATTTTTCGCGCATAGGTTCAAAGCCGAAAACTCACTTGTTCATATCGAAGAGGGAAAACCGGTTTCAATGCTTTTTTGGCTTCCCGCTCATATATGGATGGGCGGGAGCTACGCGCCTATAAATTACGTATATGGCGTCGCCACGCTTTCCGACTGTGAAGGACGCGGCCTGGCCAGTTCTCTCACGCGTATGGCGAAAGATCCTTCTCTTCTTGTTCCGTCTTCGCCGGAGCTATTTGAATATTACGCTAAGTTGGGTTATAGAACGGCGTTTTTCGTCAGTGAACGCAGTTTTGATATTGACGAGAACGCGCGCCAAGATTTGGAGTTTTCGCCCGTTTCGCCTGAAGAATATAACGCGCTTCGCGACTTGCGCTTCAAAAAAGAAGGATATATTAAATGGAGCGACGAAGCGATGCGGTTCGCGTTTGAGGCGAACGCGCTTGACGGCGCCGGCGGCGCCGTCAAAACGTCACGGGGCGGCGACGCCGGCGCCGTCATTTATTCAGTTAAAAACGACTCTTTAATTATTCAAGAGACGACTTTTACGGACTTGACGGACGTCGCGCAAAATTTGGCGCTTAAAACCGGCGCTAAAAGATGCGTCGCTCGCGTGTCGCCGGATATGGGGGATAAAAAACCGTTCGCTATGCTGCGCGGCGTTCCGAACATAAAGACCGGATACTTTAATATAGCTTTGGATTAAATTTATTAGATAACTATCCAAACAAGTCATAAAAACCTTGGGACCTCGGACCACGCGCCGCGCATTTGCGCGGATTAATGAAGCGATTGAATAGTCATAATTTATTATCCTGAATTGTAACCCAATCGAACTAAGGAGAGAAAAAGTTTGATTTACGATAGAGTAGACACCAGCATGGATTTCGTTTCCCGCGAGAAGGCGACGCTCGAGTTCTGGAAAGCTAACAAAATATTCGAAAAGAGCGTTGAACTGCGCGAAGGACGCCCGTTATTCACGTTTTTCGACGGTCCTCCCACGGCTAACGGTAAACCGCACATAGGCCACGTTATAACGCGTGTGGTAAAGGATATCATTCCGCGGTATAAAACTATGAAGGGCTATCAGGTGTTTAGAAAAGCCGGGTGGGATACGCACGGGTTGCCGGTGGAGCTTGAGGTGGAAAAGGCGCTCGGGATAAACGGCAAGCCGGAGATTGAGGAATACGGCGTCGAGCCGTTTATTGAAAAGTGCAAGGAAAGCGTATGGAAGTATGAAAAAGAATGGCGCGAAATGAGTGAACGCGTCGGCTTTTGGGCCGATATGGATCATCCATACGTTACCTATCACAATGAATATATAGAATCCGTATGGTGGGCGCTCAAAAAGATTTGGGATAAAGGGCTTATCTATAAGGGTCATAAAATAGCGCCGTACTGCCCTAGATGCGGCACGACGCTGTCTAGCCACGAGGTCGCGCAAGGATATCAGGACGTAAAAGAACAATCGGTTTATGTAAAGTTTAAAATGAAGGACGGCGAATATTTTTTGGCGTGGACCACCACGCCGTGGACGCTTCCCTCAAACGTCGCGTTGACGGTAAACGCTAAAGAAACATATGTAAAAGCTAGGCTTGACGGCGAAACATATATTCTGGCGAAAGATCTGGCGAGCGTCGTTTTAGGCGAAAACTTTGAAATAATCGAGGAATTTATAGGCTCTGAGCTGGAAAGAACTGGTTACGAACCGCTTTTTGATTACGCTCGCCCCGACAAAGACGCCTATTATGTCTGCTGTGACGATTTCGTCACCCTTACGGAAGGGACCGGCATAGTGCATACGGCGCCGGCGTTCGGTGAAGATGACTCCCGCGTCGGCAAAAAATACGATTTGCCATTCGTGCAGTTGGTGGATGAAAGGGGGAATTTCGTCAAGGAAGCGACGGATTTTTCGGGCATGTTCGTAAAAGACGCGGATCCGGAGATAATAAAAAAACTGAAAGAAGAAGGCAAGCTGTTTAGAACCGCGGCGCATGAGCATAGCTATCCGTTTTGCTGGCGCTGCGACACTCCTCTCCTTTACTACTCGCGCGACGCGTGGTTCATAGAGATGACTAAAGTCCGCGACGCGCTTGTAGCGAATAACGAAACGGTAAACTGGCTGCCGGATAACATTAAACACGGCAGATTCGGAAATTTCTTGGAAAACGTCATAGATTGGGGGCTGAGCCGCGAACGCTACTGGGGCACGCCTTTGCCCATATGGGAATGCTCATGCGGTTGCAGACACGCCGTAGGCGGCGTGGCGGAGCTAAAGCTGATGGGTGAAAACGTGCCCGACGACATTGAGCTGCATAAACCGTATATCGATAACATAGCGTTAAAATGTCCCGAGTGCGGCGGCGTCATGAAGAGAACGCCGGAGGTCATAGACTGTTGGTTTGATTCCGGGTCTATGCCGTTCGCGCAGTGGCGCTATCCGTTTGAAAACGCCGACAAGTTTGACAAGCAGTTTCCGGCTGATTTCATATCCGAAGCGGTGGATCAGACTCGCGGCTGGTTTTATACGTTAATGGCTATATCTACGCTTTTGTTTGACCGCGCCCCGTTCAAAAACTGCGTGGCGCTCGGGCATGTGCTTGACAAAGACGGCTTGAAGATGTCTAAGCACAAGGGCAATGTCGTGAATCCTTGGGATGTTTTAAACAAGCAGGGCGCCGACGCCGTAAGGTGGTACTTCATGATAAATTCGGCGCCGTGGCTGCCCAGCCGTTTTTATAACGAAGCCGTAAACGAGTCGCAGCGCAAATTTATGGGCACTTTTTGGAACACTTACGCATTTTTTACGCTGTACGGCAATATAGATAATTTTAATCCGAGCGACTATGGCGAATCGATCGCATGGTCCGACGATTTGCCTCCTATGGACAGATGGATACTTTCAAAGCTTAATTCTCTTATCAAAACCGTTGACTCTAACCTTGAAAACTACAGGTTGACGGAACCGGCGCGCGCCATGAACGACTTCGCCGATGATTTGTCAAATTGGTACGTGCGGCGAGCGCGCGAACGGTTTTGGGCGAAAGGCATGGAACGCGACAAAATAAACGCGTATATGACGCTTTATACCGCGCTTGTAACGCTGGCGAAATTAGCGGCGCCGTATGTACCGTTTATGACGGAAGGAATTTACCTTAACATAGTTAAAAAAACTTGGCCAGACGCTCCGGAAAGCGTGCATTTAACGGACTTCCCTGTCGCCGACGAGCGGTTTATAGATAAAGAGCTTGAAAATCGCATGGACGTCACGTTAGAAATAGTCGCTTTGGGTCGCGCCGCAAGAAATAACATCGGCGTCAAAAACCGTCAGCCGGTTAAAACGCTTTACGTAAAGTCGGAGGATCTGCCGCCGATGTTCGCTGAAATAGCGGCTGACGAGCTGAACGCGAAAAACGTAGCGTTTGTGGACGATATTGAGGAGTTCACAACGTTTAAGTTTAAGCCGCTTCTGAAAACGCTTGGACCGAAATACGGAAAGCTGATTGGCGAAATAACGGCGGCTCTGGCCAAAGCGGACGGATCGGAACTTATGGGGGAATTTAAAAAAAATGGGCGCGTTTCTATAGATATTGGCGGAACGGAAGTCTCATTGACGCTGGACGACGTTTTATACGAAACGGTCAGCAAGCAAGGTTTTAGCGTTGAGGCGGGAAGGAAGGCGAGCATCGTTATAGACGGCAATTTGACGCCTGAGCTTATAGACGAAGGCTTTGCGCGCGAAATTATAAGCAAGGTGCAGACGATGCGCAAGGAAGCGGGGTTTGACGTGCTTGATCGCATATATATCATGTCGTCCGGAAATAACGTGATAAAAGACATAATTGAACGAAATGCGGAAATTATAAAAACGGAAACTCTTGCCGACGGCATATTTGCCGATGGCGGCGTTGACGAGGACTGGGATTATACTAAGCTGTGGAATATCAATGGTGAAAAAACGACTCTTTCGGTAAGAAAAAGATAGAATATGATTTAAGGAGGATACTTATGGATAATTACAATAACGAAACCTATGTGGATTATGATCGATCGCGCGCCGCGGGGCTTAGCGCGTTTATGACTCGCGTATACGGATGGATGAGCGCGGGTCTCGCCATTTCTGGCGTTACGGCGTTCTTATTTTTAATATTTGTCTCTCCGCTTGGAATATACCGCAGCCCATTATTTTCCCTCGCCGCGATAGGCGTCCAGTTCGCCCTCGTTATAGGGCTTAGCGCAAAACTAAAAACCATGCGTCCGGCTACGGCGAAGACGTTGTACTGCCTCTACGCCGTCGTAAGCGGTATAACGCTCAGCTATATCTTTCTTGTTTACTCCGGCATGCCGCTTGTAATATTTAAAGCGTTTCTGATGACGGCGGTGTTTTTCGTTACAATGACTATATTCGGTATGACTACGAAGTCAGACCTTTCAGGGGCCGGGCGGATGTTCATGGCTGCTCTTGTCACGGTTATAATAGTGAGCGTCGTAAATTTCTTCTTAGGCAGCGCGCTGATCGAATATATCATTTGCTACGTTGGAGTTGCGATATTTATAGGGCTTACCGCTTATGACACGCAAAAAATGAAGAGCTTTTACATTACAAGCTCTGAATCAGCCGGCGCTGAGATGACGTCAAAGGCAGCTATATATGGCGCTTTACAGCTTTATCTTGATTTTATAAACATATTTATATACCTTTTGCGTATTTTAGGCCGCAAAAGATGATGATACAACGTAATTTGGAGGAAACTTTTTTCTGGAAAAGTTTCCTCCAAAAAAAACTCCGATATTGCGTATCGCTGGGAAATTGAATTTCACCGCTCTTAAACCCCACATTTTGGTAACGGAACCCATTTTCGCTTTTTGGCGCCGCTTTTGAATGATTTCTATATTAGAGCCTGTTTAAGATCTCGCTTTTAGCGGATTTTGTGGTGACTTTTCGCCAAACGCGGAAGCGCGAACGCCGCGTATTCGAAGAATATACGCAGGTTAGCGCTGACAAAGTGTGGCGGAAAATAAGCCGAAAAGACGCAAAATGGAGATCTTAAACAGGCTCTTAGGCTCAGACTGTAACCTACGCGGATTCTGTAATGAAAGCGTAATAAAAAATGGAATTGACAAACGTTTGAGCGGTTGATATTATTTCTCTGAACCTACGATTGAAGGAAATAATATCACAATACGGTCCCACGTCAAACAAGATGTCGCCGCAAGCATATGCCTGTCTTTATTTAATGAAGGCAGGCGTTTTTTGTTCTACAGTCGCCGAGTGAAAAATCGGTCGCGCGCTCCTATTTCAGATTTCGCCGAAATTGGGCGCCGCAGGAGAAGAAAGGAAAAGAGAATGAGCGAGAAAGATAACATCCCCTACAAGACCTATCTGACCGAAGAAGAGATACCGAAAGCTTGGTACAATATCCGCGCCGAAATGAAGACAGCGCACCGGCCGATCCTGCATCCCGGCACGCATAAGCCCGTGACGGAAGACGATCTGCGCCCCGTGTTCTGCGATGAACTAGTCAGACAGGAGTTAAACGACAAGGACAGCTACATTGAGATACCTGCGCCCGTACTTGACTTCTACAGGATGTATCGCCCATCGCCGCTTATACGCGCGCGTTTTCTTGAACGGGTCCTGCAAACGCCCGCGCGTATATATTACAAATATGAGGGAGGCAATACATCCGGCAGTCACAAACTCAATTCCGCTATCGCTCAGGCCTACTACGCGAAAACGCAGGGGCTAAAAGGCGTTACGACGGAAACGGGAGCGGGCCAATGGGGCGCCGCGCTCTCGATGGCCTGCGGTTATTTCGATCTTGACTGCCGCGTGTACATGGTACGGATATCCGCGGAACAAAAACCCTACCGCAAAATCATTATGGAAACCTACGGCGCGAACGTCACGCCATCGCCCTCTAATACGACGAACATAGGCAGGAAGATGCTGAAAGAAAACCCGAACGCGACGGGCAGCCTCGGTTGCGCTATCTCCGAAGCCGTGGAGGTCGCCGTGTCCACAGACGGTTACAGATATACGCTTGGCAGCGTGCTGAATCAAGTGCTGATTCATCAATCCGTCATAGGCTTGGAAGCCAAGGCGGCGCTCGCGAAATACGGTGAATATCCCGACATCCTAATCGGTTGCGCTGGCGGCGGTTCTAACCTCGGCGGCCTGATGGCGCCCTTCATGGCGGACAAGCTGGCCGGAAAGCGGTCGCCGCGTTTCATAGCCGTCGAACCCGCCTCATGCCCGTCAATGACGCGCGGTAAATTCGCCTATGACTTCTGCGATACGGGAATGCTCACGCCGCTTGCAAAGATGTACACGCTGGGCGCTTCGTTCATTCCCTCTTCGAACCACGCCGGAGGATTGCGCTATCACGGCATGAGTCCAATATTATCTCAACTCTACCATGACGGCTATCTGGACGAAGCCAGAGCCGTTGAGCAGACTGATGTCTTTGAGGCGGCCAAGCTCTTCGCGAAATCTGAAGGTCTGCTGCCGGCTCCGGAATCCGCTCACGCGATACGCGTGGCCGTAGACGAAGCCTTGAAGTGCAAAGAGAGCGGCGAGGAAAAGACGATACTCTTCGGATTGACCGGCACGGGCTACTTCGACCTCACGGCCTACGCGCAGCACAATGACGGCGTGATGGAAGACTATATCCCAACCGATGAAGATCTGGCGCGAGGCTTCGCGGGCTTGCCCGATGTAAGCGACGTAGAATAAGCGTCACTGGGACGGACGTTTTTCTTTGCCGTGGCCAGACGCCGGAGTCAGGACAGGTCTGATGAGCCGAAAAGACGCGAAATGGAGATCTTGAACAGGCTCTTCTTCGCGTCGTATCCATTAAAATTCAAATATTTCGTTTATCGCTTCAAGAAGCGTCGCTTCAGAAAGCAAAAAAAGCGTGACTCCCTAAAATATATGGAAAAAGCCCCTGTAAAACAGTTATTACGCTGTCTTCGCATGGGCTTTTTGCGCGCGGCCGTTTTCGGTTTTAGTTTTAAAAACGCTACTGTATGGCGTACATATTAGCGTCCGGTAATATTTCTTCTAAAAGCGAGATCTTAAACAGGCTCTAACGCTATATGTTATCATCATGTAAAAACCTCAGTTACGGAGGAAAATCATGGCGGCGCGACGCGTAGGGTTACTGAATAAACTAAATATTCAACGCGTATAGTTACCGCAAATCAACAATATTGTTTTGATATGGCGATAATTCCTATTTATACGGCTTCGTATACGTTCTCCCGTCAAAAAAGCTTTATTCCGACATATTTTCTTGTTCATCCGTCAGACGTTAAAAAGTAATTCCCCATAAGAGGGCAATGGCCAATATTCACCGCCGACGCGCAGTTCAATCTCATCCGCTACAGCGCGAAGCTCCTGCATAGCGAGAAACACCGCGTCGCGGTAATACTCCGCGTGTTTCGTAATATCTTCCGGCAGTTCTTTAGCGCCGATAAGCGCGTTCTCAAGCGTCTCCATATTTTTATAAAGGCATTCCGACAGAGCGGAAAGTTTCGTTATAATTTCTTTTTCAAGCGCTATCGAAGCTTCGGGCGCTACCTTTTGCCTTTTCGCCGCCGCTTCAGCCAAAACCCCGGAATAAGCCGAAACCGCCGGAATAATTTGGCGGTTGACGATTTCGAGCATCGTTTGCGCCTCAATATTGATTGTTTTGCAGTAGTTTTCCATAATGATTTCAAAGCGCGAAAGAACCTCTGTTTTCGTCAATATTCCATGATTCACGAAAAGATCTATATTTTTTTCCTTTACAAAATGAGGCATCGCGTCCGGCGTGGTTCTCAGGTTGAGCAGCCCGCGTTTTTCGGCTTCAGTAACCCAGTCTTGAGCGTAATTATTGCCGTTAAATATTATGCGCTTATGTTGAACCGCGGTCTTGCGTATGATGTTCCACACTTCGCCCTGCTTGTCATCGGCTTTTTCCAGCTTGTCGGCGAACTGTGAAAGCGATTCCGCCACAATTGTGTTAAGCACGAAGTTCGGCCCGGAAATGGAAAACGCGGAACCTAACATGCGAAACTCGAATTTGTTGCCTGTAAACGCGAATGGCGACGTTCTGTTGCGGTCCGTATTGTCTTTTCTAAACGACGGTAGCGTTTTTACGCCTGACTCCAGCGATTTCACGCTTATTTTGTCCGCGGGCTCGCCGTTTTCGACAGACTCAAGCGCCGCCGTAATTTCATCGCCCAAAAATATTGACACAATGGCCGGCGGGGCCTCGTTCGCTCCCAACCTATGATCGTTTCCAGCGCTCGCGACGCTTACGCGCAAAAGATCCTGATATTCATCCACAGCTTTTATAACCGCGACGAGAAACAGTAGAAACCGCGCGTTTTCCCGCGGGTTCTCGCCCGGCTCAAGCAGGTTTTCGCCTCTGTCCGTCGCTATAGACCAGTTGTTGTGCTTACCGCTCCCATTTACCCCGGCGAAAGGCTTTTCGTGCAGCAGACATACGAGACCGTGCCTGTCGGCCACTTTTTTCATAATTTCCATAGTAAGCTGATTATGATCCGCCGCTATGTTTACAGTCGAGAATATGGGCGCCATCTCGTGTTGCGCCGGCGCCACTTCATTATGTTCCGTTTTAGCCAATATGCCGAGCTTCCACAATTCCACGTCGAGGTCATGCATAAATTCTATTACGCGGGGCTTTATGGCGCCGAAATAGTGGTCTTCCATCTCCTGGCCTTTAGGCGGTTTCGCGCCAAATAATGTGCGGCCCGCGTACACTAAATCGCGCCTTTTGTCATATAATTCCTTTGATACTAGAAAATATTCCTGCTCTGGCCCAGCTGTCGCGTAAACCCTTTTTATATGATTATCGCCCAGGGCGCGCAAAACGCGCGCGGCCTGTTTGCTAAGCGCCTCCATAGAACGCAGAAGCGGCGTTTTTTTGTCGAGCGCCTCGCCGCTGTACGAGCAAAAAGCGGTTGGTATGCAAAGCGTGTTCTCTTTTATAAACGCATAAGACGTAGGATCCCACGCGGTGTAGCCGCGCGCTTCAAATGTGGCGCGAAGTCCGCCCGAAGGAAAACTGGACGCGTCCGGCTCACCCTTTATAAGCTCTTTGCCGGAAAATTCAAGTATGACTCCGCCGTCTTCGGTCGGCGATATGAACCCGTCGTGTTTTTCCGCGGTAATGCCCGTCATAGGCTGAAACCAGTGCGTGTAATGCGCGGCTCCGTTTTCCACCGCCCAATCTTTCATCGCGTTGGCCACAACGTCAGCTATGCTGGGGTCTAATGTTTTTCCTTCTTTAACAGTTTTTTTAAGCGCCTTATAAACGTCTTTAGGTATCCTCTTACGCATAACGCGATCACCGAACACCATCGATCCAAAATCATCCGCTAAATTACAGCTCATGTTATACCTCCTTAATTTTTGTAAGAAATTTAGATCCCGGTAAATCCCGATATCATTGACAGCCTTTTTCAAAGCCAGCGATGGACATAATACTAATGGCGCGTCCAAAAACTTATATAAGCAAAGTTTTTAGACGCGCCATTACGCAAGTGACCGCGACCAAAAAACCGCGGCGCCATTGCCGTGCACTTTGTTCAGTATACGGCGCCTCATCGTCACTTGTCAATACGCAAATTGACGGCGGCTTTCATTTCTGCAGATTGCAAGTTTAATTGCCCACCATACATTCCCAGTTACATGTTGTTGGTTTGGAATTTTTTAAGACGCCATCTGGGCAGCTGTTTGGTAAGCTAGTATTTTGCGAGGATAGTTG
>JAISER010000109.1 GCA_031263985.1 Clostridiales bacterium | reverse complement strand
ACTTTCGCCTGAAACTTCGTTTCCGGAAAAAGTTAATCTATATACCTTATATTTTTTTGGAAACGGTCTTAAATTCAACAAACCGCGGACGCTGCCCGCGCCCGCTTCTTTCTTGAAAGAAAGAAGCAAAGAACTTTCACCGGAAATTTCATTTCCGGAAAAAACACAGCGGATCATAATAGACTAGCCGCGCGCAGCGCGGGATTGGGGTCCGGGGACGAGTCCCCGGCGGGGTTTGGGGCGGAGCCCCAAGGTCTTTACATGGTTGAAACAAAGCGCCTAAGGCCTTCAAGAGTTCAACAAAAGGAGTTCGGAGTATGGATGAAACTCACAAGATAACTGGCGGCGTGTGCGCGCCGAAAGGCTTTAAAGCGTCCGGAACGCATTGCGGCCTTTGCAGCGATAAAAATAAAAAGGACATAGCGCTGATAGTAAGCGAGAAAACAGCGGTTTGCGCCGCGGTATATACGCGTAACAAAGTCAGGGCGGCGCCGCTCGAACTGACCAGGGAGAACTTAAAGAACGGCTCCGCTCGCGCGATAATTTGCAACTCGCGAAACGCCAACGCCTGCGTCCCCGACGGATATGAGAAAGCGTTAAGCGTATGCCGGCTTACAGCGAACGCCTTGGGCGTTTCGGAGACTGATATTGTAGTGGCTTCTACCGGCGTTATAGGCAAGAGCTTGGATATAAAGCCATTTCAAGAAAACATTGGGAAACTGGTTGGAGCGTTAAGCGAAAACGGCGGAAGTGACGCGGCGGACGCCATAATGACTACGGATACCATCCGAAAGGAGAGCGCGGTTTCATTTTTCTTGGACGGCGTGGAAGTCAAGATAGGCGCCGCGGCGAAAGGTTCCGGCATGATACATCCTGACATGGCCACTATGCTCGCGTTTATTACTACGGACGCGGACATTTCGGACATAATGCTTTCAAAGGCTTTAAAACGCGCCGTACGGGTTACATTCAACATGATCAGCGTGGATAGGGATACTTCCACGAACGATATGGCTGTGCTGATGGCTAACAGACTCGCCGAAAACACGCCTATAAATAAGGAGGGGCGCGCGTTCGACCAATTCGCCGACGCGCTCACGCGCGTTTGCGTACAGCTTGCGCGCATGATAGCCGCCGACGGCGAAGGAGCGACCAAACTCCTGGAATGTCGCGTGTCGGGCGCCGCAAGCGAGGAAGACGCGCGTAAATTGGCGCGGTCCGTCGTAAGCTCCAACCTTGTGAAAACGGCTATGTTCGGCGCTGACGCGAACTGGGGCAGAATATTATGCGCCTTGGGCTATTCCGGAGCCGAATTCGACCCTCTGAAAACGGACATAAGCTTCACATCGAACGCCGGCGCGATAGATGTATGCAAAAACGGCGTCGAAATTGACGTTGACGAAAAGAAGGCCAAAGGCATTCTTTTGGAAAAAGAAGTGCAAATAGCTGTAAACGCTCGACAGGGGCGTTTCTCCGCCGTCGCTTTCGGATGTGACTTAACATACGATTACGTCAGAATAAACGGCGATTACAGGACATAAGGGGAAAATTCTCTATGGAGCTTTCAAACGCTGTAAAAGCGAGCGTGCTTGTAAACGCTTTGCCGTATATACGGGCCTATCAGGGAAAGATCGTCGTGATAAAATACGGCGGCGCCGCCATGATAGACGAAACGCTTAAGCAGGCCGTAATGGATGATTTAATATTGCTTTCGCTTATCGGAGTGCGCGTGGCTCTCGTTCACGGCGGAGGCCCCGAAATTACATCGACGCTTAACAAAATGGGCGTCGCGTCAAAATTTATAAACGGACTGCGCCAAACCAGCGCGGAGGCTATGGAAGTAGTGCAGATGGTTTTGGCCGGTAAGACTAATAAAGACCTCGTGACGCTCATATGCGGGCGGAGCGGTAAAGCGATAGGCTTGTGCGGTCTGGACGGAAACATGATAAAATGTGAGAAGCTTAAACTGGAGGACGGCGAAGATCTGGGTTTTGTCGGAAACATAACCTCTATAGACGCCTCCCTTATTCTGAACCAGCTCGACAACGGTTACATCCCCGTAATAGCGAGCGTGGGACGCGACGATAACGGAAACGTCTATAATATAAACGCCGACACGGCCGCCGCGCGCATAGCGAGCGAGCTTAGAGCCGAAACGCTGATTTTGATGACCGATACGCGCGGGCTCTTAAGTGACAAAGACGACGACTCGACGCTTATAACGAACGTAAATATAAGCGACGTGCCTTTATTGATACGTCAGGGAATAATTTCCGGCGGAATGATACCAAAGATAGATAGTTGCGTGGAGACAGTTCGACGCGGCGTCAAACGCGCGTTTATACTCGACGGTCGCATACCGCACGCTATTTTAATAGAAATGCTCACAAATGAAGGTATTGGCACGCTTTTCAGCGTGAACGCATAAGGAGGCGCGTATATGAGCGAATTTTCCGACATTCAAAACGCGGATGCGCGTTACATAGCGAATACGTACGCCAGATACCCGCTGCTGGTCAGTTCCGGAGCCGGAGCTGTCGCCACGGACGAAACAGGCGAACGATATATCGATTTCTCGTCGGGCATAGGCGTGAACAGCCTCGGGTTTTGTAACGCGCGATGGTCGAAAGCGGTCAAAGAGCAATTGGACACACTTACGCACGCGTCTAATCTGTTTTATACGCGGCCTCAAATAAAACTGGCGAAACAACTGTGCCAACGCGTAGGCATGGAACGGGTTTTTTTCTGCAATTCCGGCGCGGAAGCTAACGAATGCGCTATAAAGACCGCAAGGAAATATTCGGCGCAAACCTACGGCGACGGCCGAAACGTTATCGTAACGCTCGAAAATTCATTTCACGGCCGCACGCTGGCGACGCTCGCGGCGACTGGTCAGGCGGCGCTCCGCGAACATTTCGGACCCTTCCCGGACGGATTCATATACGCGCGCGTCAACGACATCGAGGATCTAAAGGCCAAAACTTCCAGCGGCGTAGTCTGCGCCGTTATGATAGAGTGCATACAGGGCGAAGGCGGAGTGACCGTTCTTAATCAGGATTTTGTAAAGACAGCGGCGAAGCTTTGCGCTCAAAACGATATTTTGCTGATTATCGATGAAGTGCAGACCGGTTTAGGACGTACCGGCAAATTTTCAAGCTTTGAATGGTACGGCGTAAAACCTGACATAGTCACGATGGCGAAAGGGCTTGGCGGCGGCTTGCCCATCGGCGCCGCGCTTTTCAACGAAAAGACCAAAAATACGCTTCAAGCCTCCGATCACGGCTCTACGTTCGGCGGCAACCCCGTCGTGTGCGCCGGCGCCTACGAGATTTTACGGGTCATCGACGAAAATTTCTTGTCGGACGTGACGTCCAAAGGCGATTATATGGTAAAAAGACTTAAAAATATAAACGGCGTAAAAAATGCGGACGGCAAAGGGCTTATGATAGGCGTTGAGTTGGAAAACGGCGTTTCCCCAGCCAACGTCGTCAAGTCCGCCTTAAAACGAGGGCTCATGCTGCTTACCGCCAAACATAAGACGCGTATGCTGCCGCCGCTTACGATAACATTAGAAGAAATCGACGAAGGACTCGCTATCTTTAAACAAACGCTTGACGAGGAGGGCGAAACGCGATGAAACATTTGCTTACGCTGCTGGACATTTCCGAGCAAGACATAATCGACATTTTAAACTTGGCCGACCAGCTTAAATACGAGCTGAAACATGGCATAGCGCATAATCATTTGCGCGGAAAAACGCTTGGAATGATCTTTCAAAAGTCTTCAACGCGTACGCGAGTCTCGTTTGAGGCCGGCATGGTGCAGCTTGGAGGCTATCCGCTTTTTTTAAGCGCGTCCGATTTGCAAATGGGGCGCGGAGAACCCATTCAGGACACCGCGCGCACGCTTTCGCGCTATATCGACGGCATTATGATTCGAACATTTTCTCAAGAAGAAGTGGAAAATCTGGCGCGCTACAGCGAAATCCCAGTTATAAACGGCCTTACCGACCTTTTCCATCCGTGCCAAGTTCTGGCTGATCTGATGACTGTGCGGGAATTTAAAGGCAAGTTAGCGGGGCTTAATCTTTGCTACATCGGCGACGGAAACAATATGGCCAACTCTCTGATAATAGGCGGCTTGAAAACCGGTATGAACGTGTCCGTAGCCACTCCGCCCGGCTATGAGCCTGACGCCGCGGCGCTCGACTTCGCAAAAGGTTACGCCGATCGTTTTACGCTTGGACACGATATTGAACAAGCGGCGAGCGGCGCGGACGTTGTAGTCACCGACGTGTGGGCGTCGATGGGTAAAGAAGCGGAAAAAGAAAAGCGCAAGAAAGACTTTTTAGGATATCAAGTGAACAAAAGGACGTTATCTTTCGCCAAAAACGACGCTATCGTTCTGCATTGCCTGCCGGCGCATCGCGGAGAGGAGATAAGCGAAGAAACGTTTGAAGAACGCGCTAACGAAATATTCGAAGAGGCTGAAAACCGTCTTCACGTCCAAAAGGCCGTTTTGGTCAAACTGATGCATACTGAATGATAGTCGCGGAATATTAACAACGATGACGCGACGTCACGCCGCTGGTAATATACGACATGTGATCACCTCATAATCTTCGCGCGGGCGCCGTCACGGCAAGTTGTAAAATGAATTGCCCAAAGGCATAAAAAAAAGACCCATCGGGGATCCAAACCAGTTACAATGAAGTTGTGAGACAACAACGTGACTGGAGGAACCGCGATGAGTCAAGTA
>JAISER010000093.1 GCA_031263985.1 Clostridiales bacterium | reverse complement strand
GCCTGCGACGATATGAAGCTCTCTATGCCTTCCACAGTTACGTTAATGGCGTTGTTGTCAGTGGACACGACGGTTTTACCCCCGCGCTCAACGATGCTTATCTCTCTTCTGGTAATATTTTTTAAGCCGTCTATAGTGCTTTGTAATATCTGGTTGGATACCACAGCGGCGCTCACTCCCAATTTCACTTTTAATACCGCGCTCAGCCAAATCATAACCGTCCGAACGATCTTTTTCACGCCGAGTTTGTCACGAAGCCCGCCCGGCGCGGCTATGTTTCAAACTGAGTTCAGCATAACCTAAAAAACAATAACGCTCTATATATATAGTCTACACTATAATGACAAAATTGAAAAGCATTTTTGTAAAATTTTTTTATATGGTTTCAGCGCGTTTGTATAATATTTATAAATTCTTTAATGTAATCCAGCGCATCCTCTTTTTTTCGGCGGCCTGTATGACGTACAGTCCTCGTTTCCAGATTACTGATGCGCGGCGGAACCGCGACGCCTATTCTCGCCGCTAATTTTTCAGGCCAGCCGCAATCCGCTCCGGAACCTTCGACGTCCTCCCCTAAGCCTTTCAGCACATCAAACGCGAACTTAAACGGGCTTGCCGTAGACAATATCACGTTCGGCGTTTTATCACCCGCGGCGGACGCGTATTTCTCGTAAGACGCGTAAGCGACGGCCGTATGCGTGTCCATGACGTAACCGCTTTTCGCGAAAACATCGCCTATGGCGCGAAGCATCTCCTCTTGCGTCGCGCAGACGCCCTCGAACCCATGTCCCGACGCGTCAAAGTCGTAAACGCCCGTAACGGCGAGACTGTCCATAAGCGCCTTAACGCGGCCGGCGTCTTTAGAGACATGAAATAACAGCCGTTCCAAATTGCTTGACACAAGTATGTCCATCGACGGCGAAGCCGTCATTATAAGCGGACGGTTCTTATCATACGTTCTACTGTTGAAAAAGTCGCTTAACACCTTATTTTCATTCGACGCGCATATGAGTTTTTTCACCGGCAGACCCATCTTTTTGGCGTAATAGCCGGCGAGTATATTGCCAAAATTACCCGTCGGAACGGTAAAATTAACCTCCGCGCCTAATTTCAGCGCGCCCTTTTTCACCATAAGCGCGTAAGCGTAAAAATAGTACGCCGTCTGCGGTATAAGACGGCCAATATTTATAGAATTCGCTGATGAAAACGTCGCGCCGCGCTCTTCAAGCGTTTTTAAAACGCCGGGGTCAGTCAGCGCTCTTTTCATAATCGTCTGACAGTCGTCAAAGTTGCCCTCCACTCCCAGCACGAACGCGTTGTCGCCTTCCGTCGTCGTCATTTGCAGCTCCTGGACTCTCGACACCTTCCCCACCGGGTACATGACGAGCGCGGCGGTTCCGTCAACGCCGGCGAACCCTTCCAGCGCGGCTTTGCCCGTGTCGCCGCTTGTCGAAACAAGTATGATTATCTTCTTTGAAACGCCATTCTTTCCAGCCGAAACAGTCATAAACCGCGGCAAAATCGACAGCGCCATATCTTTAAACGCCAGAGTCGGTCCGTGAAACAGCTCCAAAAAATTCACGTCCGCAGCGCTTACAAGCGGCGCGATAAGCGGATCGTCAAATTTGTCACCGTACGCCGCGCGCGCGCATCCTAAAAGCTCATCTTCGGTAAAATCCGGCATGAACGGCTTCATAACGCTATAGGCCAGCCGCGCGTAGTCCATCTCCAGCAACTTGCCCAGCTCTATCTTTTCGGGGAATTCCTCCGGAACATACAATCCGCCGTCCGGCGCTATGCCGCGCAGTATGGCCGCGCTTGACGTAATTCTTTCCTCATGTCCTCTCGTGCTTACGTATTTAAGCAATGCGTCAACTCCTTACACCTTTTTATGATTAAAACCTTGGGATAGCCTCCCCAAACGTCCGCAAAAAGGGTTCTGTCCCTCTTGAAATCTTTTCCGCATTATATCATGCCCGCCGCGTAATTCCAACATTTTTCACAACCCGCGATTATTGTCAGTCTCCGTCAGAACAACGCGTTCAACAGCCAAAAATTAAAATTTAGCGCGGCGCAATATGCCGCCCAAACTATATACGGCGCGAAAACAATCGCCGCTATAACGCGCGTTTTTAGTAATTTAACGAAAAGCGCGGCCGCCGCCGTTATAATCGCTATCATAATGATAAACGCGGCGAAATATGTATAAAATCCAAAAAACGACATCCACCATAGAAAATTAAATGTCACTATGGCGACGTAAAGCGGAACGCTCTCTTTCCTGGCGCCGCGCCGCAAGTTGATCAAAAAAGCACCCGCGGCGCCTATCAGCAAGCAAGCCGCCGCCCAACCGAGCGCGAACATCCTCCATCCCGGCGCGAAGCCCGGACGGTACATAAAGCCGTACAACCTCGCGCCGGCGCCTGATAACGCCGCTCCGCAAAAAATAAACGCGACAGGAGTGAAAAACGCTAAGATCGTTCGCATTCTTTTCTTGTCCACCCAATCCCCGCCTTTTTTATGGCGATCAAGCCAAATTTTTACATCCCAACTTTCGTTCAAGCTATGAATTAATTATAAAGGCCCGAACTTATTTACTATTGACGCATATATATAAAAATTATAATTATATTATATTGTATAGCCGCGCAAGCCTGTCACGGCTTATTAAAAACCGCGGCAGGCCGTTAACGGAATGATTATAATATCTCTATTCCGAATAAAGGCTCTATATTATAAACGACCGCTTTTTTTGAGCAAGGAGGTTTTTTAAGATGATACAGATCAGCGAAGTAAATATAATAAGCATAGACAAAAGTGAGGATTCGTGGGCCATTGAAGGCGAAATACTTTTTGACGGCGATCTTTCCACGCCTTTTTCGGTGGATTATTTTCCTGAATATGACGAGTTTGAAAACCTGGAAATTGAAATAACGCCGGGTTCGTTTGACGGCTCGGCGCTGAAGAAGATGATAATAAACGCTTCATATGATTATGACGAGTGACTAAACATTCAAAATTACGTGATCAAAAAAAGATACGCCTCTCAAAGGAGACGCCGTCCCCTGTCTTCCTCAGGGGTTTTCTCGCGGCTGTTTCCCAGCCAATAGACATAATCTTGTGAGTTTTTCCGGGCGTGACGTCGGTCTATCTTCCGCTTCAACGCGCGAAAGGCCTTTCTTAATCGCCCATGACGCTTAAACGGATAGTGATATAAAATATCACTATCCGTTTACATACGCCTAGATAACCGCTATAATTTGTCAATATCCGCTCTGAACTTGGCGGCCTCACGGTTTTCACGCTTTATGATTTCATAAAGCTCTTTTCGATATATAGACACGCTCGCGGGAGCGACGATGCCCAGTTTAACCTGCTCGCCTCTTATCGATGTCACCATAATTTCTATGTCGTCGCCTATAATGACTGACTCACCCTTTTTGCGCGTCAAAGCCAGCATGTCACACCACCTGCCTAAGTTTTCGCAGCTCATCAAAAACTAAATGACGAACTTCATATCTGCCGTCTTGTATAATAACCTGACGGCCTTTGCGCGTCAAGCTGTTTATCACTACGGGCGCCCGGAGATTCACGCGCATCCGCGTAATATCGCCGGGTATTACAGCTATATTAAGAGTCAAGAAATCTCCCGCGCACTCATAGTCGCCAAGACCGTTCAGCGTTTCGTTCGATATGTTCGGGTTATATCCTGACATAAACGCCGGCACGTTCAGTAAAGCGAACGCCACTTCCGCGTCTTCAACGGATTGCAGCCACCAAAACACACCTTCGCGCCGCGTCAAAGCGTAGTCGCCTTCTATAAGCAAAAATTCCCTAAGCGACGAAAACCCCGGAAGCCCTTCATCGAATGTAATGATCTTGTCGTCATCCGCCTCAATTGTCCCAAAGCGCGTAGAATTGATAATCATATCCATCCTCCAGTTTTAACGTATATAATCCGCCAGCGTAAGCCTCATCACTTTAGCCCCGACTTGAAGCGACGCGTCGTACGCCGCGCGCGCGACGCTAAGCTCTATTCCCGCTTCGGCGATGTCTATGTCCTCATTGCTTGACAGCAGTTCCTTAAAATTTATGATATCCGATTTTATGCGGTTCGACATAACGTTCAGCCTGTCCATCCGCGCGCCTAAATCGGCTTGACGCGCCGACGCGGATGAAAAACTTTCTCCGATAACGCCTATAAGGTTGTTAAACCTGTCACGCAAACTTTTTTCGGCGCGCTGTTTTTCATCGGCGAGTTTTTTGTGTACGGCGGCGTTTACCTGTTCTTCCGTAAACGATGGGTTTTCCTGCGCAAACTTGGTTTTCAGCCACTTTTCATCCGTAATCGCCACGTTTTTGACAAAATTTACAAACGCTCGCAAGTTGGCGTGAAGCTTATCGGTGTAAACGTCTTTACCCAGCGTGTTTACGCCGACCCTTGTATTCACGGCGAACTCGTATTCCAAATTATGATCATCCATATTATACGTAAGCCCGGTCTGCAGATCTCGGCATCTGAAATTTACGATGGGGTTAAGATCTCCTTCTAAAAACCCGTTTTTTTCATATCTTACTGTCATAACGCCGCCTTCAAGAAAATCTTTCGCGTTATCGCCTAAAACAAGCTCGCCCGTCTCCTTGATAAACGTTACCGCGTAATCAACAGGCGTCGCCTCGAACGCTTCGTAAACATCGGCGGCCGCAAGGGATTTTTCCGTTACCGTAGGCGTGACGACAAGCCCTCCCGACGATATGCTTACCGTCGGCGCGCCAGAGTTAGCGTAAGCCATTTTTAATATGTTTACATCAGACATCTTCAAACGGTCGTCATTAGCCATAGGGCCGACTACCCGCTGAAGGGCCTTGGTCGTTTCCACGTCCGATTCATAAAACGCTTGCTCTATCAGATATTCCTTAGAGTCGCCACGCTCGAACACAAGCGGCTCGTCAGTGCGAAATCCCGAAAATACATATCGCCCGACGTAAGTCGCGTTCATCTCTTTGCCAAGCTGCGCCGCCAACTGTTCAACATCGTCAGCGATGGCTTTCCGGCTCGCGTAAGCGTTCGTCCCTGTGGCGCCCTGGTTCGCTAAAACGCGTATCTTGTCTAAAATGTCAACAACGTTAAAAAAGGCTCTATCAGTTGTATCCATCCAGGACAAACCCTGCTCGATATTCTTTTGGTACTGCTCGGCCTCCGCCACATTAGAGCGAAACTTCAGCGCCCGCGCCGCGATTATCGGATCGTCCGACGGCCTTAATATATTTTTCGAAGCGGCGATTCGCCGCTCAATACCGTCTAGACGGCTTACATTGCGATTGATATCCAAAAGCGTTCCACTTGTAGTCATAGACGCCGTAACGCGCATAACGCAGCCCTCCTTCAGTTTTATTTAATCTCATTCAGGCTCGTCCGCGAAAACGCGTGAACGTAACGCCCTGGTCGTACAGGTTTTCTCAGCGTCCGGCTATCCGGCAGCCTTCCCCTTACCGGCGCGAAGCGCTGAAAGGGTTCCTAAGGGACAGAGTCCCCCAAGATCTTTTTCCCCAACCGTCTTAAAACCTCTCAACCTATACGCCTCTCCGACAGCTTTCCCCGTACCGGCGCGACGCGCTGAATGGGTTCCTCCGGGACGAAGTCCCTTAGCGGGGGGTTGGGGGCGGAGTCCCCCAAGGTCTTTTTCCCCAACCGTCTTAAAACCTCTCAACCTATACGCATGTCCGACAGCCTTCC
>JAISER010000066.1 GCA_031263985.1 Clostridiales bacterium | reverse complement strand
GTGTTTGTCAAAAAATTTTTGAGTTTAAATCGTATTCTTGCCGCCCCCCACCGGGGGGGGGGGGGGGCGGGGGTCTACCCCCCCGGCGGGGTTTGGGGCGGAGTCCCGAGGTCTTTGTATAGTCATCAAAAAAAAATCGCGCCGCCGGCGCGATTTTTAAGAGAGCTAATTTTAATTAGAAGCGTCTGATGAATTATCGGGCGCGCCATCCGTATGTTCCTTTTCATCTTTTTCATCTTTGGCTTTAAGATTTTCACGGAGCGCGCGTGAAATTTCCTCAGCGACGTTCGCGGTCTTTTCTACGAGCGAGCGCGTGACGTTTTTCAGCTTTGGCTCTACGTCTTTATATGTCGTGTTTAATTTGTCGCCGACGTCTTTCGCGAAGTTGTTTATAGACTTTGAGAAATTGTGGAGTTTTTCCTCTAGCCCTTCTTCATAATCGTAACTTTCGTATGAGCCGCTTAAGGCCATGGCTTCGAGCAGCTTCGTCGCGTCTTCCACAGTGATTTTACCTTCCTCAATCAGTTCCAGCACTTTTAGTCTTTCTTTTTTCATAATAAGCGACCTCCTATTTTATATATTTCTTAAACGCTCAATCAGCCAATCAGCGGATATTTGGATATACGTAAGCGGTAAGCTAAAGTTTACCAGATTCCTCACTTTTGTTTTCGCTATTATTATCCCTTGTTAAAACGGTAAATATGTCTATATAAAACTGGTTGACGTTATTTTTCCAGTTAGAGCAAATAAGTTTGGCCTGTTCACGGTTTACGACATTTACGCTTACTTCCATAAGCATGGAATCGCATTCGTAAACGCCGCATTTCACAATAAACTCGTTGCGATCGAAGTCATAAAAATAATTGGCGCTTATTTCGTTGTCGTGTTTGTCGGAATGATTGTTTTCAGCCGCGTATTTGTTTATTTTCAGGCGAAAATCTATCGGTATGTGGTCTTCGAAGTAGTCTAAAGTCTGACGCCCATCTTCGGTTGTGGAAAAACGAACCGCGTTGTTATCCTGCGTCGTTTCTATATAACCGGCTTCGGAGAGTTTCGCGAGTATGTTTTGCAGGTCGAAATATTCCATATAGTCGTCGCGCAGCACAAAACCTTCCAGTTCCGTTTTTGTAAGCGCGTCCATTTTGTCAATCAGGTAAAGCAAAAAAAGTTTACGCTCAGTTTCAGCATATTCTTCGCCCATGCTGATTGCGCTCTTTTTATCGCTCGACAAATTATCACCTCTTTTCGGGTCGCTGACCGCCGCAAGCGTCACGGATCAGCGGCGAACGCCATTATTACATTACCAAATCATAGTCTTGCGGTCAACGAAAAACTTGATTCAGTATAAAAACGCCGCGTAGTGTCGAGTATAAGAAAGCGACGATCAGCTCGATTTGGAAAGGGGTGCGATTATGAAGATATTCGCCGACGATTCCGCGCGCGTTGTGGAAATATGGCTGTCCGGCGACGAGGCGCTGCCTGGTGAGATACGAAGCGCCTGCGCGGAAAACGGATATTATGTATGCGCGTACCGTTGCGGGGAATTGAGTCCGCGCGTCGCGCTGGCAAAATTGCTTATAAGAGCCATTAGTTAACAAGGCGGCCGCGCAAATTTTATGCTAAAATAAAATATATGACTATCCAATTGTTTCATGAATCCGCGCGAATGAGCGGCGCGGTTTGGGGCGGAGCCCCAAGGTCTTTATGACTTATCTGGATAGTCATTATAAAATATGTTCTACATCTACATTATAATGATGTTTCGAATACAAGCAAGTGAAAATTTCCAAAGTTGACGGCGCGGCTTTTTCGCGCGTTCATATAACCTGATGAAATCAAGCGCCGGCGGTTTTCGACGACGCGCCTTCAAGGAAATTTTCCCGAATGAAAAGGAAGCGTGAAGTAAGTTGGCGGAGCTTAAAATGGCCGGTTACGCCCGCATAAGCTATGACGAGGACAAGGAAAATTACGAAAGCATAATAAACCAGACGAATATTATAAGAGAATACGCGAAGGTCCATTTTGGCTCGGAAACGGTGGATATATTCGAGGACGACAACTTTTCCGGTTACAAGTTTGACCGTCCAAGCTTTTTAAAGCTGAAAACGGCGGTCGAAAACGGCCGGTTCAATGTCATACTGGCGAAAGATCTTTCCAGAATAGGCCGCCATAACGCGAGAACCTTGCTGTTCATAGAAGAAATGCAGGCTATCGGCGCGCGCGTCATAGCCATAAACGACGGCATAGACACGGAAAACATGAGCGCCGATATGACGCTCGGCATAAAAACCTGGTATAACGAACTGTATGTCAAAGATATAAGCAAAAAGATAAAAAGCGCCATAGCGAGTAAGCAGCGCAACGCGTCGTGGATCTGCGCCGTGCCGTACGGTTACGAGATGACGGATTATAAAGACAGGCTCTTTCGCGTGGATGAAGAGGCGGCGCCGGTCGTTAGGCGCGTATTTGACATGTATATCGACGGATGGGGATATAAGAGGATAGCGAACGCGCTTACTGACGAGCGTGTTCAGACGCCGCGGGCGAGAGAGAGGCGTCTGGCCGCGGAACGCGGCGCCGCTTACAGGAAAAATGTCTGCGATATATGGAGCGCGGCTACGGTGTCAGGCATGTTGAAAAACGATTTTTACATCGGCGTTTTACGCACGGGTAAATATGAGCGTAAGGCCATAAACGGCGGCGACGCTCGTTTAAGTGAAGACCGGCACAACGTGTTTGAAAATCATCATCCGCCTATAATCGAGGAGACGACGTTTCGGGCCGCGCGGGAAGCCGCCGTCAGACGGTCTAAAATTAACTACAGGGGAATAAAAAAATATGACAACGTATATTCGGGGATGTTGTTTTGCGCGGATTGCGGTTCGCCGATGTTCGCGGTGTCTAATCCTAACAGGCCAAAGGGGTACACGTGTGGGCTGTATCACCGGCGCGGATTAAAAGGGTGCGCGTCTCATCACGTGACGGAAAAAAAGCTCAATGAATTCGTAAGGCGCTATATAGCGCGCGTCAGGGACGCTTCGGTCGCTTTTTACGACAAGCTTGACGCCGACTTAAAAAGCGCCGCGCCGAAAACCGACGACAGCGACGCTTTGGCCCGTAAGATAAAAAATGAAGCCGCCTTATGCAAAGAGGAGCTTAAGGCGCTAACGATGCAAAAGATACGCAAAATAGCTCAAAACCCGATGGACGAAGATGAGATAGACGTTTTTTATCGCGAGATGGAGACGGAGCTTATGGCGCGGTTCAAAGCGCTTAACAACAGGGCCGTTGATTTGGGAGAGCTTAACGCTAAAAAACGCGAGGCGAAAAAAGCCGCCAAAAACGCGTCGGGGGCGTTTGAGACGCTTATAGGCAAGGAAAGTTACGAAAAAAAGGATATAGAGCTTATTGTCGAACGCGTGAATGTTTTTGAGGACGGTTTGGAAATTGAGCTGAAGGCGGATATATACCCGCTTTTGGAGGCTGAGCGCGCGTTCAATGTTATATGTGAAGGTGACCCTCTGGAGATTTTCACCGATAGAGAAGGGGAGATAATATTAAAAAAATATTCGCCTATAGGCGAATTAGGAACGTTCGCTAAAGAGTACGCGGAAAGTCTCGCGCAGTCAAGCGGACATATAACGTGCATTGTGGATAAGGATCAGATTATAGCCGTTTCGGGCGGCACGAAAAAGGAGTTTATGGAAAAGCATATATCGGCCGCTATGGAAAAGACTATAGGTTCGCGAAACACCGTTGTCGCGTCGCGTAATGAATCAGCGTTCGTTCCTATATTGGAAGACGATGATTCCGAAGTATATAAGCATGAGCTGATAGCCCCGATAATATCGGAAGGCGACGTTCTTGGGGCGATTGTCTTCCTGTCTAACGATAAAAAGATGGGTGAAGTCGAAGGGAAGTTGGCTCAGACGGCCGCTGGCTTTTTGGGCAAACAGATGGAGCAGTGACGCGCGCGCTGAAAGTGTCCGGTTGACGGACGCTTTCAGCTTTTTTACGCTTCAAAAGATAATATGCCGGAAGATCTATCTGTGAAAAGGGCTTGAATGGCAATGCTAACAAAGCGACTTAAATGGTACGCTTAAAATAAAATCAAATTGCATATACAACTTGCCAATTTGAAAAATATATGCTATAATTTGCATAGGGGTGATATGGAAATGGGTCATAACGTTGTGTTTTATTTTACAAGTACGGGAAACAGTCTTTTTGTATCGCGTAAAATAGCGGCGGCTATTGGAGAGTGCGACGTTATTTCAATACCGAATTTTAAGGATCGCGAACTCAAATACGGATACGAAAGAATAGGTTTTGTATTTCCCATATACGCGCTCGGAACTCCTAGGCTTGTGAGAAATTTCCTGAAGGATATGAATTTCGCTAATAATGGCAGGGGATATTATTTCGCTGTGGCCACTTACGGCGGTAAGGGCGAGGGCGGAGTCTTTAATGAGGTGCATACCCTGTTGAAGTCTAACGGAGCGGCTCTAAACGCGGGGTTTAAAGTGAAAATGGTTCACAATTACGTTGTGCGCCATAGTCTCACGGAAGATGGCGTGCGCGAGTCCTTGGAACAGGCGCAGGGGGATATAGACTACATAGCGGAAAGCGTGAAAGAAAAGAGCCTGACGGATATACCGGACGAAAACCCGTTTGGAATGTCCCATATATACGCTATAAGGTCTTTCATGAGGTTGGACAGGCAGTTCGTCATTTCGGAAAACTGTGAAGGGTGCGGTCTTTGCGCGAAGGTGTGCCCGGCGACGAATATTAAAATCGCTGACGGCAGGCCGGTTTTTGACGGTCGGTGCGAGCACTGTTTGGCATGCCTCCATATTTGCCCGAACAGTTGTATGGACTACCAGGATAAAACTCAAAACAAAATGCGTTACAGACACCCTGAGATCACCGTCGAAGACCTGATTCAATGCGTAAACGGGTACAGTTTAACTTAATTTCGCGTATTTTCGGCTTATTTTCCGCCACGCTTTGTCAGCGCTCTTTGCATATTCTTTGAATACGCGGCTTACGCGTTTGGCGAAAAATCATTATAAAAAATCCGCTAAAAGTGAGATATTGAACAGGCTCTAAAAGAGCGCTGCGATAGATTTTGAGGGACGGCGCGCCCGCGCTGTTCCCGCGATTCGCCCGAATGATCATGTAGCGGATATCTCGAATTAACGAAAAAACCGCGTGTTTCCGGATTAATCAGTCCGGACGCGCGGTTTTTTTACGCAAGCGGCGTTCGCCACGCGTCGAGCGCGGCGTTTACTGCGCTTTGCGCGTCTGGCAACGACGGGTCATTTACTTCAAACACAATGTAATCTATGGAGTATCCCATTTTTGCGGTCTCATTCGTCTCATTTACTATAGAAAACCGCGTCGATACGGTTTCCATTATGTTGTTCACTATATAAATCGGGCATTTAGGAAAGATAAGCAGGAATCTGTCTTCGTCAATTCGGGACAAAATGTCCGTTTGACGTATAGAGCTTTTCATTATTGAGACCGCTTTTTTGGCGTATGTCTCGCCTTCCGCTTCGTTAAGCGTTTTTGTCATCTCGCTAAAGTCTTTTATGGCGGCTACGCAAATCGTAAAGGGTTCGCCATCCGCTTTGAAGGCGTTTAAAAGCGTCGCGAGAAAGCTCATGCCTATTTCGCGGTCATATATTCCGGTTTGAGAGTCGAGCGCTCCGTCGTCCGTAAAGATGTCGTCCGCGTAAGTGATATCAAGACCGGTTATCAGTTTGGCGGGAGGTTCGCCGCATATTGTGGACGCCGAAATTTTATACGCGACGCCGTCTATGTTGGTGACGACGCTTTTGTCCGTCTCAGCGGCTAACAGGCCGGAGGCTTTCCGCAGGTCTTCGCCGAAGATTTTTTTCGCTTTTTCGTTTTTATACACGATCGTGTCACGGGTCGCTATTATTATAAACAACGGGAGCATGTCGATTATTTTGTCAGGCCTAATTGAGTCATTCAAATTATCACCTCCGAATGTTCATGCCATAATAAGACGGATTTCAATAAACGCGAAGCGCGCGGGAAACTCGATAAAATTTCCCGCGCGGCGCGGCGATTAAAACCTATGAATGTATTATAAGCGAAATTAGGGATTCTAACCAAAATTTTTCAGTCCAGCCATTCGCGAGGCTTGTAATAAATAATGCGGGCGGAGTTGAGCACGGCCAAGAAAGCGACGCCAACATCAGCGAGAGTCGCGGCCCACATGGAAGCCATGCCGAGCGCCCCAAGAATCAGCGCGGCTAACTTTACCGACAGCGCGAAAACGATATTTTGCCAAACGACGCGCTTCGTCGCTTTGGCTACGCTTATGGCGTCAGCGAGTTTCGAAGGTTCGTCGGTCATGATCACGACATCGGCCGCCTCTATGGCTGCGTCAGAGCCAAGGCCGCCCATCGCCACGCCAACATTCGCGCGGGCCAGTGACGGCGCGTCGTTTATTCCGTCGCCGACGAACGCCGTTTTGCCGCCGAGACTTTCGAGCTTAGCGACCTTCTCATGGGGCAAAAGCCGCGCGTACGTTTCGTCTACGCCTACTTCCGCGGCGACTTTTTCCGCGATGGACTTCATGTCGCCCGTCAGCATGACGATTTTTTTTACGCCAAGTTTTTTAAGCCGTTCTATGGCTTTGCGGCTGTCAGGCCTTATCTCGTCCTCTATGATTATACGTCCGGCGTATTTGCCTGAAACGGCCACGAGCGTTCCCTCGTCGCCGCCGGCGTATACCCCGTTGGCCCGCAAAAAGTCCGCGCTGCCGGCCAATACGTTAGCGCCATCCATGTATGCCGATACTCCGCGGCCGGCTTCTTCAACGTAATCTTTTATTTTGCCGCCGTTGATTTCGCCGCCATATTTTTCGCGTATGGCGGCGGCTATCGGATGGGTGGAGAAAGCTTCGGCGAAAGCCGCGGCTTTAAGAGTTTCGTCTTTGGTAAAGCCGTTCGCGGGCAGTATGGCGCTGACATTTAAGGCGCCTTTCGTCAATGTGCCGGTTTTGTCAAAGGCGACCGTGTCAACGGCGTTAAGCGCTTCGAGAAAATTACCGCCTTTAATGAGCGCGCCGCGTCGCGAGGCCGCGCCTATGCCGCCGAAGAAGCCGAGAGGAACGGAAATGACAAGCGCGCACGGGCAGGAGACGACAAGAAACAAAAGCCCTCTGCCGACCCATTCGCGCGAGTCGCCGCCGAAGAAAATTACAGGTATAAGCGCGATCAGAGCCGCCAAGCCGATTACCGCCGGCGTATAATATCTGGCGAAAACGGTGATAAAATTTTCCGTGCGCGATTTTTTGGCCGCGGTATTTTCTATTAGGTCTAATATTTTCGATACGGTGGAGTCTTTAAAGGGTTTTGAAACGCGAACGTCCAGCAAGCCGGATTTATTTACGCCGCCTGACAGTATGTCGTCGCCGACAGTGACTGTTCGCGGAAGCGACTCCCCTGTAAGCGAGCTTGTGTCCAGCGTAGACGATCCTTCTATTATTACGCCGTCGAGCGGTATCTTTTCTCCGGGTTTTACGATTATTTTTTCTCCGGGTTCGACCATTTCGGGCGGTACGGTCGATACCTCGCCGTTCCGGACGACATTGGCGTAGTCAGGACGTATTTGCATAAGGTCGCTGATTGACGCGCGAGAGTTTCGCACGGCTTTGTCCTGGAAATATTCGCCGACTTTATAAAAAAGCATGACGGCCGCGGCTTCAGGGAATTCGCCTATGGCCATAGCGCCGAGGCTGGCCGCCGTCATTAGGAAGTTTTCGTCCAAAGCCCTAAGCCGCGCTATGTTTTTTAACGCTTTCACAACGACGTCGCCGCCGGCGGCTACATAGGAAGCCGCGAAAAGAGCCGCGCCGGCGATGGAATTGAAGCGGACGGCCAATAACGCGGCGATTAGCAGAGCCGCGCCTGAAATAACTTGCGATAGAGAGGCGTCCTTTTTTTCGGCGGCCTTTTGTTTCTTTCGCGTCCGTTCCTCTATTCGCGCTTCAGGCTCAATTTTTTTAATCGTATCTGAGATTTCCCGCGAAACGTCGCAATCGCCTTCCGTGTACACTGTAAGAGAGCTTAGCGCGAAATTGAGGTTGGCGCTTTCGACTCGGTTTAAACGGCATATGGACTTTTCGATCTTGGCGGCGCAGTGAGCGCAGTCAACGCCGCTAAGCGTGTATTCCGATTTCATAAGACATACCCCCTGTATTCATATTCCTGTTTGGCGTACATTATGCGAATGTGTTCAATTGAGCGCTTGTTCAACCGTATGGGCAAATAAAAACGTTTCACTCGTTGATGTGCTCAAGTCCTGTGTCAAATATCGATTTTACGTGGTCGTCCGCAAGAGAGTAATATACTACTTTTCCATTGCGATTATATTTTACAAGGTTAGCTATTCTAAGAGGTTTGAGCTGGTGTGATATAGCGGACTTGGACATGCCCAAAAGCGCGGCCAAATCGCAAACGCACATTTCGTTGCAATTGAGCGCCCATAATATCTTCAGGCGGGTGTTGTCCGCGAACATTTTGTACAGTTCGGCGAGGTCGCTGAAATCCATGCCGGCGGGCATCAGAGTTCTGACTTTATTTATGACATCCTCGTGTATTACGTCGTAGTCGCGTGATAATTTTTCGGCCACGTCGGCGCCCCCTTTAAACGAAACTATGGCAGATAAAGCCATAGTTGAACAACTGTTCAACCGTTGATTTATTATATGACGCAAACGCGGTTTTGTCAAATGTTTTTTAATGGAACCGCGAATTTGCAGATTGCAAGTTTAATTGTCCACCATATATTCCCAGTTACATGTTGTTGGTTTGGAATTTTTTAAGACGCCATCTGGGCAGCTGTTTGGTAAGCTAGTATTTTGCGAGGATAGTTG
>JAISER010000011.1 GCA_031263985.1 Clostridiales bacterium | reverse complement strand
GGAGATTTTATTAAAAAGGGCGCTTTTGCCGACATTGGTACGCCCTACTATCGCGACTACTGGTTTAGGCATGTTAGCCTCCTACAAGAATAAAAAATAATTATGGATTAGAGAGAGTTTATTTAATAATATGACTATTCAATCGCTTCATGAAGCCGCGCAAATGCGCGGCGCGGGGTCCGGGGTCGAAGACCCCGGCGGGGTTTGGGGCGGAGCCCCAAGGTCTTTATGATTTGTTTGTATAGTCATCTTTAATAATGGCGCGCAAGAATTCGGCGCCATTTACATCGACGGCGACAGCGCGCGATTTTATGGACGCGCTTAGTTCGTCCAGCGTAACGTCGTCAAGAAACGTGAGGTCGCTTTCGCGCATGGCGTTGCGCGGAAGCAAAGTGACTTCGCCAATGTCTTCGCCCGCCAGGCGGCGCGTTATGTCTCTGGCCGTCAAAAGACCCGAGACGGTTATTTCTTTGCCGAAAACATGGTTTTCAACGGCGTATGGGCTTATTTTAACGGCTGGGTATTTCTTAACGATCTTATCGCATTGGCTGGCTATGAAGTCAAACGCGGCCATTCCCGTGACTAAGGATACATGTTTAGCCTTGCGCGAAGGCTTTGATTTTTTTAGCGCGTCGTCAAGCTCCCGCGCGAACGAGGCCATCATGCCCACGCCGTTTTCAATTTGCGGAAAGTCTCCATAATACTCATACGGAGGAATAGGCGTTTGAGTCTTTACGTAAAATTCGTCGGCCGCGAAAACGAAAGCGGAGCCGAATTTTTCCAAAAAGATTTTCCGCCATCCGTTTATCTGTTCGATTATATAGAAACAATCTCTTTTTGTAAACGGTTCAAGCGGAAATAATTCGCCGCGCCATCGCGTAAGGCCGACAGGGACTATGGATAAGCTGTTCGCGTTAGGCATATACCGGCTTAAGACTTCTATCGTTTTGTCAAGGTTCTTTCCGTCGTTTACGCCTTTGCACAGCACGACTTGAAAGTTCATGTCAATGCCCGCGTCGCTTACGCGCCGTAAATAATTTTCCAATTCGCCCGCTTTTTTGTTGCCGAGCATGAAACGGCGCAAATCCGGATCTATGGCGTGAACGGATATATTCAGAGGCGAAAGGCGATAAAAAAGCAGACGTGAAAAATCACGCTCCGACATATTGGTAAGCGTGACGTAATTTCCGCGTAAAAAAGAAAGCCGCGCGTCGTCGTCTTTAAAATAGAGCGGGCTTCTCATGTTTTTAGGGAGTTGGTCCACGAAGCAAAACAAGCATCTGTTGGAGCATCGTTTCACTTCGCTCATAAGGCCCTTTTGAAATGTAAGCCCTATGTCCTCATATTCGTCTTTTTCAATTTCATACAGAAGTTGTTCCCCGCCGGATTTTTCAACAAGCAGTTCGACGTAGGACTCCTGTAAAAAATATCGATAGTCAAATACGTCGGCGATAGGGCGTCCGTTAACGGATACAAGCGCGTCGCCTTTGGTTATGCCTAATTCTTCCGCTATGCTTTCGGATTCCACGTCTTCTATAATGTGATTTTTCATTCGTCGTTTCCGTTCTCATTTTTATTGAGGATGTTTTTAAGAAAAGACATCCTATGTATGGGGCAATGACCTATAGCTTTGATCGCTTCAATATGCTTCTTCACGCCGTAACCTTTATTTTGGGAAAGGTCGTAGCCGGGAAAGAGTTTGTCATAAGCGCGCATAAGCGAGTCTCTAAAGACTTTAGCGATTATGCTGGCGGACGCTATTGAAAGACTTTTTTGGTCGCCTTTTACAATAGAGAGGTTTCGACCGTTAAACGTCAAACCGCGGTTTCCGTCCGCTAACACGGCGTCGGGCTTCATTTTTAGGCTGTCCACAGCCATTTCCATAGCTTTAAGCGAGGCGTTTAAAATATTAATCGCGTCTATTTCGGCGGGCATAACCATACCGAAAGCTATATCGGCGGCTCGCTCTTTTATTAACGACGTCAGATCCACGCGTTTTTTAGATGAGAGCTTCTTAGAATCATTAACGTTTTCTATAAAACAGTCTTTTGGCAATATTACGGCGCACGCCACGACGGGTCCCGCGAGAGAGCCTCGGCCCACCTCATCGACGCCAGCTATCGACGCGCAGCCTTCTTCGAACAGTCCGCGCTCGTAAACGTACATTCGTTCCAGTCTTTCATATTCGGATTTATCCATCGCGCGGTTCCTCTCCGGCAATTTGCGATCCAGCGGCGCAAACCGTATTCTATGCTAAATTCAGTTTGAAACATAGCCAAATCGGGCGAGGCTTCGCGAAAAAGCGCAACGTGAAAAAGGCTGTTCGGATGATTATGGTTTAGGCTGAGTCTGGTATAAATATTATACATAACGCAAAAGCTGATGTCGATATGAAATTAGGAACTATAAAAAAAAATCGCGGGATCCGCCCGCGTCATAAAATTGTATTAAATTCAGTTTGAAACATGGCCGAACAGGGCGTGGAAAAGACCGCTTGGATGGTTATGGCTTAGGCTTAGTTCAGCGTTAAGCGCCGTTGAAGACTTAAGATAAGAGCCTGTTTAAGATCTTGCTCTAAGCGCGTTTTATACGTTTATAACCTGTTCGGGTAATAAGCGTTTTTCCAGTTGTCAAAATTCCATTGGGATAAAAACGTTTCGGCCGCCTTTTTACCGTTGTTATAAAGCGCGAGGCTCTCCTCGCTCGTTATTTTAAAATAAGTCGTCGTTATCTTTTTGACGCCGGAAGAAGTCTTAACCGTGGTCGGTATTACAATAGAGCGCTGAGCGTCGCCGGGAGACTCTGAAATATAACGCTTGTCATGCGCTCGCGCTAGCGTGGATATTATCGCTTCGCTGTATTTAATAAAGTTGCCGGGTTTCGGCTGGCCTTCAAGATGTTTGGCCTCAGGCGACGTGAAGTCGGAAACTTTGAATCCGAACGTTGGTATGGAAGGCGCCTGGCATGAGTCGAAAAGCCATATCGGGTATGAGCTTAGAAGACCGCCGTCCACTATGACGTGAGTATGAGAATTAAGCTTTAGCGTATACGGCTCAAAGTAAAGCGGAAGGCTCATGCTCATTCTCACGGCTTTAGCTATGGGAAAAGAGTCAGGGTCAACGCCGAATTTCGAGATGTCGTCAGGTAAGATGAGCATATTTTCATCGGTTATGTCCATAGCGATCGCTTGAAACTTATATTTCACGTTGTCCGTGGGGTAGGGGATTTTTATGTCGCCGAAGGTCCGCTTGCCTTTCGCGTCTAAAAGCTTGGTCAGCCAATGCTCGAAGTAGTCGGATTTATATAAACCGTAGAAAATGGAGCTGTTGATCAGCTTGCCTATTTTACCGAAACCGCTGAAAAAACCTTTTCGCAAAAATTTTGTATATTCGATCTTTTGCACTTCTTTATTAAGTTCGTCGGCGCTATATCCGGCGGCTATAAGCGAGGCCACTATGGCGCCGACCGATACGCCCGCCACGCTTTGAAACGAGTATCCGGCGTTTTCAAAAGCGGTAACGGCGCCCGCGAATCCCACGCCTTTTACGCCTCCGCCGCTGAAAACGGCATTACACTTTAATTTCATAATTCGCCGCCCTTCGGAAAAAACAAACGCCAACTTTTAGAGCCTGTTCAAGATCTCGCTTTTGGCGGATTTCCGCGCTCGTTTTTTTGCCAAACGCGAAGGCCGCGTATTCAAAGAATATAGGCGAAGAGCGCTGACAAAATGAGACGGAAAGACGCGAAACGGAGATCTTGAACAAGTTCATGGAACGCGCTTGAATATGTAAAGGCGGACATTACATCCGCCTAATTTTCAAATTCTTTTAACCGATAGCGTTGTGCGTGAACGCCGCTACAGCGCAAGTGGGTATGACGCATATGGCGCCAAGCGGGTTGACTCCGCCGTAGCCGCCGCCGTAGCCGCCGCAGCCGCCGAATCCGTAGTCGCCAACAGGCCCTGTGCATCCGCTGCCTATCGGGCAGGCCGGCGCAGCGCCGATATCGCATAAAAGTCTTACGACATTACAGTCAACGGAAATTAAAACGCCCGTGAAGCCGCTTCCCGACAGTCCGCCGCTTGTGGTGAATATTGTAACGGTTTGACCGATATAGCGAAGCATACTTTCGGTTAAGCTGGTAATCCAATGATCCATGACGTTTCCTCCTCATGGTTGATAAGATTAAGGAAAATATTCCCATGTGATATATTATGAGGAAGTTGGCCAAACGGTTACAGCCTGACCGCTATAATTATAAGACGGCCTGTGTCGGTCAATTTTATACGGAACTCAGTTTGAAACATAGCCAAACGCGGAAGCGCGAACGCCGCGTATTCGAAGAATGTACGTAAAGGGCGCTGACAAAGCGGAGATCTTGAACAGGCCTTTAGGCGATCGACGTTTCGCGGCCAAGCTTGTTCAGTCTTTTTCCGGCGGCGCGCCAGCATATGCCATCGATGAATCGTTTAATATACTCGGCTTTATCCGTTTTGTAGTCTATGAAGTAGGCGTGTTCGTACATATCCAGAACGATTATAGGATAAGCTAAACATGTCATGCCGTCGTCGTGAGAGTCCATAAGAATGTTTCTGAATGAGCGCGTGCGCTGGTCATAGCAGAATACGCACCAGCCTCGGGCGGCTGCGGCGCAGCTTGCGAAGTCGTTGACCCATCCTTCATAGCCGCCGAAACACTGGTCGAAAACCCTGTGCAGGCATTCGTCGGGCGATGTTTTCGCGGAGGTCATGTTTGAAAAATACGCTTCATGAAGTATTACGCCGTCCAGGGCGTATGTCTCGCCTTTTTTAAGACCGCGGTACTTACTGTAGGTAGCGTTCGCCTGAAATGGCGGCGTAAGATCGAAGAGATCTTTCGTTATCTCGTTAACTTTATCTACGTAGCCGTTGTAAAGCTTTATGTGGCTATCAAATTGGTCTTTTGATATTGCGGACATATCATAGGGAAACTTTTTCGGCGTTATTTCCATAAAAAGTGACGCTCCTTCATGGTTTTTTTCGGTCAATGGATTTATTTAATAGGATATTATAATGACGGTGAATTTGTGAGGCTTTAACTTGTCATAGTTTTAAAAACTTAAATAAAAGAGGCGATGGGTTTGTACACAACGACTTCAAGGATAACGGGCATGTCAGGAGTGGACGTCGAGTCGCTCGTCACGCGCGCCATGAAAGCTGAAAGCGCGCGATATGACGCGGTGAAGAAGGACAAAATGAAGTTGGAGTGGAAGCGCGAGGCTTATAATGATGTGGGCGCGACTTTGAAAGATTTTCAAATGAAGTTTATGGATATGGCGAATACGGACTCAAATATGAGACTGGCGTCAACGTATACGGGTAAAAGCGTTTCGGTCAGTGGAGAGGGCGTGTCCGCGAGCGCGCTTTCCGACGCGAGAGAAGGCGTTTATAAGATAGACGCGTTGAGACTGGCGTCGGCGCATACGTTTGCGAGTAAGACCGCTATTTCGAGGGTTGTAACGGCGGAAGCGAACAAAATGGATTTTTCAAGGATGAAGGCTGGGGATGGTTTTAAAGCGTCGCTGGACGGCGGGGAACCCAAAGATATTATTTTCAGCGAAGAGGAAGCGGAACTATTAAGAAACGACGGTTCGGCGAAAACGGTGAGCGACGTTTTAAACGCTAAAATGGCGGTTTTTGGCCAGGAAAACGGTCAGATGAGAGTAAAGTCCCGGTCGGAAAACGGAAGGCTGATTATCGAGACCGCTCAAGGCCATTTTATAGAGTTCTCGGAAGGGGAACTGAGAAATGGCTTAAAGGTCGCGGAACAGGCGCCGGGCGTAATTAGCCCGGGAGGAAAACGCGTAAAAGTGACGGTGGGCGATGAGGTTAAGGAGATTAATATTAACGTGTCGTCGGGCGACGGCGCGGATGATGTTACGCGCAAATTGAACGAGGCGGTCGCGGCGTCAGGTTTTGAGTCGAAGATGACGTTTTCGGTGATAAAAGATGGAGCTGACGCGGGCAAGGTCAAGCTGGAGATTGTAGGGGCGAAAGAGGACGCCGCTTTTGAAGGAGGCGTCATAGAAGAACTGACGGGTATGGGAGAGATGTCGGTGAAAAGCGGAGGAGCGCTGCGTGATTTTGGCGTTTTTCCAGGAAAGAGGAGCGAGGTGGATTTAGACAGGACGGTAATGGAAACGTTCGGCGGGCTGAGAGTCGGTAAAGTGGTCATAAATGGAAAATCGGTGAATATCGATTCGACGGGAACGGTCGGGGAGCTGTTTGAATCCGTAAATAAGGCTGACGCCGGCGTCAGGCTCGAATACGACGAGTTTAAAGGGGTTTTGGAGTTTAAATCGTTGTCGGAGGGCGCGGCGGGAGCGATAAAGTTCGGCGAAGGCGGTGAGAGGTTTTTGGAAGGGCTTGGACTTGAGCTTTCTAAAGAACCGCTCGACGCGCGTTTGTTCGTTAACGGAGATGTTGTGTCAACGCCTGAAAATGAGTTTTCGATTTACGGCGTAAATATAAAGCTTAACGCGACGACGGAAAAGTCTGTTATAATAACGGTGGAGAAAGACGTTGAAAAGCCGTTGGAGGCGATTAGGGAGTTTGTAAGCGCTTATAACGATGTAATTGAAAATGTACGTGAGAAATATATGACTAATAGGACTAAGTTCGGAGAATATGGTTATTATGAACCTCTTACGGACGACGAGAGAGATGCGATGTCCGAGAAAGACATTGAAAGATGGGAAGAGGAAGCTAAAAAAGGGTTGCTTTACCGGGATGAGGTATTGAACGGTTTTCTGAATGACTCAAGGACGCGGATGTACGCCTCTATGACGCTTGCAAGCGGTAAAAGACTAGCTCTTTACGACATAGGGGTTTCGCCGTCGCGAGATTATCGCGAAGGGTGGAAACTTGTAATTGATGAGGAAAAGCTTAGAAAAGCGCTTCATGATATTCCGGAAGAAGTGGCGGAACTTTTTACGTTGCATCCTGAATATGGAGAGAGAGAAAAAAACGTTGTGAAGGATATAAAAAAAGAAGGCGTCGCTGAGCGGCTGAATGATTTGATAAACGGGGCGATTTCCGTGAATGGCGCTATCTCTAAAAAAACCGGTTACGGCTCTGTGGCCCGCGGCAGCGAGATTTATAACAATATAAGCGAAATTGATGAAAGATTAGCGAGTATGAGCGAACGATTGGCGAAAAAAGAAGAGGAGTATTACCGCAAATTTTCAGTTATGGAAAAAGCTGTGGCGGAAGCGGACTCGCAGATGGCGGCGTTGCAGTCCATGCTAGGTGGCGTCGCGGCGGGAGGAGCTAAATAATGCGAGATGAGCTTGGGATGGAGAAGATTTCCAGACTAAAAAATCAAAAATTGCGCAAAATGCTTTGTATGACTGAAAATGAAAAAAACTCGGCGGAAGACGCTGAAAGATACGCCGAATTTTTAAAGAGACGAAGAGTGATTTTGAACGAGATATTGGATCTTAACGAAAAAGCCGCTGGCGCGCCGGATGAGGCGGCGGCGGAGACAGACGCTCTTATATGCGCTATATTGCTCGCGGAACGCGGGCTTAACGTCTCGCGCGACTTGGCGACGGAAGAATTCAGGGCTGAGATGAAAGACTTTAGACGCTCGAAAAGCGCGGTTTTACGTTATAAAGGCGCGGAGGAAGCCGTTGTGGACAAGCGAAGGTGAACGCATTAAATTTTTTCGCTATGTAAAAATTTAACGCTTATTTATAACTTTTTATGGAAACTTTTCAATACTTTGTAATAGACATAATTAATATGATGTGTTATAATACGAGAAAAATAACGTATTAATCGGATAAACCGCATAGCGCGTTAGGTATGAAAATGATTAAATTAAAGGCTGAAAAAAAGTTAAGGACGCGCCTATGTTTTAGATAAAAACTGGCGCGGTGAAGCGTTTTTTTGTAGCGAAGGCGTGTTTTTAAGTTATGTTGGAGTAATCGGAAGCTATTGTTGGGGTTACCTGTAAGGCTAATTAGATTTTGCGTGAAAATTTGGAGACTGACGGATGGCGGGAGTTTTTGGACTGACAATGTATGTTGGCGAGGCGTTTGCGAACGCTGAAGATTTTGACGTTGAATGTTATGGAGACAATGTATATTAACGTTGTGTCTCTGGGTTTTTACGTAATTGATATATTTGTTGCGGATGCTGGAACGTTTTGACGGGAATTTGTTGTGATGGATGTCGTTTAACGAAATTAAATTGACGCGATGTTTTATATGTTTCCGAAGGGCAGGCGCGATTAACGCTGCGCTTAGGGACGCGTTATAGGATAGGCGCGTTTCGCAACCGTTAGATGTTGTTTTATAATTTTGTGAAGCACATAGTCACGGCGCTATATAATAATTCAGGTATGCAGGCGCGATTAACGCCGCACATCTTAAATTCGCGTGATTATGTAAGTTTGTTTTGTCGATGTGTGGGAGTAACGGAGTTTAATTTGAAGCGATTTGACCTTATGTGAAGGATAGGCGCGATAACGCTATTCCTTCTTCATACTAGCGATTCATGTAATTCCATGTCTTAATTCGATGTAACCGATATTTTTATGATTATGAATTTTACAAGTGGAAATTATAGTGTGTGATTAGTTCAACGCGATTTTTTAAAAAAGAAAATGACAGTCGTAATTAACGTTGCGTATTTTAAGTTTGCGTAATTTTGCATTTTGTGAGATTTTATAGCTAATTTGACGCTCTTATAAACTTATAAATAATCTTATATTGAATAGAATATGATCTTAATTTTTCATGGCTGTGACGCGTCGGGTGTGATTGGCTCTGAGCATGGCGGATCGGCGTTTCTTAATTCTTACTGACTTACTGAATTTATATTATAGAACTGCGCGGATATGTTGCGATGCTTATGCGTTTTCTTAATTATGCCAAGTGGCGGTTAAGGCTCTTAGAATTTTATTTGACTATATACAATCCAAAATTGGCGATTATTCGTTAGCGAAAAACGCGGGCGGTTTTGGCGTCTCTTGTTTACAATATTTTAAGGGGGTGATGCGGGAGGCGATTATTTTGAAGAAGACATGTTTTGATGACCGTGTAAACAACGGCTCGGCTTATCCATATTGTGATGGAAATTCGGGCGGAACGGGTTCGTCTGACGTCGGACGTTCGTTTTAGCTATTATTTGAATGGAAAATCGAATGACGCGACGCTCTAAAGATCGCCGTTAATAATGTGTAAAAAGATGGATTTTTATCAAAAATGTAAGGAGAAAAGTTCCGGACATAGCTTTGAAGTTCAAGTTTTAAGAGGAATGGCAAGAACTTTTTTTGGAGACGAGCTAGATAAACGCCATAAATTTTAAGTTGCGACAATTGAATGTAAGGATTCGATTAGTTGTTAGATACGACTGGCCGAAACTCATATTGGGTAGCGCGATTTGAAGTTTAAAGGCGTATGCGCCCGAAATTGTCGTTACGTTTGAATTATGGTTTTGTTTTGTTGGTTTAAGAAAAGATTTTAAACAATCTTATTTCGCGTTTCGCATGTTTACGATAGGATTTTACTAAGTTAGATTATCAAGTATCAAGGTTTTCTTGCAAAATTGGGTACATAAAAATTTTATTTTTAATATGTGGTTTTATTAACGGGTTGGCGCTATTTCTTATTTTGATTTAAATTAAGAAACGGTAGAGGATAGCTGTATTTTTTGGCGTTTTCGCATAGGTTGTCCATGTTTGGCAGTAAAGGGGCGATAAGGGAAATCAATTGACACCAACTATATACAGTCATTATTATTATATATTATAAAAATTTATAAGGTATTTTAATGGAAGCGTATGATATTTACTAATGAATAGAACCCAGCATTATTTAATTTGGGAGTGAAAATATTCGGGAGGTCTAAAAAGAGACTATGTTAAAAAATATATTAAAAAAGGCGGTCGTTTTGACGCTGTCCGTTTCTATGGCGCTAGCTAACGCTTATATCGCGACGGCCGCGCCGTCTATAACGTATAACGGAAATTATGAAGCGATAGTGGGTAATGACTCGGGATTGTACGCGGCGTTGAGGAATCAGAGCGTAAGGTTAATCAGACTGGCGGATGACATACAAATAAACAGAAAAGACTTGGAAATACATCAAAGCCGTTTGTATTCGGATTTGACTATAGATGGAGAAGGACACGCTTTAACGGATTTCCCCCAGAAGACTCTTTCAACGGGCACGCCCATACGCTTGGTAAAATCCGGCGGCAATGTAAAGACCATTACCTTGACTGACGTGAACGTAGTGGGGCAAAACGGATATGGAACCTTGTATGTGGCGAGTAATGTGAGAAATGTGGACGTCGTTATTGACAATGTGACTTATGAAGGGCCGAAGCTCGTTACCAACACAAGAGGAACCGTGACTTTGCAAGACAGCGACATAAACATAACGACCGCTTCCGGCTCGTACTTCGCGGCGGAAGTCGCGACGGCCAAAGATATTTTCTTAGACGGAGACATCAATATTCACAAAGCTGACGATATCGACGGAGACGCGAACGGGGTTTTCGCGACGACGCTGGCTAAAAGCGTAGTGGCGACGCGGCCTGGATCTAACGTAACGATTACGAACGATAGTCTCACGTATTCCCAGCTTTCCGGGTACGTAACGGCGGATGTCAGGCATGACATTGATTTTGGAGCGAATTCGACGTTTTCTTATACTGGTTACAGAGCGTTTTATAATCATAAAAATCCTGAATATTTTGAAGTTGGCAGGGGCGCGGACGTACGCATAAATTTGAGCGAGTCCGCTGACAGAAAGTTTGCGTCTAATCCATTAATAATGACCGACGCGTCGTTCAGGGTAAACGACGGAGCGTCCTTTAATTTCGTAACGGACGGGAATCTTAGGTATTCGGCTTTGTCCGCTAAAAGGCTCTTTTACGCGGGACCGCAGTCAGATTTCCGGGTGGTGTCTTTAAACAATAACTCTTCTACGGTCAGGCCTCTTGTCACCACCATTAACAACGCTGATTTCGAGGTTGATTCACCGGCGAATTTCCTTGTGGCTACAAGCGCGCGAGCGACGAACAAGCTTGCAAGAGCATTGGGAACCGACGGAACGTCGAGAGCTAAGATACATATAAAAGGCGTAAGTGAAATTGGTCTTTGGGGTACGGACGGTATAGTCGGCCCGGACGCTGACGGCAAATATGATCTTGCCGCCGGAAGGGCCACAAGAAGTTGGTCGTCCGCCAGCGGAGCCATTTCGATTGAGGGCACGGTGTCTACAGGGGACACGCACGGCGAGTTCGTTACCTTGTCATCCAGTGGGGCTGACAGTGAACTGACAAAAGCCAATTTCGCGTTTATAGGCGTGAAAGGCGTAAGAATTGGCGGAACCTTTTTGCCGCCTACTATTAACTATGTTGTATACAGCAATGGCGAATATATTGATCATACGATGACTTTACCTGCGGGTCAAAGCGAGTTTATGGCGTATAGTTTGCAGGAAATTTTAGCCCTGGAGCCGAACTTTAAACCGCGTGCGGATTATGAGTTTACAGGATGGGGCACAGAATATGACCAAAGTCATCCGAATTATAGAAATTATAAGCCTGGCGATAAAGTTGACGTGAATGATCTTAATGCGGATTACACACTGTATGCGGAATGGGATCTTGACGTTACTTATTACACGACAGTAGAATTTAGGGACTCCAATGGGAATACGACGCTGACCCTTCAGGCGCCAAGGCGCGATTTGTACATTCTTCCGGACGGTGCGAACGTCGGAATAGCTGGTGTTAAAGAATGGAAATATACGGATAGTTTAGGTAAAGAAACGCGGCATCAGATTGGGGATGGATTTTCTTTCGATGAGCAACCTCCTTATACGTATGTATTTACGGCGGATGGAGGAACGCCTCAACAAACTGACGCCACTATTACGCTTTATAACGCATTAACTTCTCAAACATACGATATAAAAGGCTACATAGGAGATAAAGTTATTTTTGAGAATTATGACGTTTATAACTTCCAGCCTCATACGATACTGCCATTTGCCGGATATCAAAAAGGGGATGACGACAGTCCGACTCCTGGAGAACAGATATACAAACCGGGAGATGAAATTACTATTACTGATAGAATGGCTGTTTATTGGTTGATATGGAGTTAACTGAGAAAATTTTCGGTTAATGGCAGAGTCTTGTTGCTACGAGTCGTTTGGATATTCCTTAAAGAGAAATAGCAAACGATGATGCCGAAAGTGTTTGGCGTGGCTTAGGCGCCATGTCTGAAAAAATGAATTTGCAATAGGCGTTTTTACGTAGATTTACGCTTACTGACTTAACAGTTTGGCCCGTCCCAATGTAATGCTAGTGTGTAGGGACATAAAAAATTATATCGGGAGGTTAACAAGAAGAACTTGTGATTAGAAGAGCGCTTAAAACGATAGCGCCTATTGCATTTGTCAGTTATTATGGTTCTATCAAGCGCTGATACGGTTTCAGAGGCTCTGTCGATAACTTATAACGGAACTTATGAGGCTATGGTGATCGACGACGCGGGATTGTACCAAGTTTTAAGGAATCAAAAGATAAGGCGCGTTATGTCAGTTAATAACCTAGAAGAAAAAATTTTAAAATGTGTCAAAGCCGTGTGTATACCGATTTGACGATATATGGTGGCGGACACACGTTGATGGATTATCTTCAGCCGACCTTTTTCGACTGGCGCGCCTATACGCATTGCCAAGGCAGGCGGAAACGTGGCGCGTATTACGCTTATGAATATAGATATAGTGGGACGGAACGTTATATGTGGTGAGCAACGTAAAGAATGTGGATGTTGTGTTGGACCGCGTTAATTATGTTGAGTCGGAGGCCATTATGAACTTAAGAGGAACGGTTGCTTTTAAGGAACTTGTCGGTGGATGTAGTCTGCGCTAAAGGTAGTTATGTCGCCGCTAAAGTCGCTTCGACCGCCCATATATATTTTAGAAGGCGACGTTAGTATACATAAAGCCGATAGTATTGACGGCGCCTAAACGACGTTTTCGTGATGGCAATGGGTAAAAGCGCGACTGCGGTCGCTCCAAGAGCGAACGTGGTTGTCGTGAACGATTCTCAGGAATATTCGAAAAATTTAGGTTTTATTAGGTTCACCTACAAAACGCGATACCTATTTTGGTGAAAACTCAAATTTTACGTACAACAGTCATAGAGCTTTCTATATAGCTAAAAACTCTGAATATTTTGAGCTAGCAAAGGAAGTCTCTTGTCATATAGGCACGGACGGAACTTCCAGAGCTAAAATAAGTGCTTGTCAAAGAGTGAGACGACTTATATTTGCGTTATGATGGTGGCGGAGAAGGGAAAATAGAGATTACGGCATGCTAGCGTCAGGTGAACTCGAACGGAGAGTTTTTTATTCTGACGGCTCGCTTGCAACGTTCAGCAAAAATTATCAAAAAGCGCGTTCGCTTTTATGAGGACCACAGGCATTCAGCTTAAACGGAAAGCCGACGTTAGAAAGAATGCATTTTCACAATAATTATGATTGGATTACGTATCAGGAGATGGTGAACGGTCAAACGACGATTACGATTCCAACGTTCGATAGTTGCGGCTACTTCATAACGCGGACATGGATTTCGGACCGTTGGGCAGGGGATGTCTCCATTGAGGAATGGAGCATATCGGTTAATGCGTTCGACCCTGGTTACGTGGGTTATAAGCCGAGCGATGCGGTGAATTTGTCTGACATTCTAGATGATTCTGGATAAAGTTTTATATGATTAGTGGAAAACCGACGTTGACGTGTTCGCTTTATATCGCTAGCTACGGATGCCATTGAGTTTGGTATTCCGGACTTTAAAGCTTGGGGATATAAAGGATTTGAGTACGCTCCGAGATATTTATTTGTTTTTAAAGGGAATATGACTAATCAATTTAGATCTGTTGTCAATGCGCAGGTAATCTGGGTTACCGTTATGTTAGCGTTTACAAACAATATAGATCCCAAGGAACGGTTTGCATGTGAACGCAGCGCCGGTTTCCATGATTATTACAGTGAGATGACGACTTTTGAAGGATGTCGGAGGTTATTCCCAGAACGTTGTCGTATGATCTAAGCAAGCCCGTTTATAAGCCGGGGAATAAAATTTACCCGGATAATAACGCCTCTTATGTTCCCGTGTGGAGCATCGTATAGGCGTTAAAGAATTCGAGCGTCCTGGACAATTGACGATTTGGTCAGGCGGCGCGCGATATATCGGCGCTTTTCCGACTTTTGAATTGTGACATTTTACTCATATGGGAAAAGTTGTTTGAAACCGACTGTCTATAGTTAATATAAAAATAAAGACTAGTTTTATATAGCGGTTTTCATTCAACAGCCGTATTTTTTGTATAGGAGGTAGCAATGAGAATCACAAAGAAATTTATTGACAGACTGATTTCGATGATTTTGGCGGTTGTGACGACGTTAGGTTGCGTTAACGTTACGTTTGCAAGCGAAGCGGATAATGGGGCGTTAAATTCGGTTGTGAAATCCGTTAAATCTGTCGAAAATGTTTCGGGATATGAAGTGGAGAATGCTGTTGCTGGACCCGGAGAAGTTCAGGCTGCCGACGAGGAACTTGTACATGTGGACAGACCGTCTTTGTATGGCGTATATTACAATACTAACGACGGAGCGGAAGAAACGCTGGATTTTGCGGAAGGTGAAGACGGGTATTATGTAATAAAAGACACAAAGGAGATTGGAATTGAACGTAAGTTTTTAAAACTAACATGGTGGAGCGACAGCCAGGACGGGCAAGGGAATCAATATCTGCCCGGTGAAACGATTACGCTTGATTCAAATATGCAGCTTTACGCGCAGTGGGAATTTGACCCGACGCCGACAGCGCTAAGTTTTGGAGCTCCTTCTGGCAATCATACGATGTTCTATCTGATCGGAGTAGGCGACGAACAGTACCGCGTAGCTGGCATCAAGCAAAATGAAACGAGAATCATTAAATCTTTTACCGAGTTTGGGTGGACGGCTCCGCCGGATTACAAGTTTGTTCACTGGAGCACAACGTTGGAGGATATAGAAGGCAGGAATGATAACAAGCGTTATTATCCAGGAGACGAGATAACGTTTGACATGACTTCGCCAACTACTTTAATATTGTACGCCCAGTATAGAGGTACCGGGCCGACTACATATTCCGTGACGTACGGTTCGAAGCTAATGCTTGACGACAACGATAAAAATTGGCCTATGATTCAGCGGTTGGAAGAGGGAGATTACCTTGTTCAATCTCCTGACGATTTTCAATTTAAGGTTTCGACGTTGAGCGGCAAGCCATATGACTTTGTTGGATGGGCTTATGATGAATATGAGGAGAACCCTGACAAGTTAATTCAGCCGGGAGATATAATAAATTTGCAATCGAACGTAATTCTTTACGCTCAATGGAAACGTCCGAACGAGGTCTTCGGTAAACCAAGAATTGTATTCGCTGTGGATGAATACGAGACCGACAAGTATCGGTTTATAGTCCATAATACTTTGAAGATGTTTCCTGAAACTATAGGGTCGATACCAACTGTTGACGTGAAAGGATTGATTAACGACTACGGCTTTACTTTCAGGCCGAGCGATGGTTTTGAATATTTGACCCCGGATACCGTGTCGCCAGTTGGTAAGAGGTTTTTGGGTTGGAAGTTATATGTGGATATAGACGGCAGTTTAGTGGAATTGTATAGCGGTCATTTGTTTAAGCCCGGCGAGGGAGAAACGCCTCTGGTGCACCTAGGGCCTACTGGTGATGGTAAATATTACTATGTTACGTATATGAAGGCGCAGTGGGAATATGATGACGTTGACGTCGTTTATTACGGAGATGGCGCGGATTCTGGCGTTCCTCCCGACAGTGAAGTCATAAATACGACGAATCCGTTTAGTCCGGCGGCTAACGACCATGTCGGCAGATTGGTGAAAAAAGGTTACGAACTGATAGGATGGACGGAGACCGTAGGAGGAGAAATCGCCATCACGCGTCCGCATCCGGAAAGTTCAGGATATTACGCTATAGGATACGATAAGGCTATCGACAAGCCGTTGAATCTGTATCCGGTGTGGTTGGATAGGACTGGCGACGGATTTAAGGTGACGTATGGCGGGAATGGCGCCGATTATGGCTCTCCTCCGGCGGACGCGAAAACATACGCCTATGATGAAGAAGTCACTGTACGCGATAATGACGGAGTTCCTGAAAAATTAAGGAAAATTGATAACGAGTTTTCCGGATGGAAGTCGGGGACCGAAGAGTACGCCGCCGGCGATAAGTTCTATATACAGTCCGATAAGGTTTTAAACGCTCAGTGGAACCATCTTAACAAGCCGGGCGCCTATACTTTGAAATACGACGGAAATGGAGCTGAGATCGGAACGCCGCATCCGGACGAAGCTTACAGTTATTCGGAAAAAGCGGTTTTGAAAAACGAGAACACGCTGATAAAAGAAGGCAGCCAGTTCGGAGGATGGACGGTTGGCTCCGTTACGGGACCGTTAAAAGCGGTTGGAGATTATATATATGTAGAAAGCGATCCGACTACAGTTTACGCTAAATGGAACGTGGTCGCGGACGTGACGGTAACATATTCGAGTTCAGGCTCGACTTCGGGAACCGCGCCGGCGTCGGCAACGGTCAAATACAACGATTTCATACCTCTTCCAAGCAATACGGGAAATCTGCAAAGAGAGGGACATGATTTTGGCGGATGGACGGAAACAGAGGGAGGATCGACGCCGGTAGACCCAAGCAAGAGGGTTACGGTTAACGTCACGCTGTATCCGTTGTGGCAAACCGCCGGAAAAGTTAACGTGTATTATCATTTGAACGGAGCGACGGGAACAGTTCCCGAGCCGCACGTTAATTTGGATAAACACACTGAAATTACTGTTAAAGGTAACGATGGCGACTTGATGATAAACCCAGGAAAGACATTTGAAGGATGGGATGAAGACCAGAATGCGACGACCGCTTCTTATAAAGCGGGAGATAAGCGTAAAGTTAACGAGGATAAAGAACTGTACGCCGTTTGGATGGATGACCCTTCAGCCTACAATGTCGCTTACGACAGAGGTCCGGACGCTGAACCGGGAGTAGGATCGCCTCCGGTGGACCCGAACAACCCATATAAATACAATGAGATCGTTACTGTTTTAGAGAACAATCCAACTGATCCGTACGTAAAAGTCGGTTCCAGGCATGTCGGTTGGCAAGATAGCGCGACCGGAACCCCTTACAGCGTAGGATCGACATTCCCTATTAAGGAAGATAAGACGTTTGTTCCGATATGGCAAGCGGACCCGAAGGAATATATCGTAACTTATGACGCTAACGGCGGCGTTGGAAACGTTCCGTCAGGAAGAGGCATTTATAACGCTCTTATAACGACGCCGAATCCGGATAGAAAGGATTTTAATAGACCAGGCCATATCTTGTTGGGTTGGAGTTACGATTCGACGAATGTCGTGGCCGACATAAATTTGGGCGAAACGTTCCGCATCAGAGAAAACACCGTGCTTTTCGCTACTTGGGAGCTGTCTTCCGATGTTTATACAGTGGTTTATGACGGAGGAAGCAAGACGGCCGGAGATGTTCCGACGGATTCGAAGCAATACAGCGTTTACGACAAAGTGACGGTGCAACCGGCTTCGTTGTTCAGGCAGGGCGGTTATCTATTTAAGGGATGGAGCAGAGACCAGGAGTATGTGACGGAAGATCCGGGAACCGAAAACTTCGAATTACTTCCGGCTGGCGCGGTGTTTACGATTTACGAGGACAGCCCGAACCCTATTACTCTGTATCCCGTATGGGAACCGAACCCGCCGCAGTACGTTGTCAAGTATAACGCGGGCGTCATTCTTTCAGGAGGCGCGGTTCCGGTAGACGACAACCTTTACGCTGTAGGCGACGAGCCTGTCGTTTTAGGCAAAGGTACGATGATCCTCGAAGGGAATAAATTTGGCGGATGGGCTACGGCCAGAAGCGCTGTATTAGCGGACTATCAAGAAGGCGACGCGTTGAAGCCGATTACGCGCAGCGTAAACTTATACGCAGTGTGGATCCTGGACCCGACGCGTTACTCAGTAAATTACAGCGCTGCGGGAGCCGATGGAACTCCTCCTGCCAGCCTTCAAGGATTGCAAAACGGAGAAGGATTTGTAATCGCGGGCAGAGGGACTTTGTATAAATACGACGACTATGAATCCGACGGCTATAAATTCGCCGGATGGAAAGACATGGCTGACGGAAAGGTTTACAGCGAAGGCGATAGATCTTTTATCGACGGAGCGGACGTCAATTTTGTATCCGTTTGGGAAGTTGATACAAATAAATATTCAGTCCTTTACCGTTTGAACGGCGGAATCGGAATTCCTCCGTATGACGCCACGCTTTATAAAAACTTCGCTCTCGTTACAGTGCTTGACGGCAAGTATATCCACAACCCAAGACACAAGTTCCTTGGATGGGCGAAAGATCCCTCCGCCGATGTTCAAGAATATGTGGCGGGAGACCAGGCTCGGATAGAAGACGCTGACCTTGTGTTGTACGCCGTTTGGGAGCGTGACGACGCGCTCTACACCGTGAGCTACGCCCCCGGAGCCGGAGATGTAAAGGGGACCCCTCCGCCACCGCATACGGGTGTCGCGGGTGACAATTTTACCGTCGCAGAGCCTGTAAACCTTGTGAATGAAGGTCATAAGTTCGTGAACTGGCGCGCTGCTTCGGACGGTTCCACGTACGGCCTAAACAGCGAATTTATAATAAAAGATAATGACACGCTTGTAGCGCAATGGGTAGTCGATGACAACGGGCCTTATACCGTCAGATATGACGCCAATGGCGGAGACGGAACGGTTCCGGAAGAAAAGACGGGCATCTTGTATAACGAGTCCTATACGGTTGAAGGCTATGGAGACCTTGAGAAAATCGGGTATGAGGTTTGGGGATGGAGCGAAGATCCGGATGCGCTATTCCCGGAATACTTCCCGACTCAGAAAATACGAGTAACGCATGACATAACGTTCTACGCGGTATGGCAAGAAAAGACTGATACTTATAGTGTGTACTACTTCAACGCGGTAAGTGATGTGAAAGGCGCTCTTCCGGTGGATTCGAAGCTGTATCGCCACAACGAAAGAGCTACGCTTTTGGGCGGGGAAACCTTACATCGCGAGGGCTACAAGTTCACAGGCTGGACAGATCTGCCGATACCTGGGCAGAAAGTATACCTGGCCGGTGAACCAGTTAAAATGACCAAAAATCTCGTTCTTTTCTCCGCTTGGGAAAAGGTTGACGAAAACTACACGGTGACGTTCTTGCCGAACATCCCGGAGAATATTTCAGATGACGACCATGGTGGAGACGCCCCTGCGGCGCAGAGCCGCTTGTATGGCGCTGCAATAGAAGCTCCCGGTCAGGGCACTATGTGGGTCTACATGTATCGCTTCCTCGGATGGGCCAGAAACTCGGCGGCGACCGTTCCGGATTACGTTGAAAATGATTCAATATACATCGAAGACAATTTCAACCTGTACGCAGTGTGGAAATTTGACTACGAAACAAAATTTAACGTAGTCTATGACCTGAACGGAAAGGGTAAAGCAGTTACGTTTGAGGGAGATTTCCCGTATGACATAACGCAATATAATTACAACGACAAGGTTATCGTGAAAAGCGCCAATTTAATCATGGATGAGCATGTGTTTGAGGGATGGAGCTTTGACGAAAACGCTGTTATCGCGTCTTACATCGAGGGCGATGAGTTCCACATAAATGACAGCAACACAGAAAATAGAACGGCTACGCTGTACGCCGTATGGCGGCGCGACACGAATCTGTACAGCGTTATATACCGTAAGAACGGCTACGATGTCATTGGTGAAGCTCCGGAAGATCCGAACTTGTATAGCGTCGGACAAAAAGCGCCGCTGAAGGATAACGTAGGCGACAGCAGGATGAGATGGGTAGGTCATAAGTTCGTGGGATGGGGCTATATGGCGGAGACCGCTGTGGAAGACGCTCTTCCCGCCTTAACTGAGATTACTGTAAACAGAACGGTAATATTGTACGCTGTCTGGGACTCAGTCGAGGGTGAAACCTACAAAGTCGTATATGACTTGAACGGCGGCGAAGGAGAAGCTCCGAAGCATGAAAATCCGGATGGGACGGAAAAGACTTTTGCATATGGCGAAACGGCCACGTTACTCGGCGGGTTGAAATTTGGAAATCCAGAATATGACTTTAAAGGATGGACTCTTAAACCGAACGAAGGCGACGTTTTAGCGGTCGGCGAAGTAATCATAATTGACGACAAGACGCTTAATGACCCGGCTGTCAATCCGGTTCAAGTGAAGCTTTACGCGTCATGGGGCGATATTCCTGACCCGAGCGAAACGCATAAGGTCATATATGTCGCGCAAAACCATGAAAGAGGAGAAGCTCCCGTTGACGACAACAACTATTTTGTCAGTAAGCCCATAACGGTGTTAGGACAGGGCAGTATGGTACCGAGAACCGGCGAGACCTTCCTTGGGTGGAGAACGGAAGAGTACCCTGAGGAGATTCTTAAGGAAAAGGACACAATCTACATGCGTCACGAGGATATTACGCTTTATTCGATATGGCAGCCGTATTCAGGGCCGAGATATACTGTAACATATTATGATAGTGATAACGATAAACAATATGCTGATGTAGGGGTAATACCAGGCTATTATACAAGAAATATTACGGACGAAGTCTTGGTCGCGAAAGATTTTGAAGATAATTCTTTTGAGGGTTGGTACTTATATAAGGAAGACCCAAATGGAATTGAGTTAATTGAGGACAGTGGAATAAAATATTCAAAAGTTCTTGATGATGATGGCGAGACGCTTTGGTTTGTGCCTGGAAAACGCTTAGAGCAATCGTTGTTTGATCAATATGGAGACATTGCATTTAATATAAAAACAGGCCACGTTGGCGGTAGTAGGATATATATAGAATATGGTGGCGTATCGGGTTTTCAAGGAATAATTGATGGTGTATATAAGGATGTTTATTACAAGATTCCCTCTGATGAGGAAATGTTTAAAACGAAAATTATGGATGGAGTTAGGGAAGCTACAGGATGGGAAGCGTCAAACGGAAAGATTTACAAATTTGGAGACATGGTGAGTACAGCAGAGTTTTACGACGGGATGACATTGGTTCCTAATTTTAATATTTACGCAAAGGGGTCACTGGATGTTACGTATCTTAGTAAGTATGAAAGCGAGGACACATTCAGTGACAGAGTCGAAGAAGGCAGCGAATATACTATTCTTGGTTTAGATGATGTAGGGTTTAAAACTCCTTCTTATATGTTTATGACTTATATATTAGCGGGATGGGCTACTGATGAAGATATGGCTAAAGACTTTACCAATGTAGAAGCTATAGTCTATGAGCCGGGAGATGTAATAAAGGTAGATAAAAAAATTGACCTATACGCGATATTTGAGCTTAAATATGGAGCGCCGCAGCTTGCGTTTTCAGCCTCTCAGTTTATGAGCGCGCTTAAATCCGGCATAACGTTCGGCGCCCCTACGACAGTTAGTATTTCGTATGATAATCTTAATGACAACCCAGATGTTACCGACAATGCCGTAGCGATCGGCTCCACGTATACAATACGTGGGGCTGACGCCACTGGCGTAAATGTTCCCGCGAACGCTATATTGGCTTATTGGACGGAAAATATAGCGGGTACGGGAGAACAATATGCGCCTGGCTCTGATATAACGGCGGAACATTCAATGATTCTTTATCCGCAATTTAAAGGGACAGTAATTTCGAATGACATACAGGCGTTATATATTAGATGGCCCTGGGATAATAGTGAACAAACGGTATTTGTAACCGACACAAAGGATAAGGATGAGCCTTACACTTTTTTGGATTTTACGGATACGGGATTTTCTCTACCGCCAGGGTATAAATTTGATGGATGGCGAATGTATGGTACTAGAACCGTATATGATGAAGGACCGAGTGGAAAGACGCTTAGAGAACTGACGCCAGAAGGTAGCATAGGATTGACTGTGGAGGCTAAGTTCGTACGTGATTCAGGTCCTCCGCCATCGGAACGTAATGTCTATTATGTGGTTGTGAATCCGGACGATAAGTATGACTATGTTATGTCTTTGCCGGATATGCATGACCCTGCTACTGGGTCATACTATTTTAAGGAGTACACGGATGTTGCTCTTAGATCAGGAGATACGCTGCCGGCAATTCAACCTGTCTGGGTATTTCACAGTTGGAATACGGCCTGGGATGATGCCGAAGCGCCAGTGTTTCCAAATGCTATGGGGCAATCATATTCACCTAATGAAGGCGCGCAAATAATGACACATACTATTGTGTATTCAATATGGCGCAGGGCCGACTACGCGGACGTGATAGTAAGATGGTTCAAACAAATCAATGGCGTGAAAATTGAAGTCAATAGAAAGACAGATAGCGGCGTCGCTGGCCTTCCATTCACGATTAACGAAGATTACGAAAACGGTGACGCAGTCATTGATAAAGACTATTGGGAGCTGACTTCCCCGGCTTCGGTGACGGGTACGTACGGTACAGACTTTGAAGTGGAATTTGTCTATGAGTTGCGTGATGTGGACGGGAACAAAAAAGAGATTCGCTGGGTTAAGGAAGGCGTTGGAACAGCTTATACGGAAACGCTGGTAGGTGAGCATGGAACGGCCGGGACAGTAGGGATTGATGATTTTGGGTATGATACGGAATTGCGAGCTTTGGGGTGGACGCCTAAAGACCCTACGCTGACAGAGATACAGTTTACTTACGGTGACGGCGTGGTTGGCGAGTTTGTGTATGTGCGCCAGGAGACCGTAACGGTTGCCTGGGTGAAGGAAGGCGATCCAGTACCTCTTTATGCGGAAGAAACGCTGACAGGTGTAAACGGAACGTCCCAAACGGTAAACATCACTGATGGCGGTCATGACGTGTTGTTGAAAGCGGCAGGATGGATACCTAAGGCTACTACGCAGCCGAATGTAACGTTTATTTACGGCGATGGAACGCAGCGTATTGAGTTTGTGTATGAAATCGACATAGCGGACCCGGATAACCAAAGAATAGTAGGCTGGTATGTGAAAGACCTTAAAGGCGTTGTAGAGGAAAATCCGCGTTTTGTTCGCACATATACGGATTTAAAAGGAAAAAAGATAGATGTTGTGCACAATGACATAGATCCGGCTACGGGGTTAAATTATGATGATGAGTTAAAGAGTAAAGGTTATGAGTTGACAAGCGCGTCTCCGATGGAGATTGAGATTGGCTTGCGTGAGAACGCTAAGTTTATTTATGAGCTTGATACGACTTCTCCAAAGACGCTCAAGAGGATTCGCTGGATTAAAGAAGGCGACCCGAGTCCGATAGAGTATGATGAGCCTTTTTACGGCGAGAACGGTTTGCCGGCTTCGGTAGCGATTAATTATAATAACCATGATACTGATTTGAGAGCGCAAGGATGGGTGCCCAAAGATCCGTCGAAAACGACGATTGATTTCACGTACGGTGACGGCATAGTTGAAGACTTTGTTTATGTGAGAGAGGACGACGTGAAAAGGGCTGAATGGGTCGTTAAAAACCTGTCAGGCGTTGAAACGGTTCGTTACAGCTATACGTTTGAAGGACAGAAAGACAGTCCGTTGACTATTAACAGCAATTTTCAAAACCCCGATACATTGGAGATTTATGAAGATCTGTTGATAGCCGTAGGCTATAAACTGACAAGCGCCGCGACGGTAAACACGACGATTGGCTCGGCTGGCAGCGTTAAGTTTATTTATGAGTTTGACTCGGACAGACCTGGAATGACAGTCAACTGGACCAAGGAAGGCGAAGCTCCGTCTTACTCCGAGAAGTTGCTTGGCGAATATGGAACCGCGGGTTCGATAGTCGTCAATTACAACAATAATAACGATAAGATGGAACAGGCTGGATTGACGCTTAAAGATCCTAGCCGAAGGGTTATTAATTTTACGTATGGCGAGGGTAAGGTAGAAGAATTCTTATATATAGAGCCAGATACCACGTATGTTATGGTGACGGTAATAGGCGTTGACGGCAGACAGTCTACAAAGCTTGCCTACGGGCTTCTTACGGGACGTGTGGGAGAAACGATAGAAGTAAGCCCGGATTCGATCGGTTTTAATAGCGACGGATGGTCTTATGACGCGGCATTGAACAAAGGACGACCGATATTACGCGTTATAACGTTGCAGATGGATAACGATCCTATTGATTTCTATTTTAAGAAAGTGAATAATGCGCCGTCTTACGGCGGGCCGAAGAATTATGGAGTAAATTTAGCGAACGAAGAGATACCGTTAAGCCCGCCGATTCTGACAGGTAAACGCGTTAGGTTTGTATATGGATATCCGGACAGCACGATAAAGGCTGACGATACTATAACGCGAGCGGAAGTGGCGAGCGTATTTTACAGTCTTGTAATAAGCACAGATAAAAACGAGCGGTACAGCAATCAGTTTACTGACGTAGACTCGAGCGTATGGTACCACGACGCGGTGACATATTTGAAAGCGCACGGAATACTTAACGGTTATGAAGACGGCACGTTCAGACCGGACCAACCGGTGACGAAAGCCGAAATTACTAAAGTGGCGGTTTCATTCGGAGAGATTAATGACGATTATGAAGACGCTTCGTTTGCGGACATAACTGAGAACAGCTGGGAATCAATTTATGTGAACGCCGCTGTCGCTAACGGATGGTTTGACATGACGGAAGACGGAACGTTTGGTTCGAATGAATTTGTAAGCCGCGCTCAGGTCATATCTATAATAAATAAAGTGCTTAATCGTTCTATCGACAGTGAGGGCGTTGACCGAGCGGCCAGTTTATATACGGATATTAACAGGACTCACTGGGCGTATCAGGACATAATGGAAGCTTCGACGAATTATGAAGATATTGAAACATATGAAGAAGCCAGAAGAATTGAATTAGCGAGAGCCGCTGAAGCTAATATCCAGACAGCGGAGGAAGTTGACGGGCTGATAACGGAACAAAACGGATCGCCGGTTGGAGAACCTGTTGAAAACGAGTCAGTTGACTCTCTTGAAGATTATGATAATTTTGTCGATTTAGTGGCCGCGTTGTTATAAAGACGGTTGAGATTTTATTGGGAAATCATAAGAATGTGATTGTTTGCGTTACAGGAGGGCAAATGATTTACGCGGTTGATAAGATATCTACGTGGTTAACGTAATGAAGCGCGTGGTTAACGTTTTTAAAGATATTAGAAGTTTTGCTAGTTTGCGGAACATCAGTCGTCAATATTTTTGGATTAAACGAATTAAAACGTTAATATACGAAAATAATTTTGGGGATTGTAAAATAATTACAATATAATGACACGTAAGATCTTTAAATGTGTTTTGTTAAGATTTTATGGAATTTATTTTTAAAGATGGAAAATACAATCGTTGTGGATATTGTCGGGTGAGGCGAGATATTTTTAAACTTCTTCTGAATAAAAACGCGATTTTGGATTAGAATAAATTTGAGACAGATGGTTTAATAAGGCTATTTTAATTCGTACTTGCTCAGTACTACTGGTTAATTGGGTAATCCAAAGGCGCTTACGGCGTATCGGGGAACTAGATTGCGAGATAGAATGCTGAAAAGTCTGAATGAAAAAACTTACTGACATGTTGGACCAATACGCTTAAGTTGCGCCTTGTTAGAAATTATCTTAGTGAATGGTTTTATTTTCAAACGTCAAATAGTTGCGTATTTGTTGATTTTATGATATAATATGAGGGTAGACGGAATTAAACGTTAAATTAATAAAATTTGATTGTCAACCAAAAGAACATCTAGATAAGATGGTTTGGATTGAAGAACGAAGTGAATTTATTAGTTGGCGTTTATGCTACTAAGAAAGCGATTGCGGTTGGGCTATGTAAATTTATTAATAACATCAGAGACTATAATAACTATACGCCTGATTAATGACATTTATTTACTTAGTTTAAACGTTTAATCGCCGGGTAGTCTAGGTTAAGTTTGAAAAACGGACGAACAGATGAAACGGATATTAAAAGGAATGAAAGATCAGAGTGTAATATATGCGTTTTAAACGTCTTACGAAAATGACGTCCAGATCAGACGCTGCAAGACGTGAACGGCAGATACAGAGAGAACTCTCCCGCTGGTTTTAAGAACAATGAAAGTTGGCGCTACGCGTTTCTTTCCTTAAAAAAAGAAAACGTAGTTGAATTTGACCTTAAATCGCCAGTTGATATAAAAGCGAATGGGTTGAAGCCAAGCTTTCAAGTTGTTAAATAAAACTGGCGGGAGAGACGATTGTTAACGCTGAACCTTGCTTTTAAGGCAAGGTTTTTTGCGTTTCAGGGCCGTTTTTTGTTTAAGTAAGGAAAAAAGGCAAGAAAAAAGGGAAGGCTTGTGGCGCCGCTCCCTTTTTATTTATATTTATATGCGCTTGGTGATCAACTTCGCCGCTTCGCCGCCGACTAAAGGCAACGACGCGCACAGCGCGCATAAACCTATAGCGGCGATGGGGAGAAAGGACGTGTTAAATATAGGGTGCAGAAACGGGATATATATTGTCGCGAAAACGAAAAGCGTCGATATTATGACTGTCTTGTTCAAATAAGCGTTTGAAGCTATGGGCATTTTAAATATAGTTTGGTGTTCTGAACGCGAAGAGTACGCGCGGAACAGTTCGCCAAGCACTAGAGTTAAAAAGCACACTGTAGAAGCGATTTCATCGCCGTAATGCCTCCGAGCTATTATGAATGAAGCCAGGGTAGAGGCGGCTAAAAATACGCTCTGGATACATATGGCGACAGCCATTTTTTTGTTTACGACCGGTTCGTTAGGATCACGCGGAGCCGCGTCCATCACGTCTTTTTCAGCGGCTTCCATGCCTAGCGCGAAAGCCGGGAACGCATCCGTTATAAGATTGATCATCAGGAGTTGTATGGGCGCAAGCGGTACGGGCAGGTTTAGCAGCATCGCTGTAAATATTAGCAAAATTTCGCCTATATTGCATGAAAGTAAGAAGCTGACCACTTTGCGTATATTATTGTATATCGTGCGGCCTTCCGAGACGGCGAGCACGATGCTGGCGAAATTGTCGTCAGTGAGTATCATATCGGCCGCTTCTTTGGAAACGTCCGTGCCAGTTATACCCATCGCTACGCCTATGTCAGCCTTTTTCAACGAGGGAGCGTCGTTTACGCCGTCGCCGGTCATAGCGGCTATTTCGCCGTTGTCTTTTATAGCGGTGATTATGCGTACTTTATGCTCGGGCGATACTCTGGCGAACACGTTGGTCGATTTAACCTTTTCACGGAGCGCTTCGTCCGAAAGACTGTCTAATTCGCGTCCTTCCGCCGACTGGCTTATGTCGTCGTCTATGATTCCCAGTTCGCGTCCTATGGCGGAAGCGGTTATTTTATGGTCGCCCGTAATCATCTTCACTTCGATTCCTGCGCGTTTGCAGACGGCCACGGCGTCTTTCGCTTCGTCGCGCGGCGGGTCGATCATACCTACAAGACCGAGTATTATCAAGTCATTTTCGATTTCCACGCTTTCGCTTGGTTCGTCAACCTCACGGCACGCCATGCCCAAGACGCGCAGCGCGTTTTTCGCATAGTCGGCGTTGGCGTGAGCGATGCGTCTTTTTTCCTCTTGAGTTATGGGTCTTGTTTCGCCATCGACGTAGATGAAAGTCGCCCGGCGTAAAATTTCATCGGGCGCGCCTTTTGTAAACATAAGCGTTCCGCCGTCAGGCAATTTGTGGAACGTACTCATAAGCTTTCTATCGGAGTCGAACGGGATTTCGCCGATTCGTCGCATGTTTTTTTCAAGCGTAAGCTTGGATAGCCCGATTTTACGAGCGGCCACCAGAAGGGAGCCTTCGGTGGGGTCTCCTATTATCAAGTTTTCAGATTCGTTATATGACGCGTCGTTGCAAAGCGCGGCGCAAGTCAGCGTCTTTTCGACGCCGACTCCTACTGGTTCGTCGTCCTCGCTTGTTATTTCCCCCTCGTATGAATACCCTGAGCCTGTCACGTTATATAATCTTGAATTATCATAAACGCTTACGACGGTCATCTTGTTTTGAGTAAGCGTTCCGGTTTTATCGCTGCAAATGACAGTTGTGCTGCCGAGCGTTTCACATGCTGACAGTTTTTTTATTATGGCGTTGGATTTTACCATGCGCTGCATACCTAAAGCGAGGATTACGGTAACGACAACGGTCAACCCCTCCGGAACGGCGGCTACGGCCAGAGATACGGCTGTCATGAACAGTTCCAGCGGCGGATCTTTTTGCAGCATTCCTAACCCAAATATTACGGCGCATATGGCGAGACACGCGATACCGAGTAATTTTCCAAGAGCGTTAAGTTTTGTTTGAAGCGGGGTTTCGCCTTCTTCCGTCTCGTTTAGCATTTTAGCGATTTTGCCCATTTCGGTATTCATAGCGGTTCCTGTGACAAGCGCCTTGCCGCGTCCGTACGTTACGACCGAACCCATAAAGGCGCAATTCGCGCGGTCGCCAAGACTTGTATCTTCCGCCAGCACCGCCGCCGCTTTTTTTTCCACAGGCACGGATTCTCCCGTAAGCGCGGATTCGTCTATCTTCATTGTCATGCTTTCGATGAGTCTTACGTCGGCCGGGACATTATCGCCGGCGTCAAGCTGTATTATGTCGCCGGGGACAAGTTCCGCGGAATTAATTTCGCGCCACACGGTTTCGCGCAGGACTTTCGAAAAAGGGCTAGCCATTTCTTTAAGCGCTTTAAGAGCGTTACTGGCTTTATTTTCCTGATATACGCCCAGAATTCCGTTCAACAGCACAATGGATATAATTGCTACGCCATCTACGGTTTCGCCCAAAGCAATTGAGGCTATGGACGCTAATATGAGTATTATCACTAAAAACTCTTTCATCTGCTCTAAAAACAACATAAATAGAGATTTTTCAGTTTTGCCTAACAGTTTGTTTTCTCCAAATTCATTAAGTCTTTTTTTTCCCTCTTCTAAAGTTAGGCCGTTTTTAGCGTCCGTGTCAAGCCGCTTCAAGGCGTCCTCACGCGTAATACTGTAATATTCCTTCAATTGGCGTTATCCTCCTTCATAAATTGGATAGTTTTTGTGTTGACGCTTTCATAGAATATTATATTAATGTTTTGCCCGTGTCAACTATAAACCGTAAGCGCCGCCTAAGCCCGCCATTTTCTGAAAAAAAGATGTGCGCAAACGCGCCTATATGCATTTGTGGGTGGCGGCTGATTGGGTTCAGCATTAGTTTTGGATAAAAGTTTCCGCCGAAGGTTTTCTTCCCGAAAAGAGCGTTGAATTTTACGAATCAATCCGACCATAAAAAAATCCGCGCCGACGAAGGGTATGCAAAACTTTCAGGGCGGAGGAATTTGGCGGAGGCATAGATATTTCAAAACGAAGTTCGCTTGGCTAAATGGATTTTGTCGTCTATTAAGGGATTATGAGATCGCCGCTTTGTCAATACAATGGCATAGTCCTTTACATTTAGTATCATAGATAGACGCCGCCGTGGCGCTTTATAAAAACGACGGCGCTTGACAAGGGCTCTAAGCATAATATATAATGATTAACGCGACAGCGATAAATGATAAGCGCCTTTAGCTCAGCCGGCAGAGCAACTGACTCTTAATCAGTGGGTCCAGGGTTCGATCCCCTGAAGGCGTAGTGCAGGAAACCCCCGCAGACCAACGTTTACGGGGGTTTATTTTTTTGATGTTTGCGCTCATTTTTTGCGTTGCAAAATTGTTGTCAGGCAGTCAAAATGTTGTCAAAAAAATTAAGTAAATGTCTGTTTAAGGAGGTAAAGCGGCGTTATAGCTTCTTTACGCGTAAGGGGAAGATTTGGGCATGGTTCCGTCGCAAATCCGCGTATCTTTAGCCTAATTCCACGTGTTTTCAGTCTCTAATGGCGGCGCAAAGCCCATAAATTCTTCCAAGGCTTTAATCGCCGCGCTCACTCCGGCGCTGAGGCTTGATATTATTTTTGGAACGTCCGAATTGTTTTGCGCGTCTATAAAACCTCATTCGATTAGTAAAGCCCTTGCCATGATCCCGTTTAAAAAGCCCAAGTCCGTCCGGCCTTTGGCGCCTCTGTCGCGCAAGCTGTAGGCGGAGGCGATAGCCATCGAAACTTTTGCGGCAAGAGTGGCGGCGACATAATCTCCCGCATAATAAAGAACTTCAACTCCGGTCCTTCCGCCAGCGTTAGCGCTTCCGCGTTTGGCGAAAAATCATCACAAAAAATCCGCTAAAAGCGAGATTTTGAACAGGCTTTAAATATTCGGCGACTTTTTTAGCGTCTCGCTCTTCGTAACGTTTCATCTTTTTTTGAAGGTTGGCTGGAGTATGTTTTTGTTCCAGCGCTCAAAAACCCATCAAAAAGCGTACTCATTATTGATAACGCGTCCTGTCACCGAAAAAACGCAAATTATGATATAGCTGATGAATATGAATTTAGGGCAATATTCTCTCGCCCTATTCTTCCGATTTAAATCCCATTGAAAAATTTTGGGCGAATGTCAAGCGTAGATTACGACTACATATGCATCAGTTTGACACTTTTTGGAATACCCGGTTTCACGCTTTCAATTAGCCTTGACTATACTTAAATATCACAAATAGCTTCCCAATATTCGCTTGATTGGGAAGCTATTTGTCAACCGCCTTTTTATATTGCTCGTGTTATAATGTAGATGACATTAGTAGGGCGGATTATTAACGTATGTTATGTCGATAATCATATATATTTTTATAGTAGTTAATAAATTCTTGAAGGGCAATTGATTTTTGTTTGTTTTTTTTGCAGACAATGCCTATTTCTCTTTTAGGGATAGGTTGAATAAAATCCAATTCAATTAACTTTTTCGATTCGAGATCTTCTTTAACTACTTCTTTAAATACTATCCCAAACCCTACCCCTACTTTTACTAAATCAATTATAAAATCCATATTACTTGTTACTATATCAGGCTTAACGGTAATGCCAATTTGTTTAAGAAATCGCTCATTATAATCCCTTGTGATATTTCCTTTCTCAAGAAAAATAAATGTATTTTGATTAAAAAAATCCTGAAGGTTGTCAAAGTTATCATAAGCGCAAATAAAATTTTTTTCTGCAATGAATATTTCTTCGATAAGCCCTATTGAGACAAATTCTACATCTTGCAATGTAAAAGGTTTACTGACTATCCCGATATCAACTTTTTCTTCTGTAATAAGGTCTAGTGTAATATAAGAGGTACTGTTATCGATGATTTCAACGCTAAAGTTTTTGAATTCTGTAAGAAATTGTTTTATATAGGGCAATAAGAAATACTTATACAATGTAGCGCTTATACCTATCTTGATTTGTCCGGAATCTTTATCAACTACTTTTTTAATAGCAAGTTCACCAGTATTAATCGTATCCATAGCGCTTGCAATGTGTTCAAATAATATTTTACCTTCTTCTGTAAGACGCACCCCTCTTGAGTTTCTAGTAAATAGATTCACTTTTAGTTCACTTTCAAGTTTTTTTATTGATTTACTGACAGAGGGTTGACCTGTAAATAATATTTCGGAAGCTTTTGAAATATTACCTGTTGTCGCAACAGTATAAAATATTTTATAAAGATTGATATCGACCATATTATATTCCCCTATAGAATATTAATCATATTATATATGAATTATCATTATACTATATTTTTTAATATAATTAAATAAATATTAAATAAATTAAGAGCTTATCCCTGAATAACGTTAATATGTCTAAAAGTGACAAAAACACAAGTAATTTGGAGTAAGCCTAAATAAGAATAGTCATATTTTTCATATCTGACAAGAATTTTTCGAAAGCGATTGAGCCATGAAAAAGTTGTGTAACATCGCGCCGGTTAGCTCCTGTTAGTACAAGTGATAAGGGAACGCTCGCTCCATCGACCAGAATGTGGTGTCTTTCACTTCCGTTTTTACCCACGTTCAGTCGGATTTGCTCTAACAGCCTCTTGCGCTAACGGCGCTTTTACATTGCTTCCATCATACTTTGCCATTCCCATTGTATGCCTTTTACTTCATCGTATTGCTGCAAGCCCCGTATCCACATTTTTTCAAAAACTTTATTTATAAATCTATAGATTACGCTTCACTTTATACAGTATATCTATACGTAACCGCTATCCAAGCTAATATAATTTTATTATCACAGGTTTAGATAGATATTCATGATTGGAATGACAGATATATTAAGTATGCATTTTGGTTATATAGAAAAACTTGGTATAATGGATCTCATATTAAAATATTGTGGAAGGAGTTAATATGAATAAATATGAATGATATCTCAAAAAAAATTATTCAACCGACAGAAAAAAATTTCCAGATAGCGGCGGAGTGCGTTAGGAATGGAGGCGTTATCATTGCCCCTAGCGACACGAATATAGCGCTAACGCTAAATCCTTGGGATGATGAAGCTATTAAAAGAACTTTTGAGATAAAGAATAGGCCGGCTACATCTCCGCTAACGCTTTTCTTTTACGAAACCAATTTATGGGTGGACTATGCGACAAGCGATGATAAAAAAAGCGTCCAACTTCTAATAAACGCTTTTTGGCCAGGGCCATTCAATATTATTTTAAGGAAAAAAGACACTGTTTCTGATGCCTTGGTATGCGGTGGAGATACGATTGCAATGGGTTGTTTAAAAAACCCTGTGTGGCGAGGCTTTATGGAAAAATTAAAAATGCCTGTTGCGATGACCTCCGCCAATTTGTCTGGTAAAGCGAATGGAAGGTTAGTTAACTTTGATTTAGCGGTAGAACAAGTTGGAGAAAAAGTTGATTATATATTGAGAGGAGAATCAACGGGCACTACAATTTCAAGTACAATCATTGATTTAACTGATGAGCCTACAATACTAAGACTGGGCGATATTTCTAAAAAAGAGATAGAAGACGTTATTAACAGGGAATGTAAAATAGGGAATTAAGTTATACAAGGAGTTGCGATATTTATGAGGAAAAAAATTGTATTCTTTTATTTATACCGGATATTTTCAAGGATGTATTTTCACGTACCCATGTTATTCGTATATTTCTATACTGTAGGGTTGTCTGTTTGGGAAATAGAACTTTTACTGGCTGTTTATGGCATTACGCTAATCTTTGCTCCTAAATTTACAAAGAAATTTAAAAATCAGAACAAACAACAAATAACGCTAATTGTAGGAGAAATGATAAAAGCGTTTGGGTTAATTTGTTTTGTTGTGACGAAAGATGTTTGGATTTTGGCAATAGGGCAAATATTATCAGGATTGGGTTATAGCTTGACGGCAGGAACCGATTCTAGCTTGTTAAGGAAGCTGTCTGATACATATGAAGAAGATAAATACGAGTATAAAGCAGTGGAAGCAAAATCTAACAGTTACATGTTTATATCTTTTTTAGTTGCGGGCGTATTAGGTAGCGTCATTTTTAAAATAGACCCAAGGTTAGTATTTTTACTTTCCATATTCGCTAATATGCTATCGTTAATTAGCGCAAGATTAATCAATGACACCTCTGAAATTACAGAAACCAAAATAGCGACGGTTATAGAAACTGTTTCCGACGAAGAGCGACTTGTTAATGATAAGACAATATTCTTTTGGAAAAATTATTATGCGCTATCAAGGGCGTTCACATTAGCGACATTCGTAGGGTTTTTGCCATATTATTTTTTTATCGTTGTTGATGTGAACCTATATTATTTTAGCGCTATTTTAAGCTTATTCAACTTATTTGGATTTCTCTCATCAAGAGTTATTGTAAAGCTAGAAAAATCATGGGGCTATAAGAAACTAACGGTTGTTACATCTTGTCTTCTAATAGTAGGTTTAATGGTGTTTTGCTTCTCAAACAACCTGCTAATAAGCGTAATTAATATAAGCCTATTAGGACTTGCGTCTGGTGGAGTCAGACCCATCACGATGGCAAACATAAATAAAAAAGAAATGAATAACTTTCAAAGAACCAAAATATTGTCGTCGATGGAACAAAATTATGGGTTTTGGAATGCTCTTTTGTTATTGTCAGGAGGGTTAATACTAACATTTTTTGGATTTAAGACATTGATGGTTAGTTTCGTATTAATGTACTTAATTCTAATTTTGCTTTTCTACAAAAAGAGTTTCAAATTGCAAATGCCAAAAGATTTAAGCAATTTGAGCAATTAGAGTCTGTTCAAGATCTCCATTTTGCGTCTTTTCGGCTCATTTTCCGCCACACTTTGTCAGCGTTCACTTGCGTATATTCTTCGAATACGCGGCGTTCGCGCTTCCGCGTTTGGCGAAAAATCATCACAAAAATCCGCTAAAAGCGAGATCTTGAACAGGCTCTTAGGCTATTAATTATCATAATCGACGAGGAGGAATTTAAATGATAATCAAGTATTTAGGTCATTCATGTTTACTTATTGAATCAAGTGACAATAGCGTAATTATTGACCCATTTCTAAGTTCTAACCCGCAAAACAAGATAAAAGTCGCGGATATTCATGTGAGCGCTGTCCTAGTTACACATGGGCATATGGATCATGTGGGTGATGCGCTTGAGATCGCTACTAGAAGTAAATGCCCGATTATAGTAATTGATGAATTAGGTAAACACTTTATGAGTAAAGATAAGACGGTTAAAATTCATCCAATGAGTATAGGCGGCTCTTATCAATTTGATTGGGGCAAAGTTAAAATGACCCAAGCGTTGCATGGAATAGGCGTTGAAATGAATGAAGTCCTCAGTTATAGCATGCCAGTAGGTTTTATAATAAATATCGAGGATAAATTAATTTATCATCCCGGTGATACCGGTCTTTTTGGCGATATGGAGATGTTCGGAAATATGTATGACTTCGATTTTGTGGCGTTACCGATAGGTGGAAATTTTACTATGGATATTAGTGATTCTATAGTTGCCGCAAAACTATTAAAAGCAAAAAATTATATACCGATACACTATAATACATTTGACATTATAAAGCAAGACGTAGAAGTATGGAAAAAGAGGATGTCAGACGCTGGCCTAAATGCGACAGTTATGCAATATGAAGATGTTTTTAGATTTTAAAATTAAAGAAGAGGAGAAATGTATATGAAAGTTACAAATGAGCAAATTGCTAAGGAATTGAAGGATTTTCTTGTGGATGAGTTGCTGATTGATCTGTCTCCAGCGGACATTTCAGAACAAGCGAGTCTTGGCAATGATATTGGCGTTGATTCTCTAGGGTTTACCGAATTGATGGCTCATTTGGAAGATGAGTACAAAATTAAAATTACAGACGAAGAATTTAAACCGGAAAATTTCAGAACAATTGAAGTTATCATGAATTTGGTCCAACATAAACTAAGTCAACAGCAGTGAATTTTATAATTAATATTATTAAGAAAGAAGACATCTTACAGTATCTATGTCTTCTTTCTTTAATATAGATGGAGGATTATATATGGAAGGCAATGTGTTAAAGCT
>JAISER010000044.1 GCA_031263985.1 Clostridiales bacterium | reverse complement strand
ATAAATAGCGAAATCCGGACTTTTTCGGTCTTTTACGGTATGAATCGATATAATTTTTCGGATCTCTCCTGGTCTTGGCGAAAGAGCCACGACGCGCGCGCCTAAAAATATAGCCTCGTCAATGTCATGAGTGACGAGTATCATCGTCGTTTTTTCACGCCGCCAAATCTCGAGCGTTTCTTTCTGCATTTGAATCCTGGTCAGCGCGTCGAGCGCGCCGAAAGGTTCGTCCAGCAGAAGCACGCTGGGGTTCGTTATCAGAGCGCGCGCTATAGCGGCGCGCTGCGCCATTCCGCCGGAAAGCTGTCCGGGATAAGCGTTCGCGAAGCTTTCTATTCCAACGGTCTCCAGCATCTTATCAACTAGCCTGCGCCGCTCACCAGCTGACATCCGGTACAGTCCGAAACCTATATTCTCCCGTATGGTCAGCCACGGCAACAAGCGATGGTCTTGAAAAACCATTCCGCGTTCTTTCCCCGGTCCCGTTATTTTTTTGCCATCATACGTCACTTCACCTATTTCATAGTCTACAAGCCCGGCTATGATTTTTAAAAGCGTGCTTTTACCGCAGCCGCTGTGTCCAACTATCGTGATAAACTCGCCAGGCTCTATGTCCAGACTTATGTCGGTTAAAACGGGAAACTTGGTTTTATCGACGTCAAAGCTTTTACATAAATTCTTTACGCTCAACGCTTTTGCGTCGCTCAAGGTTTTAGCCCCCATTCAATCAGCGCTCGGCGCCTTTCACCGTCCAAGGTGTCGCTTTCTTGGCGATCACCACCAGAACCTTATCCATAGTCACGCCTATCGCGCCGATCACTATCATGCCCATTATTACGACGTCCGGTTTCAGAAGGCTACGCGCGTCGCTTATGCGAAAGCCTATGCCTTTAGTTGAGGCTACTATCTCCGCCGCCACTAAAGCCATCCACGATATGCCCAGCCCCAGCCTCAGCCCGACGAATATTTGCGGCAGCGCGGACGGCAAGTAGACTTTGCAAAATACGCGCCATTTACTCATCTGGTACATCTTAGCGACTTCGATATAACCCTTCGATGTAGACGTTATCCCGCTCATGGCGTTAAGCATTATAGGAAAGAACGCTCCGAAAATTATGATCACTACCTTCGATGTTTCGCCTATGCCGCACCATAATATTATCAGCGGAATCCATGCCATAATAGGAATTTGCCGCAGCGTATGCGCCGTCGGAGCGAAAAACGCGTCGCATACAGGAAACATGCCCATCAAAGAGCCGAGAGTCAAGCCCAAAATAGCCGCCGCCGCGTAACCCTTCGCGACGCGAAGCAGACTTATGCCTATGTCGCGGAATAGCTGACCGGATTCTACGCTTAATTTGAACGCGGCGCCTACGCTTTTTATGCTGGGCAATATGCCAGCGGGCGCGCCACCCCATGTAGTAGCGATGAACCAAAGCGCCAGCGCTATGAACGGAAGTATCAAACCGATCGCCATCCTCTTGAAATCGACCATTTTTGTCACCTCGCTTTTAATCGATGGAGAATCGCTAGATTACGCGGAATCGGCCCCACCCCGCCTCGCGGAGCGAATTTACAACGACGCGACCGCTTCTTCATAAAAACTGGCGTCTATCAGCTCATCCATATCCACATCCCTTTGCGAAAAGCCGTTTGCGTATAGATATTCGTTAACTCGATCCAATCGCGCTGTGGCCGCCGGCGTTATCGCGCCGCGCTCCTTTTCCAGATAGTCGTCCGGATACCTGTCTAAAAAGCTTTTAATTATCTCTTTCGGCGTGGCGGCGGTGGCGAACAGTTCCGGAACTTCGTCAACATGCTCGAATGCGTAGTCATAGCCGCGCAGAAACGCCCTTATGTAGGCAACGACGGCCTCTCTATGCTCGGCGATAAACTTACCGCGCCCTACCAAAACCCCCTGACTCGCCAATTCAGGATGCGACAAGCGCGTATTTTCGATCACGCGTATGGGAGCCTTCGGCTTGAGATATTCCTCCACGACTTCCGTGCTTATCAACGCGTCAGCGGCACCGGACAGAAAAACCGATTGAGCGTTAACTACCTCATTTATTACTTCCACTTTACTTTCATCGATTCCATATGTTTTTACCAAGTCAAACCAATACTCTTGAACCACAGTGCCTCGTCCGACCAGTACGCGTTTGCCTTCAAGATCCTTAACGCTTCTGATATCGGAATCTTCATGCGTGATAACCACGTAGTGCAAGCGTTCCGTATAAAACGATAGCACGCTTACATCAATGCCGTTCGACTTCAGCAAAATCGGAGGCAGGTTTCCATAGAGCGCCAAATCTAAGTCTCCGGCTATCAAAGCCTCGTTTACGGCCGGACCAGCCGCGGCGAACCCAAAATATTCCACATCATAGCCCAGAGGCCCAAGTTCTTCCTCCAAAAAACCCTTTCGCGCGGCCAAGGAATTCGCGCCGCCGGGTTCATCGCTGTCGGACGCCAACCCTATGCGAATTACGGTTCGCTTGCTGGAAGCGGCGCTTTGAGCCGCCTCGTTATCTGAGACCGTCAGTCGAGTTGAGCAGGAACAGATCAGCGACGACGCCATTATCGTTACTATAACGGCAACAATCGATACAGCGGGTTTGAAACGTTTTATCCTCAATCTCATAGAATATTTCCTCAATTTCATAGAATATTTCGTCGAATACGCAGCCGCGGTTCATGTGAGCGTTCTGGCGCCAGCCGGTAGTGGGGGAGCGACGCCCTTTAAACGACGCGCCTATTAAAAGCGACGACGGTTTATATCAAACCGCCTCCGCGTACGCTGAATAAGCCGGCAGCGTCTCATCTTCGATTTCATATATTTCGTGCGCCAGCGTACGGGCCGGAGCCGCGTCAAATATTTCGTCGAGCGTACGACCGTATTTGCGCAAAATTCTCGCTGATTTAAGCTGGACATCCCAATGCCAATCCGGAGTCGGAGAGCGATGCCCTTCAAGCGGCGAACCTATCACAGGAATCCAACTGGAGGCGAGCGTCACAACGCCTATCGACGCCAGTTCCTCTATGCCCTCCATCAATATTTCCTTAGGCTGCAAGCCGGCGACAAAGTTACTGCGCACTTTGCCCTTGCCAAACACGTCGATGGCGTGTCTTATGGCGGCGATCCAGTTATCGTAACCGCCGCACATCGTAACCTTGCCGGGGCAATATACCTCGAAATATTCTTTGCGCCAAACCTCAGTGTTGAAAGCTATCGTGCGGAATCCCGCTTCCTTATATTTTTCTATCACGGAAAGATCGAGCGGAGCGCCTATACACGCCGTACCGTTGAAATCGTCCGCGCCAAGATGGTTTTGTATCTCCTCCGCCACGTCAAGATAATATTCGACCTCACGGCGTTCCGGTATGAAGCCGCCGGTTATCGTAAGGTGCGAAAAGCCTTCGTCATAAGCGGCTTTGGCCGTTTCGGCGATCTGCGTGGAGTTGCGAAACGGCGGCCGCTCTTTTTCGTTGTCCAGAATCTTGTCGCGATTGTAGCAGCAGAACAGGCACGTTTCTCCTTTATCTTTTACGGCGCATTCGGAACTGTAGGAAAATACAAGACTCTTACGCGGGCTGCCCGCTGACGAATCAAAACCTATGTCACGCATACGCATGCCGTCAGAGGTGCGTTTGAAATAAAAATCAGGCTGTTTTTCAGGGAAAGAAATAGACGTTAAATACTCGCCCCTGTAGGCCAAGTGAAATAATTCCCCCGTTTTCTCTACAGTGTATGGAGAGTTAGAATCTTCCACTAAATTCACTTGCTGACCGTAGGGGAGATTAAACGCTGTCGGCGCGTCATACTTCGCGCGGGATATAATTTCTTTGTCCCAGCCGACATACTCTTTGCGCAATCCCGGACGTTCCTTTAGCAAATTGTCAAATACGCCAAGCTTATAAGAAACGCCTTCCATGGCGAGCGTAAGCTTTAGTTTCAACTCTTCGTAAAGTTTTTCTTTTAATGCGGACATTATCAAGCTCCTTTCCTTAATTGAATATACTTTAAATTTACCGCCGTCATGTAAGGAAAGCGCCGACATCGCCCGTTATAGCTCATTTCGATTTTCGGATGTTTCAATATCTGACCTCCTTGATTAATACTGAAAACGACCGTTCCATAAAGCATATTACTAATATATGTTTGATATGAAATTATGATAGTACTATTTTCATATTTTAACAAGTGACTTTTTTTGTTTTTTACCTATTAAATCTTTGCTTTTTATGAGGCGCTCCAAAAAAATAAAAGGGGATATCCCACGTATATATAAACAAAAGAAAACTTTTATATATAGATAGGCTGTTTAAAAAAGACATTAGCTCAGATATGGGAATTCTTGCTGCCGTAACGCCTCATAAAGCGCTATGGCGACGGAATTGGCCAAATTTAGAGAGCGACGCTCGCGCATCATTGGTATACGTATCATGTTTTCAGGATATTTACGCAAAATATCTTTCGGTATCCCCGCGCTTTCCTTGCCGAACATTATGAAGTCATCCTTTTTAAACTGAACTTCCGTATAGAATTTTTCAGCTTTAGTCGTGGAAATATAGATATTAGCGTTTGGATTTTCGCGCGTAAAACTTTCAAAGTCATCATATTCAAAGACTTCCAGTAACGACCAATAGTCCATTCCGGCACGTTTAAGCGACTTATCGTCTATAACGAACCCATACGGGCGTATGAGATGCAGACGCGTCCCTGTCGCCGCGCACGTTCTCCCTATATTTCCAGTATTAGAGGGTATTTCCGGCTCATATAAAACAATATTCAAAATATCACCTGTTGACTTTTTAAGTCATATGTAATAAAATAATAATAATTATTATTGTTTAATATTTATTGGAAACGATTAGTTATTAAAGTTGGAGTGATGACATCATGAATACGCTGGTTGAAGACTTAAAGAAGCACAGACTGAAGGTTACGCCGCAACGGCTCGCTATATACGAGATGCTTTCGAACACGCGCCAACATCCTAGCGCGGAATCAATTTACCGCGCTCTTTGCGAAACACATCCCTCCATGAGCCTCGCTACAGTGTACAAAACGCTTGATACGCTAAAAAACACCGGTCTTATACAAGAAATTAACGTCGGGGAAGACAGCTTTCGCTATGACGCCAATAGGCGTCCCCATCCGCATATCATATGCGTATCATGCCATTCCGTTCATGACCTGCCCATGTTTGACGCTCTGGAACGGTTACGTGAAGAAGCGCGAGCCGTAACGGATTTTGAAGAGCTTACGGAGCAGCTTTATTTCTACGGCATATGCCCAATGTGCCAAAATATGGCGGAATTTAGAGCGAGCGTATAAAAGCAAGCGTCTACGCGCTTGCTTTTATACGCTCGCTCTTTCTATACGCTTAATCTTCCTCAGTTTCTTCCGGAGTGATTTCCACAACCGTCTCGGTCTTAATTACTTCCACGCTATCGTCCGTTTCTTCTTCAGCGGATTCTTTTTTATTTTTGAACGGACCGAAATTCAGTTTCGACAATGCGCCCGGAATCATATCTATCAGTTTATTCAAGCTATCCTGATTTTTAATGTTAACCAGTTGTACATTGCCGTTTTGAACTACGACGACCGCCGACGGCGTAATCTTGCCCGTCGCGCCGCCCGCCTCGTTATTATCTTTCTCCGCCCCGTTCTCTTTCTTATCGAACGCGCCGGCCGCGATGCCAAACGTGACGTCCACAAGCGGCAGCAATATGACGCCGCCTATATGGATCGGCTCACCCACTACAGTTTTGCTCGATACGAAATTTTCTATTCTGCCAAACAAAACGTCCATATTTTCGTTAAGATCAGCGCCCATGCATACCACCCTTTTTTAAGACTAAACACCTTGAGGAGCCCAAACCTACCGCCTTGCCGGGACACAAAACAGCCGCGCTGACCGCACGCTTCATTTTCCGACAGAGCCTATCTTTTTTTGAATAAAAGAAGTCTAGTCATTGGCCATACTTCCTTACTGAAAACAAACAGCGCCGCGGGCCGCGCTATAGAGAACAAAGTGAATTCTCCGGCGGCGTATATGTTTAACGCGCTGACAGCGCCGTCAAAGCGTCCGATTATATCGGCCTTAAGCGCGGCGGCGCCCATTATAACGCTTAGGATAGCCATAAACAGACCTGTTACGGACGGGTCATCAAAACCTATTTCGCCATATATTTTAAACATTCGCGGCTTCACGGACGCAAACGTCCGTCTAACGAAGATAAACGCGCTTTTCAATACATCGCCTAAATTTTCAACGTTTTTGACGCCATCATAAAGAGTTCGCCACTTGCCGCCGGATTTTTCGTCTTTTTCGGACCGTCTTTTCACTTTTTTCGTTTTATTAACGGATTTCTTTAGCCGCTTAGGCTTAAAAAAAAGAATTTTAGCCGATATCTTTGACTGCTCGTCAATCTTTACATAGCGTATTTTAAGCGCGCCCAGAAACCATGACGCTTTAATTTCACTGCCCTCCCCTAGCCTAACGCTGTATCGAAAGGGGGAAAATAGCGCCAAAACGGCTATAACGATAATAAGCGCCGCTAACGCTAATATTATTTTAAGCGCCAGCGCCAGCATTAGCTTTATTATCCCCATTTTTTCTTAAAATAAAATTCGAAACGACAAACAAAACGATAAGAGACAATAGCAACAAAGACACTATGAATATGCAAATGTCAATAAAAAACCCAAGCGGAACCATATCGACGAGCAAATCCTGGTAACCGTTCAGCATCCATAAGTCGTTGTCAAAAAACATATGATGAAACTGAACGAAAGCTTTTTCAAAATTGAGCGTCGCTACAACGATAAGCGCGGTTACAAGAACCGCGAACGACACGACCGTCACGCGAAATGACTTGGCTATAACGCGTAACGCGTTAGCTTTAAGTGCCATAAGCGCCAATATCGTCACAACTAGCGCAACCAAAGCTATATTGCGCAAAAAAAAGCCGCCCATAAATAATTTCTTCACATCAACCATATGCCTTACGCTGCGTTCGCTGAAAAACGGGGCTTTTACGCCGGCTACCACCGCGTCGATCCGCATATCGTCATTCTTTCCCTTCATATAATCAAGCATATGCCGCGTCACTTTCATAAGCTCGTCTCGCTCAATATTCATATAGAGCCTGTCTACTTTATAATCTTTGTACAGCGGATAAATCCTTCTGGCGATGTTCGGGTTCGATTTATCAACGACTTGCTTAGTATACTCATGTTCATAAAACGCCGGCGTAAACGTGGGAAGCATTATCGAAACGAACAAACAAAGAAATATAATCGCCAGTGAGCAAATTGAACCTAAGACATATTTTATCGCCGTCATTAAATCATCATCTTTCCATATAGGTTTTTGTCATCTAGTGAAAATTCTTTTTAAAATTGTTCCAATCTCCATTGCTCGTCTCGTAGTCCGACGCTATTTTCGCCATAAGTTTAAACGCCCCGTCTTTGCCGCTCGCCATCCCTATAACGGTGCGCGCCGCGCCGCGCTCAAAACGGTTAAAAAGCTGGTCTGACTGAAAAATATCAGCCAAACCATTTCCGCCTGTCTTTACGCAAATTAGAAACACGCCTAAAACCGATAAACCGCCTTCTAGCTTTTTTCTAACGCCGTCCGCGTCCTGGAGAGCTTCGTCAATATATACGTTTTTATAAAATTTAAACATCTCGTTCTCCAAATAAATCAAATACATGTTACATTTTTTACCGCTATATTGTCAAGCTAAGATTTATAAATCTCTTTTATGAAATTTTCTTCCGTCACCGATTCGCCGGATTGACTGCCCGCGGACGAAATCAGCATGGCCGCGACAATAATCGCTCCGCCTAACGCCAAACGCCAAGTCACCCTGTCATACCCGAATATCACGGAAAATAGAGCGGCGAAAACCGATTCCATACACATTATCAATGAAGCCATATTCGCTGACAGTCTCTTTTGAGCGAAAGTCTGAGCAAGATACGCCGCGCCCGAAGCGAACAGCCCCAAAAACAGCACGTCTAAAATATACTTGTCGGCGTTCAATAATATTAAAGCGTACGCGTTTCTTTCAAACGCGGCGGAGCAAGCGAAGCCCAGCGCCGACACGACGAAAAGCCGTACCGCGGTAAAATTAAACGAATCAAGCGATGGGGCGTATTTTTCCAATATGATGAAATCAGCCGCGTAGGCCGCAGCGGAAAATATAGTAAGCGCGTCCCCGATATTTAAAGACGCTTCTTTACCAAACAAGCCGGAAATCAGCGTTATCCCAAAAAAGCCTAAAACAGCCGCAAATATGCTTTTAAACGAAAATCTACCCCGTGATATCATAACGACTATCGGAACGAACACAACGTACAGTCCGGTTAAAAGACCGCTTTTAGCGGGCGTAGTATATATCGCCCCCATCGTCTGCGCGGCGAAGCCCAAAAATATTACCGCGCCAAGCCCGGCCCCGACTTTAATCTCCGCTACGCTTACGCGCGTTTTTTTCACCGACGGATTGGCCCGAGCGAAAAACCCCATTATTTTTTTGGCCGCGCATACAGCCGCGGCTCCTATGGCGAACCTGATTCCGACCAGCGAAAAAACGGTAACCCCGTCGTCCATCAGATCCTTTACCGTCAAAAAGGTGTATCCGTATATTATAGTCACAAGAAATAATAAAACTCCGTGCGCCATTACTGTATTTTACTTGCGCCGTTCATATATGTCAATAGAGCCTCCGGAACATCCGCTCCGCCCTCGGCGTTCTGAAAGTTTTCAAGTATAGCGGCTGTGGCGCGCCCTACGGCCAGACCGCTGCCATTAAGCGTATGGACGAACCGCGCTTTGTCGCTCACGTCGTCCTTAAAGCGTATGTTCGCTCTGCGCGCCTGAAAATCCTCGTAATTGCTGCAACTTGATATTTCCACGTAGCGATTATAGCTAGGCATCCATACTTCAATATCGTACGTCATCGCGGAGCCAAACCCCAAATCGCCCGCGCACAGCCGCACGACGCGGTACGGCAAGCCTAAAGCCTTTAGAATGCCCTCCGCGTCCGCGGTAAGCGTTTCAAGCTCGTCATACGATGTCTCCGGACGCGCGAATTTTACAAGCTCAACCTTGTTAAACTGATGCTGGCGTATAAGACCGCGCGTGTCGCGCCCGGCGGCTCCGGCTTCCGCCCTGAAACACGGCGTGTATCCGCAATGCTTAATCGTAAGCCGGGCGCCGTCTAAAATCTCTTCGCGGTACATGTTCGTTATTGGCACTTCCGCTGTGGGAACAAGGAAATATTCCGTGTTTTCAACTTTAAACATATCCTGTTCGAACTTAGGCAGCTGTCCCGTGCCGATCATGCTGCGCCTATGCGCCAAAATAGGAGAAAACACCTCCGTATATCCGTTCTTGTCAACATGCGAGTCAAGCATAAAGTTCGTTATAGCGCGTTCCAGCCTCGCGCCAAGCCCTTTGTAAAACGTAAACCGCGCCCCGGTGGTTTTGCCGGCCGTCTCCGCGTCAATTATTCCAAGTCTTTTGCCCATGTCCCAATGCGGTTCAGGAGCGAAGTCAAACGTTCGCGGTTCGCCCCAGCGCCGAACTTCTACATTATCCGCGTCGCCGACGCCATCAGGCGTCGCGTCGTTCGGCGCGTTCGGAATATTCAGCAAAAATCGCTCAATGTCTTCATTAGCCTCGCGAACAAGCGGCTCAATGCCTTTAATCGCGTCCGAAAGGCTTTTCATCTCTTTCAACACGCCTGAAATGTCTTTGCCTTCTTTCTTTAATATCGGCGCTCGCTTAGACATGGCGTTCTGTTCCTTTTTCATCTCTTCCGATTTTTGTATAAGCTCGCGGCGCTTTTTGTCTAACTCTAAAAAACCGTCAATATTTATATCCTTACCGCGTCGCGCAAGCTTTCGCTTTATTTCGTTAAAATTAGCGCGTAATTCTTTAGCGTCCAGCATTTAGTTTTTCCTTCCTTAATAGATGTCAAAACATTTATAAGTTATTTCAGAACAAGTCATAAAAACCTTGGGGCTTCGCCCCAAACCCCGCCGGGGTCTTCGACCCCAGACCCCGCGCCGCGCATTTGCGCGGCTTCATGACGCGATTGGATAGTCATATTTTTTAATTTCTGGTGCCCCCCCCCCATAAGCCCTTCCCCAGATTCAGGCGAAACCTTACGATATCTTTCCCGGAAACGAAGTTTCCGGGAAAGTTCTTTGCTTCTTTCTTTCAAGAAAGAAGCGGGCGCGGGCAGCGTCTGCGATCTTATATCTTTAGCACCCCCATAAGCCCTTCCCTAGACTCAGACGAAACCTTACGATATCTTTCCCGGAAACGAAGTTTCCGGCGAAAGTTCTTCGCTTCTTTCTTGAAAGAAAGAAGCGGGCGCGGGCAGCGCCCGCGATCTTATATTTCGGCGCCCCCCCATAAGCCCTTCCCCAGATTCAGGCAAAACCTTACGATATCTTTCCCGGAAACGAAGTTTCCGGGAAAGTTCTTTGCTTCTTTCTTTCAAGAAAGAAGCGGGCGCGGGCAGCGCCCGCGATCTTATATCTTTAGCGCCCCCCACAATTACCTCTTCACGCAAGCCCCGCGCCTATAAGCTAACAATCGCAGAGCTACCCGCTCTATATTTTCGGCTGTAACGCCAAAATAATCGAACGCGGCGCTGGCGGGCGCGGACACGCCGAACTCGTCCACAGAAATTATATCGCCTTCGTCACCCGCGTATTTATGCCAGCCAAATGAATGCGCCGCTTCAACCACAAGGCGTTTTTTTACGTTTTTCGGCAGTATCGTTTCTTTATATTCAGAACTTTGCTCTTCAAATATCTCTTGCGACATCATACTGACCACGCGACACGCAATATCCTTCGAACAAAGCGATTTAGCCGCGGCGACGGACGGCGCGACTTCCGAACCTGTTGATATTATGATAAGATCCGGAGTTTCATTCTCGACGCTTCCCCACTTTGCGCTTTCCCACGCCACATGCGCGCCATATAAAGCCTTTCTGCCGTCTGTAACCAACTTAGGCAAGTTTTGACGCGACAGAACCAAAACGCTGGGCGCGTTTCGTTCCAACGCTAAAACCCACGCCGCCGCTGTTTCGCTCGCGTCACAAGGACGCATCACCGCAAGACCCGGCAGAGAACGAAAACCCGCGAGCTGTTCGACAGGCTGGTGGGTAGGGCCGTCCTCCCCTACCCCTATGCTGTCATGCGTCAATATGGAAATTATCGGAAGGCGCATCAACGCGGACATGCGAAGCGCCGGCTTCATATAGTCGCTGAAAACGAAAAATCCGGCTATATATGGCCTCAACCCTCCATGAGCCGCGATGCCGTTCGCTATCGCCGTCATAGCGAACTCCCTGACTCCGAAATGGATATTGAACCCGCTTTTTCGCGTTTTGGAATAATAGCCCGAATTACTCATTACAGCTTTTGTGGACGGCGCCAGATCCGCGGAACCGCCCGCCATGTTCGGAACATATTTTACAACTCGGTTGAGAACTTCGCCTGACGACGCGCGCGTAGCGGCGTCGCCGTCATTATAACGCCAAAACTCGTCAATGGACCGAAAATCAACCGGTAAAACGTCGTCAAACCACGCTTTCCACTCTCTGGCCAATTCGGGAAAAACGGTCTCGTATTCAGCGAACAGGCGATTCCACGCGTTTTCAGCCCGCGCGCCGTTTTCAGCGCTCTTTCGCGCGTGTTCGCGCGCGTCGTCCGGCACAAAGAAGCTGTCTTTATACGGCCAGCCAAGATTTTTACGCGTCAGCGCGACTTCGTCGGCGCCAAGCGGCTCGCCGTGCGACGAAGCTTTTCCCTGTTTATTAGGAGAGCCAAACCCTATAAGCGTTTTTATCTCTATGAGCGTAGGGCGGCTTTCGTCATCCTTGGCTTTTTTAAGAGCGTCCGTTATGGCCGCGACGTCGTTGCCGTCGTGAACTTTAATCGTTTGCCAGCCATAAGCGTCAAACCGCTTCATTACGTCCTCCGTAAACGTCACGGACGTGTCGCCTTCTATAGTTATGCCGTTGGAATCGTATATCAGTATCAGCTTGCCCAACCCGGCGGCGCCCGCGAACGACGCGGCCTCGCCCGAAACGCCCTCCATAACGCATCCGTCTCCGCAAAGCGCGAACGTATAATGATCGACTACGTTAAACCCGGGGCGGTTAAATTTTTCAGCCAGCATAGTCTCCGCCAGCGCCATGCCTACGGCGTTCGCCACGCCTTGCCCCAACGGTCCGGTAGACACCTCTACTCCCGGCGTTTTTCCGCGTTCCGGATGACCGGGAGCGATTGACCCGAACTGACGGAACGCCTTTAAATCATCAATGGACATGTCATAACCGTATAAGTGCAGGACTGAATACAGCAACGCCGACGCGTGCCCGGCGGAAAGCGCGAAACGATCCCTATTCCTCCAAACGGGGTTTTTAGGATTACTCCTAAAGACGTTGTTGTACAGAGCGTACATCGCCGGAGCCGCGCCAAGAGACATTCCCGGGTGCCCCGAATTGGCCCTTTGAATAGCGTCCGCCGACAACAAGCGCAACGTATCGACGCATTTTTGATCTATCGTCATATCATAAAGTCTCCCATAGCATGTCTTATTTGAATTAGCTATATCAACATGAACTATTCTACGAAATAAACGCCCTTTACGCAACTTTTATTTTTAATCCCCCGTCTTTACTATGAACTCAGTCTAAACCATAACCGTCCGAACGGTCTTTTTCTCGCGTCATCCGGCTATTTTCGCGTAACGCTAAGAAGCCGTATTCAATAAAAGCAATAAAAGCGCTATAATCAACAAAGGGTGAAGGAATATGGGATATAGCACGGATTTAAGAGATAAACAATGGGAAATGATAGAGCCAATATTCA
>JAISER010000040.1 GCA_031263985.1 Clostridiales bacterium | reverse complement strand
TATAGCCTGTTCAAGATCTCGCTTTTAGCGGATTTTTTGTGATGATTTTTAACCGGACAGTTGTCCGAGGATGGTTGCCCGAGGACGGTCGTCCGGTGTGACGGAACATGGCGGCGAATGATGATAAGACAAGGTTGTAGGTATATGGCTCAGGCGAAAAGTTGCCGTAGGCGATTTGAATGTTTAAAAAACAGAGTTTCTCTGATAGGCTTGACAGTCGGCGCGGTAAACGGCGTTTTTGGCTCCGGAGGCGGCGCGTTGCTTGTGCCGTGGCTCCGGTTTTCAGGCTTGGAGACGCATAAAGCGCACGCGACCGCGCTGGCGGCGACGCTGCCGCTTTCCGTCGTAAGCGCGGCGATATATCTGGGCGGCGCGGATACGGATTTAAAGGCCGCGTTGTGGACAAGCGCGGGCGGCTTGGCGGGCGGTCTGATCGGAGCGGCGTTTTTAAAAAAAATACCCGCTAAATGGCTGCGGAGGATATTCGGCGTTTTTATGGGCGCGGCGGCTCTGCGAATGATACTATGACGATGTATATAGCTATAGGCGCGCTCGCGGGCGTCATAAGCGGCATGGGAATCGGCGGCGGTTCGGTTTTGATACCCGCGCTTGTGATTTTTATGGATATGCCGCAGAAGGCGGCGCAAAACATAAATCTTATTTATTTTATCCCGACGGCGCTGATAGCCTTGGCGGTTCACGCTAAGAATAAAAGCATTGAAAAGAGCTACGCGCTGAAGCTTATGCTTCCCGGCGTTTTGACAGCCGCCTTGGCGTCCGTTACGGCGCTTTGGCTTGACGCGAACGTTCTTAGGAAAGCGTTTGGCGTTTTTATGTTGATTTTGGCTCTTTATGAAATGCTTTCAGGAAAGGGAGATAAAAGTGACGCAGCATGAATTTGAAAGTTTAAAAAAACAATTTATAAACGCGGATGTCGATACGAAAATTGTGCTTTACACTAACAGTGATGATTTAACGTCGGATCAATACAAGGATCTTTTGCGTAACTATCCGATAGAAGAACTGCCGAAATTGGAGGATGCGCTTAACGCGCTGGAGTAATGCTGAACTTAGGCTCTGTCGCGAGGCCTTGCCGAACCCATTAGGTTCGCCCGCGTTTTGCGCGTAGCCAAAGGCGAAAAATCCTCGTCGGTTCGGCCATGTTTCAAATTGAGTTCAGTATAAGGCGCGTCTGAGACTTCTTATGGCGCGTTTTTTTAATGGCGAAGCCAGTTTTTAAGTATAAAATCCCAAAGAGAAAATATACATGTATAAAAGCTGATCGCGCGATTCGGGGCGATTATGCGCTATCGCATATATTTTTCGGAGGGATTATGCATGAAAAAATTTTCGCTGTTTTTGTTGACGGCGGCGTTACTGGCGGGATGCGGCGCCGCCGCGCGAACCGATAGCGCTGAAGTTAACGTCTATGAAAAGATACAAAAGCGTCTTGTGCGGTTAGAGACGTATCAGAGCGAGGCGACCGTGGAATATAAGTCAAACAGAGGCGCTAACGTTTATGATACGTTGCAGCAGTGCAAGGCTGACGGCAAATATCGCGTAGAGGTAACCGGGCCTAAAAACGTGGCGGGCAACGTCACGCTTTCGGACGGAAAGATTATAGCGCAGTATAACCCTAAAATATCCGGCAAGATATCGGTGGGAGTGAAAGAAAACCCGGAGCGAAGCGAGATATTTTTGACAAGCTTCATTAAAAATTATTTAAACTCGCAGGAAGTTTCGGTAACCGTCGGCAGCTTCAACGACGATAAATGCACGATATTAGAGGCCGATGTGCCGGGGGACCATCCGTATCTATCGACTGAAAAGCTGTGGGTAGACAATAAAACGTTAAATCCCGTCAAGCTTGTAATTTATGATCCGGATTTAAGCGAAAGGATAGTTGTCAATTATAATAGTTTTGATTATAATATATCTTTGGACGACAGTCTGTTCATGATGCCCGCTGAAGTGGGATAACTGAAAAACATGGAGACATATGATGCGTGAATTTGAAAGAACATGGGTAGAAGTCGATTTGGACGCGATAGCGGACAATATCAGGGTTATAAAAGATAAAGTCGGTGAAAAAACGGCCGTCATGGCTGTGATAAAGGCCGACGGATACGGGCATGGCGCGGATGTTGTCGCGCCTGTTCTTTTGGAAAACGGAGCCGATATGTTCGGCGTGTCCATATTAGAGGAGGCTGTGCCGATACGCGCGCTGGGCATAGACGCGCCGATACTGGTTTTGGGGTTTACGCCGCCGGCCAGGTTTGCGGAGATAGCGCGCCGCGACATAGAACAAACCATATATGACTTTGACATGGCGCGGAAACTCTCGGACGCCGCCGGCGCGGAGGGAGTTTCCGCGAAAATACATATTAAAATTGAAACGGGGATGTCGCGACTTGGTTTTTATACGGATGAAAAATCCGTAAAAGAGATAAAAAGCATACAAAACCTACCTAATATTCAAATCTCCGGCGCATATACGCATTTGGCCGATGTGGATGACGCGGCTTTTACATACGCTCAGGCGGAAAAATTTAAAGCTTTCATTGATGAACTGGATTCTAGAGGGGTGGAAGTCCCTGCCAAGCATGTGTCGAACAGCGGCGCTATAATGAATTATCATGACTTGAATATGGATATCGTAAGGGCGGGAATCGCGCTTTACGGCCTTTCGCCTTCGCCGTTTCACAAGCCGAGCGGCTTAAAACGCGCGATGAGCATGAAGTCGCAAGTGTCATATGTGAAGGAAGTCCCTAAAGATACGCCGATAGGCTACGGCAGGGCGTATTGCGCGCGTCGTGACAGCGTTATAGCCACTGTGCCGGTCGGCTATGCGGATGGCTATTCACGCGCGCTGAGCAACAAGGGCTACGCGCTTGTGAGAAACCGGCGCGCGCCTATTGTCGGACGCGTTTGCATGGATCAATTCATGCTGGATGTGACTGATGCGCCGGATGTGGAAATATACGACGAGGTTACGCTTATTGGGCGTCAGGGTGGCTTAGAGATAACCGCCGACGAGCTGGCCGAAGTTTGCGACACGATTAATTATGAAATCGTTTGCATGGTATCGAAAAGGGTTCCGAGGGTATATGTGCGCGGCGGTGAAAATCGTGGGGAGGGTCAGCGCCTTTAAAAACCTTGGGCGCCTGACCGCGTCCGTCAACTTTTGTAAGGGGCTGTTAACGCCGCCAATATTGTCGCGCCCGCGCTTCGCGCGGACGCGAGGGGGGGCGGTCTCGCTTCTGAACTGCGCTTCGCTCAAGCCCTTCACCAAAAATCGGCGTCGGGCTTTCGCCGCGCTCCGTTCCTTGCCAAGCCCGCCTCAGCGAACGGCGGGCGTTGTACATATTCGGTCCGATTAGTTAGTCGCGAGGTATAGAGGCGCTCATTATATATTTATAAGCCCAGTGGTCTGGCGTAACGTCCAGAAATTTAAGGTCTGAAAGCGGAGTGAGCGCGCGTTTTTCAGAGTTAACGAACAGCGCGCAGCCTTCCGCGCGCGTCGTTGTGTTTTGCGGTTTGAACGTATTGTCCGGATAGCCGTACAGCATTTTGTTTTCGGCGGCTATAGTTACATAAGGATAAAACCAGTCGCCTGTTTTAACGTCTGAAAACATTTCGCCTTTGGGCGAGCCTTTTAATTCATAGACTATCGCCAGCACTACGCTTATTTCAGCCCTTGTGATAGTGGCGTTCGGCTTAAACGTGCCGTCAGGATAGCCTATCATAATGCCTTTGGCCGCGACGTAATCTATAGCGTCCTTAGCTACGTGCGAATCGGACGCGTCGCTGAACGGCTCGCCCGTGAAGACGGTCGTTTCCTTATCGTCCGCCAAGTTATATATTATTTTAGCGACTTCGTAGCGCGTTATCGGCCTTTCCGGCGCGAAACGCATTCCGCCTATTCCGTCCATAAAAGCGCGTGAGATGACGGCGTTTCCGTTTGGCTTCACTATAACGTCTATAGGCGCGGAGTTCGTGACTACGTACATCCATTCATCGTCGTACAAGCTATAGCCCTCCGGGACATTCAGGTCCGTTTCGTAAAGCCCGTCGCCGGGGTTCGCTCCTATGGATTCACGTCCGACGACGGAACCGGATTCGTCTTTGTAGATCACGTCGATGGATACGGTGGCGCCTGTCGTTGAAAACGATATCACGTTGCCGTAGGAAACGACATCTTCGACTATGGCGTAGGCGCGGACATAATATCTTTTAGCGCGCTCAAGGGCTGTGAGCGTAACGTTAAAAACTGAAGAACGCGACGCGCTTTCGGCTTTTATATCGTTTAGCGTAGGAGATGTCGATTCGGATGAATATACGACGCCCGTTTCGCGCAGTATGAACGCGGAAACGTTCGACACGCTCGCGAAAACGACAGCCGAATTTTGCGTTATGTCTAAGACCTCCTGCGTAACCGTGGAGGGAGCTTCTTGCGTCACGAAGCTTTTGATATCGCCGTATATGGGTTCGGTTTCGCCCTCTTTTCGCGCGTATGCCCGAACATAATGCGTTTTAAGCGGCTCAAGACCCGCAAGAGTCACCGTCGCTTCGTCGCTTGTCCCCGCGATCGACTGCGCTTTGGACGACGTGGAGTAAAGTTCGGGCAAAGGCGATTCGGTGGAATAAACTACGCCGCGCTCCGTGACGTTTTTAGCGTTTATCTTAATTGAAACGTTCGCGCCGGTCAGCGTTACGTCCGATACGGAATCGGTTATAGCCTCCGCGAGCGAGGCGTAGGACGCGTTGTATAAAATAGGTTCGGAATATACGTCCTCAAGTTTTGACGGCGAAACGGAGATTGTGACGTAAGCGCGCACATAGTAGGACTCGCCCGCGCGCAGGTTTACGAGACGTCTGGAGAAGGTCGCGCTGTCTCCGTTTACTTGGTCATATAAGTTGTTCATAGTGTTTTCCCTTGTGGGACGCTGAACGGAGGAAGAGTATACGAACCCGGCGTAAAGCGCCGCGGAGCCGTTTGCGAAATAATTGCTTTCCGCCGAAACCTCCGTCGGCGTAATGGCGGTGAGCCTGGGCACGTTCACTACGCAGTCCGAAGGGCTCGAAGTCACGGACGTCGAGTTGATGGTTTTGAAACGCTCCCACTCTGTGCGCGCATAAGTTATAACGCCGTTTTCCCTGCGATATTTCGCGTATACGCGCGCGTAATAATCCTTGTTGGGATAAAGCCCGGTAAGCTCCGTAACTATGTCTTCGCCGGGGGATATTTTGCTTAGAGGCTGGCTGTCGTTTTGTATAATCGAATACTCCACGCCGCACTCTATAAATCTGCCGCTTGGCTCAACGTACGCCACGCCTCTTACGACGGCTGAATTTGACGTGATGTTTTCCACCCTGCGTAAAAATACGTATGGGCGCGTCTCCTCGGCGAAAGCCTCTATGTGAAGGCTCATCGATAAAATCATGAATAACGTGAGAAACGCGATCGTTCTTATGCAAATAACGCGTTTAACCGGCAAGCGAATCATCCTCTCATAAAATTATTTTGTCAGGATATGCGGGGTAAAAAAACGTTGCGGTAAACAAACGGTCTTTTTCACGCGGGGCTTTGTTGTAAAGCCTTGCCTAACGCGAAAAATCCTCGCCCGATCTGGCTATGTTTCAAACTGAGTTCAGTATGAAACGATCAAGAAGAGTTTAGCATGATATTGGAATGTTATCAAGCCGAGAGTGAATTTGTAACAATTTCATAATGTTGGAAAAGTTTTAAGAGCTTGGTCAAGTCTCAGAGCAGGTCTAATAAAATGGAGATTTTGAACAGGCTCTGAGAACCCGGCCGCGGATTTATCGAATTATAAAGGAAAATATTTGTTATCAAGCCGCTGAGCCGGACGTAAAATAATACGTAAGCGTTTAATGAAGGCGATGGGGGGTCGGCTCACGAGCGCGATAAATCGCCTGAAAAGGGGGGACTGTTTATGGGAATAGGGTATATGAAGGTTTTCGCGTCCGTAGCTGAAAAAGCCTTGCCCGTCTCCGGAGCCAAGGTGACCGTCCGAACGAAAGCCGGCGAAGTCTTATATGAGCTTACGACGGACGCGGACGGTCAGACGTCTTTTGTGCAGCTTGACGCGCCGAATAAAGAAAATACGTTCAGGCAGGGTTTGAAAGCCGCCGATTACTACAGCGTATATGATGTGAGCGTAACGGCGGAATCCCTTAAATCGTTCAGCGTGAGAGGGGTTCAGATATTCGATGAGGTTAGTTCCGTTTTGCCGGTCAACATGACGCCTGTCACGGAGGGAGACGAAAGCGTCGAATATTTAAACGAACTGAATATAGGCGACCATACGCTGGCGGCTCCCGTTACGCGAATCGGACGGTCTCGGAAAGTTTCAATGCCGATTAATATAAATCTAATGAGATATATTACGGTTCGGTTGGGATCGCCTGACATCGACGGCGAGCAAGTGAGCGTATTTTTTATGGATTACGTTAAAAACGTGGCGGCGTGCGAAATTTTTCCCACATGGCCTAAAGAGGTTATAAAGGCGTGCGCATTATGCGTTACATCGCTCGCGTTGAATAGATTTTACACGGAATGGTATCCGTCGAACGGTAAAAGATTTGACATATCATCGCTTGCGAAATACGATCAGAGATTTATGTACGGCCGCAATGTCTATCTGCCCATAGACAGAGAAATAGACGGCATATTCGATTTCTATATAAGCGACGCCGGCGATGAATCCCCGTTATTCGCAGAAATGAGCGACTTGCCGGAGCGGCTGGAAGCGGGAGCTCTGTACAAGTGGGGCGCGCTCGAGATGGCGGAAAAAGGTTATTTGGATATGGAAATTATACGGAGCTATATGGGAGAGAACGTGACGTGCGGACAATGCGCGACTATCCTTGGCGTACAGGCCAAGTTCCCCGGAACCCCGTTAGTTTACGGCATGACGTCGCCTTATGTCGAAACGATGCAAGACGCGATTAACCGAGTCGCGGATAATTTCAAGCTAATACCGCACGCCTCGTCGAAAGAAGGCTTTTTTGGGGACTATTCATTGGTATCAGTGAAAAATTTTCAATCGACGTTTGATCGCTTTGTGGATGGCGTGGTGGGGAAGAAGACGTGGTACGCTATAATGTATCAAGCCGCGTCGGTGGATAATCTGGAGCGATTATTGAATGATTTGAACATGTTTGACCCGTATGCGACGAACAGTGAGAATTTATCTCGCGTAAACGTTTATACCCTACAAAAAGCTCTGAATTTCATATCTTTGTTCTATCCGTTCATGCCAAACATCATGGAAACCGGGATATACGACCAGGCTACGGTTAACGCTTTAAAGGCGTTTCAGCGTTTCTTTAAAATTCCAGAGACAGGCGAAGACGACTTGAGGACCAGCGAAAAGATTCTCAGCGTTTTTTTAAGCGCTAAGAGGATAGTAAACATATTAAACAAAGGGATCGCGAACGTCAAACAGATCGACTTGAATGAGCGTACGCTTTCGGAAGGCATGGTAGGCGCGGACGTTTTAACGCTTCAAAGGCAACTGAACATGTTATCAAGCTCGTATATGGACATTCCGAGATTGCGTGAGGACGGTTTTTTTGGCGCGCGCGTCGGAAACCGCGTCAGAGAATTTCAGCGCTATCACGGGTTGGCTGAAACGGGTATCGTGACAAAGACTGATTGGGAAGCCATCAATAACGCTTATTACGATCTTATGCTCGAGAGCGCTTTAAGTTACCCGGGTGAGCAGCTCTCGATCGGCTCGCGCGGTTCTGACGTATTGCTGATGCAGAAGAAATTGAATGTTATAGTTCAGACGTTCAGCAATATAAACCCGGTGAAAGAAGACGGCTTTTACTCCGTGGAGATGGCGAAGTCCGTCCAGCAGTTCCAGGCTGTGAACGGTTTGCCCGCGAATGGCATTATAGGGGAGAATACGTGGGCCAGCGTTTCAAATAAATATAACGCCATTATGTCCGAACGCCAGAAGATGGAGGAGGTTGACGACGCGCTGGCGCCGATAGAGTTCGCGCGGCGCGTAGAGGGTTGGACCGGACCGTATGATTGATAAAAATTGTATTTGACAAATTATAATGGCGGCGCTATTATATGATTTAACTAAATATAAAAAACTGCGTTGACTGAGACATGCGTCGTCGCCGTTCAATTTTCAGAGAGCCGGTGGTCGCTGCGAACCGGTAATGAGACGATAAGCGCGTCACTCACGAGCATTTTCGCCGAAAGCCCAGCCGTTTGTTTAAACGGGCGAGAACGGGCGAGTAAGTGTGAAACGGACGCCCCGTTATAGGCAAGGGTTTGTTTGAACTCACGAAGTATTCCGCTGTGAGGCGGGGTTAAACTAGGGTGGTACCGCGTGGATAAAGCCGCGTCCCTTGCTAACGCATGGGCGGGCTTTTTTATATTTGGCCGACGCTCGCGTTTTTACCGCGATAACCGCTTTAAAATAATTTATATATGGAAGAAGGGGTCAGATGGATAAATGCGCCATATCAATTTTAGTTGAGAATAATTCCGGTGTTTTAAGCCGGATTTCGGGCCTGTTCAGCCGGCGGGGCTATAATATACACAGCCTTAGCGTGGGCGTCACGGAGGACTCTAAATTTTCCAGGCTTACGATAATTACGTTTGGCGATGCGCAAATCATAGAGCAGATTTGTAGTCAGGTCAAAAAATTGGCGGAAGCGGTGAACGTGGAGCCTCTGCCGTTCGATCAGTCCGTATTTCGCGAGCTGATCCTTGTGAAGGTGCGCGCGGAGCCTGGTCGAAGGCAGGAGATAGCGGGTCTTACGGAGATATTCCGCGCGAACATAATAGACATATCTGAAATTTCAATAACGGTTGAGCTGACGGGAAATCCCAACAAAATAAAAGCTTTTTTAAGTCTTATGGAGCCGTTTGGAATAATCGAGACGGCGCGCACGGGACTGACCGGCATATTGCGAGGAAGTTCGTCCATAAAGGACGATGTTAAAAATAAACGCTCCGGAGGTAATTTAAATGGCTAAACTGTACTATGCGCAAGACTGCGACTTAAGCGTGTTGAACGGCAGGAAGATCGCCGTGATAGGCTATGGAAGCCAAGGACACGCGCACGCGCTTAACCTGCATGAATCGGGCGCCGACGTTATCGTCGGTCTTTATGAAGGCAGCAAAAGCTGGAAAATCGCCGAAGAGGCGGGGCTTAAAGTCGCCCTGGCGTCGGACGCCGCGAAGGCGGCGGATGTTATAATGATCTTGATAAACGATGAAAAACAAGCGGAGCTTTACGAAAAAAGCGTCGCCCCGAATTTAAAGGCGGGTAAATATCTCGCTTTCGCGCACGGGTTCAACATACATTTCGGGCAGATAAAGCCGCCCGAAGACGTGAACGTCTTTATGATAGCGCCGAAAGGGCCGGGGCATACCGTGCGCAGCCAATACCTGGAAGGGCGCGGCGTGCCGTGCCTTGTGGCCGTACATCAAAATCCGTCGGGCGACGCCAAGGATGTGGCGCTCGCTTACGCCGCGGGCATAGGCGGCTCGCGCGCGGGCGTCCTTGAAACGACGTTTCGGGAAGAGACGGAGACGGATTTGTTCGGCGAGCAGGCCGTTTTGTGCGGCGGAGTTTGCGCGCTGATGAAAGCGGGGTTTGAAACGCTTGTCGAGGCCGGATATCAGCCCGAAAGCGCGTATTTCGAATGCGTGCACGAGATGAAGCTTATTATAGACCTTGTGAACCAGGGCGGGCTAAGCTACATGCGTTATTCCATAAGCGACACGGCCGAATACGGGGATTATGAAACGGGCAAACGCATAATAACCGATAAGACGAAAAAAGAAATGAAAAAGGTTCTTAGCGAGATACAAGACGGTACGTTCGCCAGAAATTGGATTTTGGAAAATAAAGCGAACCGTCCGAACTTTAGCGCCAGAAAAAGGATCGAAAAAGAACATATGGTTGAAAAGGTCGGCGCCCAGCTTAGAAAGATGATGAGCTGGATTAAATGAAAAAGCGTTTATTAATCGGGGAAACGCTGTCTTTTGAAGAGCGTTTCCCCATTGAGCCTTTAGAAAAATATTAAAAGATTAGGAGGAACCGTGAGACAAGTAGATTTGTTTGACTCGACTTTGCGAGACGGAGCGCAGGCTGAAGGCATATCGTTCACCGTGTCCGACAAGATAAAGATAGTTAAAACGCTGGACGACATTGGCGTGACGTATATCGAAGCGGGCAACCCCGGCTCTAACCCTAAGGACATAGAATTTTTTGAAAAGGTAAAGGGCGTTGATTTCAAAAACTCCCGTTTGGTAGCGTTTGGCAGCACGAGACGCCCGTTTATGAAACCGGAGGATGATAAAAACGTACGGTCTCTGTTGTCGGCTGACACAGGCGCGGTTGCGATATTTGGGAAATGCTGGGACTTTCATGTCGTTGAAATAATAAAAACGACCCTTGATGAGAATCTGAAAATGATTCGCGATACCGTTCGGTTTTTGAAAGAAAGCGGTAAAGAGGTCATTTTTGACGGAGAGCATTTTTTTGACGGTTTTAAGCGCAACGAAGAATACGCGTTAAAGTGTATTGAAGCCGCGTTTGAGGCGGGCGCCGACGTCGTGGCGCTGTGCGACACGAACGGCGGAGGGTTTCCGTCCGAGATATTTAAGGTCACCGAAGCGGTCGTGAAACGGTTTGGGTCTTCGATAGGCATTCACGCCCATAATGACGGCGGCATGGCTGTGGCGAACGCTATAGCCGCCGTGGAGGCGGGCGCGTCTCAGGTTCAGGGGACGTTTATAGGCTTTGGCGAACGATGCGGCAACACAAATCTGTGCGTCGTGGCGCCAAACTTAAGTAAGCTGGGCATATCGTCTCTTTCGCCGGAAAATCAAAGTAAAATCACCGCGGCCGCGCGCTATGTCGCGGAGGTGTCGAACATCGCCTTGGACGACAAGACGCCTTACGTCGGACGCGGCGCGTTCGCGCATAAAGGCGGAATGCACGTGGACGGCGTGTCGAAAGATCCTAAGAGTTTTGAGCATATATCGCCCGAAACGGTAGGAAACGAACGCCGTCTTCTTACTAGCGAGGTGGCCGGGCGCAGCGCGATTCTGGCGCATATACGAGAGATATCGCCGAATGTGACCAAGGATTCGCCGGAAGCGTCGCTCGTGATGGACGAGATAAAAAGGTTGGAGCATAGCGGATATCAGTTTGAGGGCGCTGAAGGCACGATTTCGATTATTATAAGGAAAACGCTGGGCCGATATAAACCGTTTTTTGAACTGGTCAACTTTAAGATAATAGGCGAGCACCCTCCTTACGACGACGGTCAATCGGCTTTCGCGCTGATTAAAATTGTCGTGGACGGCGAAACGGAAGTGACGGCGGCGGAAGGCAGAGGGCCGGTCAACGCGCTTGACAAGGCGCTTAGAAAAGCGTTAGAGGTCTTTTATCCTGAGATTTCCTCCATACACTTAATAGACTATAAAGTGCGCGTAATAGATTCGACTAGCGCGACGGCGTCTGTCGTGCGCGTGATTATAGAGTCGAGCGACGGGCTGGAGTCATGGTCCACCGTGGGCGTGTCGCATGACATATTAGAGGCGAGCTGGAAGGCTCTCGTCGATTCTATAGAGTTCAAGCTTATAAAAAATCTGGAAAACAAGTTTAAAAGCTATGGGTTGAAAGTTTAGGAGGAACAGCTTATGGGAATGACTATGAGCCAGAAGATATTGGCCGCTCACGCGGACCTGAATGAGGTTAAGGCCGGTCAGCTTATAGAGGCTCGCGTTGACGCCGCGCTTGGCAACGACGTTACCGCGCCGGTGGCGATAAATGAGTTTAACAAGATAGGCGCGGATGAGGTTTTTGATAAGAATAAGATAATTATCGTTTTAGACCATTTTACGCCGAACAAAGACATTAAATCAGCGGAACAGTCTAAAAAATGCAGAGATTTCGCGAACGATAAGGGGATAGTCAATTTCTTTGACGTGGGCGATATGGGCATCGAGCACTGCCTCGTGCCGGAGAAAGGGCTTGTAACGGCGGGAGATCTGCTCATAGGAGCGGACTCGCACACATGCACCTACGGCGCGCTTGGCGCCTTCTCGACGGGCATAGGCAGCACGGATCTGGCTTGCGCGATGGCTACGGGCAAGGCATGGTTTAAAGTTCCCGCCGCGATAAAGTTCAACCTTAAAAACAAGCCGTCAAAATGGGTGGGCGGCAAAGACGTGATATTGCATATTATCGGGTCGATCGGCGTTGACGGGGCGTTATACAAGTCTATGGAATTCGCGGGTGAAGGCGTGGCCGCGCTTTCCATAGACGACAGATTTACGATAGCTAACATGGCTATAGAGGCCGGCGCCAAAAACGGCGTTTTTCCAGTGGACGCGATAACGAAGGATTATATCGGCGCGCGCGCTCATACGGTCTATGAGGCTGACGGCGACGCGGAGTATGAACAGGTTTATGACATAGACTTGGCCACGCTGCGTCCGACGGTGGCGTTTCCGCATCTGCCGGAAAATACGAAGACTATCGACGACGTGGGGGAAATAAAAATAGATCAGGTCGTTATAGGCTCTTGCACGAACGGACGCATATCCGATCTGCGTTTGGCCGCCGGCATTTTAAAAGGCAAAAAGGTGGCGCGCGGGGTGCGCGCCATCGTATTCCCCGGCACGAACGAGATATATTTGCAGGCTATGCGCGAAGGTCTCGTTGAAGACTTTATAAACGCGGGCGTCGTGGTCAGCACGCCTACGTGCGGGCCGTGTCTCGGCGGGCATATGGGCATATTGGCGGAAGGCGAACGCGCCGTTTCAACGACCAACCGTAATTTCGTGGGGCGTATGGGCCATGTGAATTCGGAAGTTTATTTGACAGGCCCGGCGATAGCGGCGGCGTCAGCCGTGACGGGCAGGATATCCGACCCGGATGAGGTTTAAGGAGGCGTTTTCTATGGGAAAAGCGTTTAAATACGGCGATAATGTGGACACCGACGTAATTATACCGGCGCGTTACCTTAACACGACCGATCCGGCGGAACTGGCCAAAAATTGCATGAGAGACATTGACGAGTCGTTCGCCGTGGAAGTGAAGGAAGGCGACATTATCGTCGCGGATAACAATTTTGGCTGCGGTTCGTCGCGCGAGCATGCGCCCATCGCGATAAAAGCGTCAGGCGTGGAATGCGTTATAGCTAGATCGTTCGCGCGTATTTTTTACCGAAACGCCGTTAACATCGGGCTGCCTATATTAGAATGCGCCGAAGCTAGTGAGAAGATCGCCGCGGGCGACAAGCTAGAAGTAAACTTAGCTTCAGGTGAGATAAGGAATTTGACAAGGAAAGAAACTTATAAGGCGGATCCGTTTCCGCCGTTTATGCTCTCCATAATCAAAGAGGGCGGTCTTGTAAACAAGATAAAAAAGGAACTGAAAAGATAAAAGGGGCGGACATATGAGCTATAATATCGCGCTTGCGCCGGGCGACGGCATAGGGCCGGAGGTTACCGCGCAGGCGGTAAGGGTTTTGAACGAGATAGGTAAAAGGTTCGGTCATGAATTTAAATTTACTGAGGTTGACGCCGGCGGCGTGGCGCTTGACAAGTACGGCGAACCTTTGCCGGAGGAAACGGTTAAAATTTGCAAAGACAGCGACAGCGTGCTGCTTGGAGCCGTCGGCGGATGGAAATGGGACGTCTTGCCGGGAGATAAGCGTCCGGAAAGGGCGCTGCTCGGCTTGCGGCAGGCGCTGGGGCTGTACGCTAACTTGCGTCCCGCGCTGCTGTTCGACGCTTTGAAGGACGCTTGCCCGCTAAGATCGGATATAGCGGCGGGCGGCATAGACATCATGATAGTTCGCGAGTTGACGGGCGGCATATATTTCGGCGACAGGGGGCGCAAACAAACCGACCTTGGAGAAGCCGCGTGGGACACTGAGCTTTACGCGTGGGACGAAGTGACGCGCATAGCGGAAACGGCGTTTAAGCTGGCCGAAAAACGGCGCAAAAAATTGACGAACGTGGATAAGGCGAACGTGCTCGAGTCGTCCAGGCTGTGGCGCGCCGCCGTTTTAGAAGTCGCTAAGAAGTATCCGTCCGTGGAACTCGACCACTTGTACGTGGACAACGCCACCATGCAGCTTATACGCGAGCCGGGGAGATTTGACGTGATTGTCACGACGAACATGTTCGGCGATATCATTTCCGATGAAGCGAGTCAGATTACCGGTTCCATAGGGATGCTTCCGTCAGCTAGCCTCGGCGCCGGCGGCGGCATGTACGAGCCTATACACGGTTCGGCGCCCGATTTGGCGGGGCGAAACGCGGCGAACCCCATAGCGACGATACTGTCCGCCGCCATGCTTTTGCGTCATTCGCTCAGTCTGGAAGAAGAGGCGCTTACGGTCGAAAACGCGGTCAAAGCCGTCATTAACGATGGCTACCGCACGCCGGACATTATGTCCGAAGGCATGAAGCCGGTCGGAACGACCGAAATGAGCGATCTGATAATAAACAAACTATCCGTAGATTAAAAATCTCGCCGTTTTAAGCGCCGACTTAATAGCGCTAGCGCTGTTAGGGGCATAAAACTGATTTAGGGTGATTAATATGGATATAAAGGTAACGCGCGCCTCTAAACTCAAGGCGAAGCCTTCGGGCGGCGATTTGCCGTTCGGCGTACATTATTCCGACCACATGTTCATTTTGGATTACGACGAAGATAAGGGCTGGCATGACGCGCGGATAGAGCCTTACGCGCCCTTGACGCTTGACCCGGCGGCCATGTGCCTGCATTACGCGCAGGCCGTTTTTGAAGGTCTTAAAGCGTATCGCGGCGCCGACAAGAAAATACGCCTGTTCAGAGCCGACGCCAACGCCAGACGCATGGACGCTTCGCATGAGCGGCTTTGCATACCGCGTCTGCCGGAAACCGCGTTTTTAGAAGCCGTGGAAGCTATCGTGCGCTTCGAGTCCGACTGGGTTCCGTCCGAGCCGGGAACGTCGCTTTATATAAGGCCGTATACGTTCGCCACGGAACCTCATTTAGGCGTGCGTCCGTCCAAGACCTATAAGTTTATGATAATTCTTTCACCGGTCGGCTCGTATTATCCTGAAGGTATAAATCCTATAAAGATCCTTATAGAGGATGAGTACGTAAGGGCCGTGCGCGGCGGCGTCGGGTTCGTAAAGGCGGCGGCGAACTACGCCATAAGCCTTAAAGGGCAGGAAAAGGCGCTGGGGCTGGGGTATACGCAAACGCTGTGGCTGGACGGCGTAAAGCGCGAGTATATCGAGGAAATAGGCACGACGAACGCCTTTTTCAAGATAGACGGCGAACTGGTGACGCCTGAGTTGAGTGGCAGCATACTGCCTGGTATAACAAGAGACACTATAATAACTCTGGCTGGAAGCTGGGGACTGCCCGTTAGTCAGAGGCCACTCACAGTAGCGGAGGTTTACGACGCCAGCGCCGAGGGAAAGCTGGAAGAGGCGTTCGCGAGCGGCACGGCGGCCGTGATATCGCCGGTAAGCGAATTTAACTGGGCGGGGCGCGTTATTACCGTTTCAAACGGCGAAACGGGAAAAACCGCCAGAAAATTATATAATGAGATAACAGGTATGCAATACGGCGACATAGAAGATAAATTCGGGTGGGTGAGGACGCTGTGATAAGCGATAGAGTTAAAAAAGGCCCTGAAAGAACGCCGCATCGTTCTCTTTTTAAAGCTATGGGCTATACGGACGAGGAAATAGCGCGTCCGCTAATAGGCGTTGTGAACGCCTTTAACGAAATTATACCGGGACATATACACCTTAACAAAATCGCCGAAGCGGTAAAACGCGGCGTTTTAGCCGCCGGCGGCACGCCGATAGAGTTTCCTTCCATAGGCGTATGCGACGGCATAGTCATGGGGCATTCGGGTATGCGCTATTCTCTCGCTAGTCGCGAGCTAGTCGCCGACTCCGTCGAAACGATGGCGGCGGCGCACGCTTTTGACGGCCTAGTCCTCATACCGAACTGCGATAAAATAGTCCCGGGGATGCTTATGGCGGCGGCGCGTCTGAACATACCGGCGGTCGTCGTAAGCGGCGGCCCTATGATGTCAGGCAATGTCGAGGATGTAAGCGTAAGCTTTACGGACGCTTTTGAGAGCGTCGGAAAGTTCGTCGCGGGCAAAATCACCGAAGAGCAGCTTTATGACGTGGAAAACAACGCCTGTCCCGGCTGCGGATCATGCGCGGGCATGTACACCGCGAACAGCATGAATTGTCTTACTGAGGCGCTGGGCATGGGATTGACCGGCAACGGAACTATACCCGCCGTCGCGGGGGCGCGAATACGCCTTGCCAAACAGGCGGGGTTCGCTATAATGAATCTGGTAGAAAAGGACATAAAGCCGCTTGACATATTAACGGAACATGCTTTTAGGAACGCGCTTATAGTGGATATGGCGCTCGGATGCAGCACGAACAGCATGTTGCATATCCCCGCGATAGCCAACGAAGCCGGTATAAAAATCAATCTGGAGATAGCCAACGAATTAAGCGCCGTTACGCCTAACCTTTGCCGTCTCGCTCCGGCCGGACGTCATCACATGGAGGACTTGAACGCGGCGGGCGGCGTGGCCGCGGTTATGAAGGAGCTTGATTCCAAGAATCTGCTGAACGTCGATATTATGACCGTCACCGGGCGTACTGTCGCGGAGAATATCTCGTCCGCGTATAACCGCGACGCTTCCGTAATACGTCCTGTGGCGTCGCCATACTCCGAAACTGGAGGCATAGCCGTTTTGCGCGGCAATATAGCGCCGGACGGATGCGTAGTCAAACGTTCCGCCGTGGCGTCTGAAATGATGGTTCGCCGGTGTCGCGCGCGTGTGTTCGATTGTGAAGAGGACGCTATAAAGGCCATATACGCGCGTGAAATCAAAGCGGATGACATGGTGATAATACGTTATGAGGGTCCGAAGGGCGGTCCGGGTATGCGCGAGATGCTTTCGCCGACTTCCGCTCTTGCTGGCATGGGTTTGGATAAAGACGTCGCTTTGCTTACTGACGGACGCTTTTCGGGCGCTTCGCGAGGAGCGAGCATAGGTCACGCGTCGCCGGAAGCCGCTGACGGCGGGCCTATCGCGCTAATAAACGAGGGCGACTATATAGATCTGGACATACCGTCCGGCAAAATAAACCTTGACGTTGACGATGCGGAACTTGCCATTAGGCGAAAAGGGCTTACTATTCCGCCGCCACGCATAACGAAGGGCTATTTGGCGCGGTACGCGCGTCTTGTTAAAAGCGCCGCCGCCGGAGCCGTGCTGGGTTAACGCGTTGGAAGACCTTGGGGGACTCCGTCCTCCAACGCCCCCGGCTAAGGGACTTCGTCCCTTAGGAACCCATTTGCGCTTCGCGCCGGTTAAGGGAATGTTAAAGATTGAAAGAAGGATCCGCTGATGAGTAAAGAGGAAATCGGCAAAAGGGAAGAAAAGAAAAATATTACGCCGGAGATTACGTCCGCGCTTAGACGTAACATAGTCAAGGTTCCTGAAATAATAAAAAAGCGCGCGAGCGGCATCACGATATTCGGCAAAACGATATACTCGCTTATATTCACCACTGACATAGCTATAATAGAAAATACTAACGCCGATTGCATAATAGCTGTATATCCGTTTACGCCTCATCCCGCTATTACGCAAGCTATCATGTCCGTAGCTGACATACCGGTTTTATGTGGCGTAGGCGGAGGCATGACAAGCGGTCTACGTTCCGTGAACATAGCGTTGCACGCGGAATTTCAGGGAGCGCTTGGCGTAGTGCTGAACGCTCCTACTCCGTTGGACACGGTTTCGGCGGTAAAAGAAACTGTGGATATACCGGTGATTTTGACTATAGTATCGGAGCATACGGATGTCAGGAAAAAGATAGAAGCGGGCGCGGACATTCTTAACGTGAGCGGAGGGGGGAAAACCGTTGATATTGTGAGGATGATACGTAACGAATATCCTGATCTTCCGATTATAGCCACTGGCGGCGGCGAAGAAGGCTCGATTCTCGAGACTATAGAGGCTGGAGCTAACGCGATCAGTTACACGCCTCCGACGAATGGCGAGATTTTCAGACATAAAATGGATGAATATCGTGCTCGTGAAGCTATGAAATACATTAAATAAGCTATATTTTATAAAAACTCTGAACTGAAACGTCGTGTCAGCGTTTTCCGCGGCTTTTTGTGTTCGAAAAGGGCGCGATTTTTTTGAAGCTGAACGCCTTTTAGCGCTGTCATATGAACTGGAACGAAGTGAGGTTTTTTTGCAAGGTGATTGTTGAAGGGCTTAGGAAGCCTTCGCTTTCGGAAAATTTCGCTCCGCGAAATTCAGCGCGTCACGCGTTTGTTTGAAATCAGCCAAAGGTTTAAGCTTTTGCGCGCTTCCATAAAGCCCGTTAGCGCGAGGCGAGGGGTGGGGCGCCCCATGTTTAGCGGTAAAGAAAAAGGTCCTTATATACGCTGAAAAGATTATACGGTTCACCTTCTTCCCATAATTCGTAGCGTATGGAGTCTTCCAGCCATATGCCGAACGGTATTAAGAAAAACCATAACGCGGCGTACCGCGGCGACACTTGACCCATTATGTTAAGCGGGATGTTAGAATAATCCCAAATATGCATTCCAAGCTTTATATTTAATATGTATCCGGAAACGAACTCAATTATCAGTACCGCAGCCGTTCCTATAAGCGTCTGCCATACTATAGGCATCTTATAGTAAGCTTCACGCTGATTAATCGCGCCTATGACGACGCCGCACAATCCGCCGACAGGCAGCATCGCTATGTTCGCGTAACCGCCCTCCGGTATG
>JAISER010000007.1 GCA_031263985.1 Clostridiales bacterium | reverse complement strand
CCGCCGGGGTCTTCGACCCCGGACCCCGCGCCGCGCATTTGCGCGGCTTCATGAAGCGGTTGAATAGTCATATTTTTAATTGTTCATTTTTTCCGTGACGTTGACCATATGACAAGAATGATTAGCGGGACTATAATAATGATAGTCGCCACGACTATTATAGCTATAACTAGAACCATACGCGTTATGACGCCTCCCCTCCCCCAGGCCGCTGTTTTTTACATCTCGGAGCCAAAGTCGGACACGAAAGCGTCACGCAATTTTTGGCTCCAATCGCTTACCGGTTCAAGCTTGCCTATAAAAAAGCGAAGCATGAACGGTTCTTCGACGAACCTCAAACCGCCGACAAGTTTGCGGTTTTCGTAGAGCCAATGTATCCGATCCACCGTGTAGTATATTTGCGACAGCGTAAATACGCGGCGCGGCATAGCGAGCCGCAGCAATTCCATGTCGGACAGTTTTTCCGACCCGTCGGGCGCGCGTTCCTCTGAAAGCGTGCCGCGCTCCATGCCGCGCACGCTGCTGGCGATGTAAAACGCCGCTCCGAGCGCGCCGGCGGGATATTCGGTCTGAGGTATATGGGGTAAGAAACGCATGGCGTCCAGATGACAGCCAAGCCCTCCCGCGGGAGTTATTACGGGCACGTTTATCTGAAGTAATTTTTCAACCATATGGGATATAAATTCAGGACCCTGGCATATCATGTCGAAGTCCATGGTTTCGTCCAGACCGACCGTCATCGCTTCCATTTCGCGCACGGACATGCCGCCGTAGGTTAAAAAGCCTTCGTATATCGGAACGAGCGTTTTTATGGCGTCATAAAACTCCTTTTTATCCGTGCATATGCCGCCGCCGCGCGCGCATCCAAGTTTTCTGGCGGAGAAATATATTATATCCGCGCATTTGCAAATTTCGGCGGTAATCTCGCGTATGCTCATGCCGGCGCAGAGTTCTTCGCGCGTTTTCATAAAATAGAGGTTATCGGCCATGAGGCTCGCGTCAATGACGAGCGGCGTTCCTTTTTGACGGCATACGGCGGACACTTCGCGCAGATTGCCAAGTGAGACGGGTTGACCGCCTATGAGGTTCGTACCCAGCTCGACGCGGAAAAAACCTATGTTTTCTATGGGGTATCTTGTGAAGAAGTCATTTAATTTGTCTATGTCGCAGTCGCCTTTAAACGGATCGTCGCTTGTGACGGCAAGCCCTTTTTCCGCGACAAGCTCTTCCACGAAGCAATCGCATAGCAGTATATGGGAGCGCGCTGTGGTAAAATGATAGTTCATTCCGACGACCATGCCCGGCCGTTTGAGAAACGTTTTCGCCAGTAGGTGTTCGCACGCGCGACCTTGATGCGCGGGCAAAAAGTACCGCGTATTAAACAGCTCGCGTAATTTATCCTCAAGCTTCGTAAACGTGGCGGAGCCGGCGTAGCTGTCGTCAGCCGACAACATGGCCGAAACCTGAAGGTCGCTCATCGCGTTCACGCCGCTGTCAGTGAGCATGTCCAGAAATATATTTTTATTTTTTAATAAAAACGTATTGTAGCCAGCTTCTTTAATCGCCGCCAGACGTTCGTCAATCGTTCCGACATTCAATTTCTGCACTACTCTAACCTTATGCATCTCCAGCGGTAAATCCTCGCCGTAAAAAAACTTTACGCTTGAACTCATTTCAGTGAAATCCTCCTTAAAAGACTTATAGATGAAAGTTGTTATCACTATATCACTTCGTGACGAAAAAATATAGTATAAAAACGTGAAATATCGCGACAGGCGCGTTTCGCGTGAAAGTCGCGGCGGAGTTTTCGAGTCTAACCGCTAAGCGGGCTTGCGATAAAGACTATACATTGATATTATGCGGAGCTTCGCGGTAAAAATCCGGAGAAACGGAGCGTCGAAAATTCGGGCGATTTTTCAGCCGTTTCGCGGGCTGTCGCGGGGAGAGGCGGATATCAAAATAGACGTTGATTTTCCATTATCGTTGTGATACGATGTGACTTACGATTTAATCGTAAGCGCCGAGCGGTAGCGCGGCGATGAAAGGAAGATATTTTTTGAAGAAATATACTCGCAGCGTTACTATATATCTATTGATTTTCGCGTTTATAATATCTATTCTGATTTTTCAGCCGCAAACGCTTCCCGATACGGCCGCTAAAGAATATTCGTACGGAAGTCTTATGGATGATTTGAACAAAAGCGCCAGTGGAGATGACGCCGCTACTATTACTAAATTGGAAATAAACCGCGACACGGATATAAGCAACGCTGGAAAAGCGAAAGTTTACAAAGGTGAGAACGAGTATTCCGTAGATATCCCCGCGATGGACGTGTTTATGGCGGCCGTCGAGGCGGCTATGTCGGAAAATTCCGCTATTGAAGTGGTGGTCAAGCCCCCTTCGAAAGTGAACATATTTTTTCAGCTTATTCCGACGATAGTCATACTTATAGCTATGGCTTTTCTATTCATGTTCATGATGCAGCAGACGCAGGGCGGCGGCGGGCGCGTAATGAATTTTGGAAAGAGCAAGGCGAAGGTAAATATTGACGAAAAGAACAAGATTGACTTTTCGCAAGTCGCCGGTCTTGACGAAGAGAAAGCCGAGCTGCAAGAAATCGTGGAGTTTTTAAAACAGCCGAAGAAATTCGCCGACATAGGCGCGAGAATACCCAAAGGCATTTTGCTAGTGGGACCGCCGGGCACGGGGAAAACATATCTGGCGCGCGCGTGCGCCGGCGAAGCCGATGTGCCTTTCTTTAACATATCCGGTTCCGACTTTGTTGAAATGTTTGTCGGCGTCGGCGCGTCGCGCGTCCGCGACTTGTTTGAGCAAGCCAAAAAAAGTGTGCCGTGTATAGTGTTTATCGACGAGATCGACGCCGTGGGGCGTCGCAGAGGCGCGGGGCTTGGCGGCGGCCATGACGAGCGCGAGCAGACATTAAACCAGCTTTTAGTCGAAATGGACGGATTTGGAATAAACGAAGGCGTCATTATTATCGCCGCGACTAACAGACCCGACATTTTGGACCCCGCGCTTTTAAGACCCGGCAGGTTTGACAGGCGCGTCGTCGTCGGCAAGCCCGACGTGAAGGGGCGCGAGATGGTTTTGCGCGTACACGCGAAAGGCAAACGCCTGAGCGATGAGGTCGATTTGAAAGTCGTCGCGCAGACGACTTCCGGCTTTACGCCGGCCGACTTGGAGAATCTTCTTAATGAAGCCGCTCTGCTGGCCGCCCGCGACGACAAAAAGACCATTACTATGGAAGAAATGCGCAAGGCGTTTATAAAAGTCGGTATAGGCACGGAGAAGAAAACGCGCGTTATCTCTGAAAACGAGCGTAGAATAACCGCCTATCATGAGGCGGGGCACGCCATATTGTTTGAGGCGCTGACGGAGCTTGATCCGACATACATGATTTCAATCATACCTACCGGGTTGGCGGGCGGTTATACGATGCCGCTGCCTGGCGAAGATAAGGGATACCTCTCTAAAAAATATTTGGAACATACCATAATATCCCTGTTGGGCGGACGCGCCGCCGAAGAAATTGTACTTGGCGACATAACCTCAGGCGCCTCAAACGATATCGAGCGCGCCACCGCTCTTGCGCGCGCGATGGTCACGAAATACGGCATGAGCGAAATTTTGGGGCCTATTCAGTTTGGCGACGATAACGAAGAGGTATTTATAGGCAGAGACCTGGCGCATACGCGCAATTACGGAGAGGAAGTCGCGTCTTTAATCGATTCTGAGATTAAGCGCGTTATAGAAACCGCGTACAAGGAAGCGTTGCGCGTAATAAACGAATATATAGACGTTTTGCATAAGATCGCCGCGTTGCTGATAGAGAAGGAAAAGGTCACCGGCGAAGAGATACGAGCGTTTTTCCCAGAGGGCGCGATAAAACGCGAAATTAAGAAGGGCGGCATGTTCAACGAATCAGCGAATCATATGAATCCGGAGGCGTCGCAATGAAAGACTACAGCGTCGTAAGAAGCGATGAAGTTTTCAAAGGGAAAATCCTGGATGTCATATGGGACGTCGTGCGTATGCCGGGCGGCGGGGAGGCGCTGCGCGAAGTCGTGCGGCATGGAGCCGCCGCCGCCGTGTTGCCCGTGGTCGACGGGAAAATAATATTGGTGCGTCAATATCGGCATCCTATCAAGGGCTTCGCGCTGGAGATACCCGCCGGGATGACGGAAACGGGCGAAGACCCGAAAGACTGCGCCGCGCGCGAGTTGGAAGAGGAGACCGGTTATAAATGCGCCGACCTCACGTTTCTTTTTAAAATGTATTCCTCGATAGGGTTTTGCACGGAGCTGTTGCACGTATACCTTGCCGAAAACCTGACAACGGGGGTTCAAAACCTTGATCCTGATGAGTTCGTCACGGTCGAGGCCTACGATGTTGAACGCGCCACCGATATGATTTTTAGCGGTGAAATAGTTGACAGTAAGACGATCGCGGCTATATTGGCGTACAGGTTTAAAAGGTAAGGAACTGTTAAAAAATAAAGCGTACAGAAAGAAATGAGAGTAGCGCGGTCAGTATGGAAAAGTATTTTAAGCGCGGGGTTGCGACTCCCGCGTTTATTTTTTTGACTGTTTTTGAGGTTATCAATGCTGTACACGCGTATTTTTTTTTGCTATACTGTTTTTATTATGATGAAAGAGCTTTCTATGCATATAATGGATATTGCTGAAAACAGCGTAAGAGCCAATTCGCCGGTTGTAAAGATAACGATTGAGGAACGCCGAAATAGCCTGTCGATACTAATTGAGGATGAGGGCGACGGGATGACTCCGGAAATGGCGGAAAAGGCGCTCGATCCGTTCGTTACGACTCGAAATACGCGCAAAGTAGGGCTTGGTTTGCCTTTTTTGAAGCAGACTTGCGAGCAATGCGGCGGCAAACTTACGATTGAAAGCGCGCTGGGCAAAGGCGTGAAGGTTGTCGCCGAGATGGAGCGCGACAACATTGACAGGCCGCCTATGGGCGATTTAGCCGATTGTTTGCGCGTTCTTATAGCGGGTCGTCCGGACGTGGATTTTATATATTCGCATACGGTGGATGACAAAGCGTACGCCTTCGACACCACGGAAGTCAAAAAAGAGCTGGACGGCCTGTCAATCGCCGAACCAGCCGTCGCTAAATGGCTCTATGACGAACTTCGCGCTGGCATAGACGAGTTATACGCATAAAAGCCTGTTTGACATCCGCGTTCGGCGGGCCAGGCAAGCTCTAAGCGAGGCTCTTGGAGGATTTGGGAGGAATATAATGAAAACGCTGACGTTTTCGGGCGGCGTACATCCGCCCGATTTTAAAGGCGCTACTGAAACGGAACGGATTAAAGTCATATCGCCCAACGCGGGCGACGAATTCACATACCCTATGTCGCAGCATATCGGCGCTCCGTGCGCGCCTGTCGTCAAGAAGGGCGATGATGTGGCCGTCGGTCAAAAAATAGGCGAAGCCGTGGGGCTGATATCAGCGCCGGTACACTCCAGCGTCTCCGGCGTCGTCAAATCTATAAGCGACGTGATTACGCCGACCGGCGTAAAAAGCCAAGCCATCGTTATAGAATGCGACGGCGAAAACCGTGAACATCAAAGCTTAAACAACGGGCGCGGCTTCGAGGGCGCGAGCCGGGCCGAGCTTGTGGAGATCATTAAGGAAGCGGGAGTAGTCGGGCTGGGCGGCGCGGGCTTTCCGGCGCACGTCAAGCTAAACCCGCCCGCTGATAAGCGTATTGACACGATAATTCTTAACGCGGCGGAATGCGAGCCGTACCTTACGACGGACTATCGCGTGTTACTGGAAGAAACCGACGTATTAATCGAAGGGCTGCGAATATTGCTTACGATGCACACCGACGCGCGAGGCGTGATAGCTGTCGAAGATAATAAACGCGACGCTATAGAGTTGATTAAAGGCAAGATAAAAGACGAGCCGCGCATGACAGTCGCGGCGCTTAAAACGAAATATCCGCAAGGAGCGGAAAAACAGCTTATTTACGCCTGCGCGGGCAGAGAGGTTCCTTCGGGCAAGCTGCCTATGGACGTCAGATGCATAGTGCACAACGCGGACACGGTCATAGCCGTGCAAAGAGCTGTCGTGCGAGGCAGACCGCTTATGCGCCGCATAGTCACGCTTTCAGGCGGCGCGATAAAAAACCCCGGTAACTACAAGGTTCGCATAGGCATGAAGCTGGCGGACTTAGTGAACTTGACCGGCGGCCTTAGAAGCGAGCCGCGTAAAATTATATCCGGCGGGCCTATGATGGGCGCGGCGCTTTTTTCGATGGATGTTCCCATAATAAAAACCTCTTCGGCGTTTTTGTTCTTTACGGAGGAAGAGGCGAAACTGCCCGAAGAGCGTCCATGCATACGCTGCGCCAGATGCGTCGAGCGTTGCCCTATGAAGCTTTATCCGTTTGAACTGAATCAATACGCTGTGCGCGGCGAATACGAGCTTTTTAAAAAGCGCAACGGTGAGGATTGTATAGAATGCGGCGTTTGCTCTTATGTCTGCCCGGCGAAACGCCATTTAGCTCAGTCGATAAGATCGGCTCGCGGAGATTCGCTGCGTAGAAAATAGCGGATTATGAAAGAAAGGGATGGGCGATATGGGTAAGCTGGTTGTGACTTCTACGCCGCACATAAGGTCAGAGGAGACGACAAAGGGCATTATGCTTGACGTGCTGGTCGCGCTCGCGCCCGCGGCGTTCATGGGCGTACTGCGCTTTGGCTTTAGATCGGCGGCGGTTATAGCCGTATGCTTGGCGTCGTGCGCGGCGGCGGAGTTTTTGTTCGAAAAGATTACTAAAAAGCCGGTTACGACAGGCGATTTAAGCGCGCTCGTAACCGGGCTGTTGCTGGCTATGAACTTGCCGCCGGGCGTTCCGTTATGGGTTCCCGCGGTTGGCGGGTTTTTCGCTATAATAATCGTAAAACAGCTTTTCGGCGGCTTAGGGCAAAACTTCATGAACCCGGCGCTGGCCGCGCGCGCGTTTTTACAGGCCTCGTATCCGGACAAGATGAGCGCGTGGCTATTGCCGGGGAAAGGCGCTTTTTTGGCGGACGCCGTTTCCGGCGCCACACCGCTTTCTACGCTTAAATATAACGCGGAAGGTTTTTATCCTCAGGCTGGCGATTATATGGACGCGCTTTTTGGCAGGATAGGCGGCTCGATTGGAGAGACGTGTTCGCTGGCGCTGATTTTCGGCGGCGCGTATCTGTTGTTAAGACGCGTAATAACTTGGCGAATTCCGGTGGCTTACATAGCCACTTTTATGGCGTTGTCGGGCGTTTTAGGCAGAGACGGTTTGTTTACCGGTTATCCGGTCTACGAGACGCTGCTTGGCGGCGTGATGCTTGGCGCGTTTTTTATGGCTACGGATTACAGTTCCTCGCCCGTGTCAAACGGCGGAAAGATCATAATGGGAATAGGATGCGGCGTTCTTACGTTTATAATACGCCGGTTCGGAGGCTATCCGGAAGGCGTATGCTATGCCATACTGATTATGAATCTATTTACGCCTATTATCGACAGGTTTTCAAGGCCGCGAGTGTTTGGAACGGGCAAAGGAGGGTTTGCCGATGTTTAGCGCGTTAAAACCGGGTCTTACCTTGTTCGCTGTGTCCGCGATAGCGGCGTTGGCGTTAAGTTTCACATATATGATTACGGAAAAGCCTATTGAGGCTCAAAACGCGGCGGCGCAAGAGCGGTCACGGCTGGAATTGCTGCCGGACGCCGATACGTTTGAGGAAATGGACGTAACCAGCGCGCGCGCCGTAACGTCGGCTCTTAAAGGGAAGGCGGACGGTCGGACGGTCGGTTACGTAATAGGGATTTCGGTTTCGGGCTATGGCGGTGTGATGGATATGCTTGTAGGCGTTGACGATGGAAACGCGGTGACAGGCGTTAAAATAATGAATCACTCGGAAACGCCAGGGCTTGGCGCGAACGCGTCGCAGGAAAGTTTTACGGATAAATACAAGGGTAAGACGGGGCCGTTTACGGTTACGAAATCCGTCGCGTCGGGCGAAAACGAGATTGACGCGATCACCAGCGCGACGATAACGACGACGGCGGTTACGGACGGCGTCAATGCGGCTGTCGAATTCGCTGCGGCGTCCGCGAGAGGGGATGTCGGTCAATGAATATAGGAAAAATCATAAAAAATGGCGTAATAGATGAAAATCCGACATTTGTGCAAGTCATCGGCATGTGCCCGACACTGGCCGTCACTACGTCAGCCATAAACGGCATAGGTATGGGTCTGGCCACGGCGGCCGTACTTGTATGCTCTAATCTTATGATTTCGCTTATACGTAAAATTGTGCCGGATAAAATACGCATACCTTGCTACGTAGTCGTAATAGCGTCGTTCGTAACGATAGTTCAACTGCTTTTGCAGGGCTTTTTGCCGGAACTGAACAAAAGCCTTGGCATATTCATACCGCTTATTGTCGTAAACTGCATAATACTGGCTCGCGCGGAGGCGTTCGCGGGGAAACAGGGACCGATAAGCTCTTTTTTCGACGGCGCTTCAATGGGGATAGGCTTTACGCTCGCTCTGTTCATAATCGGTTTGGCGCGCGAACTTCTGGGCAGCGGCTCGGCGCTTGGCTTTACGATTCTGCCAGTCGTTTTTCCCAGGACCATAATGATGATATTGCCGCCGGGAGCGTTTATTACGCTGGGGCTTCTTATGGCGCTTTTGCGCTATATCGGGAGGAGGAAGGCGTAATTGGATAAATTAATATATATCGTTGTAGGTTCGATACTTGTTAACAACTATGTTTTAAGCCGGTTTTTGGGCATATGCCCGTTTTTGGGCGTTTCCAGAAAGGTAGAGACGGCGTTTGGCATGGGCGTCGCCGTCACTTTCGTGATGACGCTCGCGTCGGTCGCCACGTGGATGGCGTATAACCTAGCGCTAGAGCCGCTCACAAACGCGTTGGGCTTTAATTTCACTTTTTTATATAATATAGCTTTCATACTTATTATCGCCGCGCTTGTGCAATTTGTCGAGATGTTTATGAAAAAATCCAGTCCGACGCTGTACCGCGCGCTTGGCGTCTACTTGCCGCTTATAACGACCAACTGCGCCGTTTTGGGCGTCACTGTGATAAATATGAACGAAGGCTATGGCCTTTTATACGCGGCGCTAAACGGGATGTGCGCCGCGCTGGGCTTTACTCTCACGATAGTCCTTTTCGCGGGCATACGGGAAAGACTCGAACGCAACGATATATTGCCGCATTTTCTCGGCTTTCCGATAGCGTTGATTACCGCTGGGCTTATGTCAATAGCGTTTTTCGGTTTTTCGGGGATAATAAAGTGAGGTTATTGGCGTAAAGGAGGCGTTTGAATATGGGAATACTTATTTGCGTCGCGATCCTAGGCGCGCTCGGTCTTTTGTTCGGATGCGCTCTCGGGTTCGCGGCGGTTAAGTTCAAAGTGGAGGAAGATCCGCGCGTAGAGCTTGTGCGCGAAGCGCTTCCCGGAGCCAATTGCGGCGGTTGCGGTTTCCCCGGGTGTGACGGACTGGCTTTCGCTATAGCCAACGGGAGCGCCAAGGCCAATGGGTGTCCGGTCGGCGGGGAGTCTGTCGCGGCCAAAATATCTGATATTATGGGCGTGAATTTGGAGAAGCGAAGCCGCGTCACGGCTTATGTAAAATGCGCCGGCTCAGAATCAGTGAGCGCGCGCCGCTATGAATACAGCGGTCTTGAAGATTGCGGCGCGCAAGCCAAGCTTGCGGGCGGCGGGCCTAAAAGCTGTTCATACGGTTGTCTCGGCGCCGGAAATTGCGTTGTCAAATGTCAGTTTGACGCGTTGAAAGTCGTTGACGGCGTCGCCGTAGTCGATAAGGAAAAATGCGTCGCTTGCGGTCAATGCGTGGACGCGTGCCCGAAGAATCTGATCTCGCTGATTCCTTATGAGGCCGCGGTTAAAGTCGCGTGTTCCTCGAAGGATTTTGGCAAGCCTGTGCGCGACGCTTGTTCCGTGGGATGCATAGGCTGCAGGATATGCGAAAAGATCTGCCCGCTCAAAGCCGCGCATGTCAATGATAACCTGGCGGAAATCGATTACGACGCGTGCCGTTTTTGCTTGACTTGCGTCGGGAAATGTCCCACGAAAGCGATCCAGTCGGAGCTTATCGCCGTTGATAACTAAGGTGCGTTTATATAGCTGAAGGCTCCGTGATATGATAGGACCTGTCCTGAAACCTGACTCCGGGGTCTACGCGGCGGATTTTCCACAATGCGGCATAAGCGGAATCCTTGCCTTGCGAAAAATCCGCTCGTGAATCCGTCGAAGTCGGGTTCCAGGGCAGGTCTGATGATCGCGGAGTAGGACTGGCGGCGCTCGGCGAAACGCGCTTCGCTTTCCGTCACTGGAAATGGCGCTCCCTTCCGGTGGAATTTGGTTAGCTGGCCATGTTTGAACATCGATATTGGCGGACTGGAAGAACAGAACCGCGTGTTTAAAGCGGCGTATTAATGGCAGGCGGGCTTAGCGAGGAACGGAGCGGGGCGAAAGACCGACGCCGGTTCTTTGGCAGAGGTCGTGAGCTAAGCGGAGTTCTGAAGCGAGACCACCCCCCTCGCGTCCACGCAAAGCGCGGATGCGACTATACGCGCGATTGGGTTCGCAAGGTTTTGAATGATATCCGGAGGAGCTTGAGTTTTAATTTTCTAAGAAAGATGGTATTGAA
>JAISER010000115.1 GCA_031263985.1 Clostridiales bacterium | reverse complement strand
GGATGGGTTACGGCGCCGCGCCGAAAGTCGCGCTTATAGCGCTCGTATGCTTTTTCCCGCTGACAATAGGCGTTTTGGACGCGTTCAAGTCAATTGACGACGATACGCTAAACCTTTTCAGGGCTATGGGCGCGAGCAAACTTCAGATATTAATACACGCTAAAATTCCGTGCGCGGCGCCAGCGTTTTTTTCCGGTCTTAAAATCGCCGCCTCTTACGCTGTCGTCGGCGGCGTAATATCCGAATGGTTGGGCGGAAACGCCGGGCTTGGCGTATATATGACGCGGGCGCGCCATTCTTACGCGTTTGACAAGATGTTCGCGGTGATTTTCTTCATATCCGCGCTGAGTCTGGTTTTGATATGGAGCGTAACATGGTTGGCCAGAAAGGCGACGCCCTGGAAATAAGCTTAAAAACAAGGGAGCGATATTGTGAGAACGATTAAATTGTTAACGGCGGCTATCTTGGCGGCGTGTTTATCATGCTCTGCCTGCGGAGCGCGGCGCGATGGGAACGCTGTGCGCGTCGCGCTCGATTGGACGCCTAACACTAACCACACCGGACTTATAATGGCTATAAAAAACGGATATTACGCGGATGAGGGGCTTGAAGCGACGTTGTTGGCGCCGGGTTCCGACACGTCCGCGCTGTCGATAGTGGCGTCGGGAGGCGCGGAATTCGGCATAAGCTCGCAAGACGGCATGCTTCCGGCGCTTACGAGCGAAACGCCTTTCCCGATAAAAGCCGTGGCGGCGTTGATACAGCACAATACGTCCGGTATAATATCGCTTAAAGAAAGCGGCGTAACATCTCCAAGGCTCATGGCCGGGCGCAGGTACGCGACATGGGACGCGCCGGTCGAAAAAGCCGTTATCAAAACCGTCGTGGAGCGTGATGGCGGCGCGTACGAAGACATCATAATGATCCCGAATACGGTTACGGACACGCTTTCAGCGCTTCAAACCGACATAGACGCCGTATGGATCTTTTACGCGTGGGACGGCGTGGCGGCGAAAGTTAAAGGGATCGACGCGAACTATTTTTATTTCAAAGATTTAGATCCGACGCTTGACTACTATACGCCCGTTTTCGTTTCAAGCGATGATTTTTTGGAGAATAACGCTGAAATCGCTAAAAAATTCCTTAAAGCGACGCGGCTGGGCTATGAGTACGCTATCGAAAATCCTGAAGAAAGCGCGGCCGCGCTTTGCGAATACGCCCCGGAGATAGACCCGGAGATAGCGCTTCAAAGCCAAATTTATCTGGCGGAGCAATATAAGGCGGAAGTGGCGAAATGGGGCGAAATCGATGTGAAACGATGGGACGCGTTTTATGACTGGTGTTATGAAAATGACATTATATCTGAAAAAACGCCTTCGGGCTTCGGGTTTACAAATGACTTCCTCAATTAAGCTCAGCGTAAGCGGCGTCACAAAACGCTACGACGGCAAAACCGTTATAGAGGATGTGTCGTTCGAGTTGCGAGACGGCGAAATCATATCGATAGTGGGCGAAAGCGGCGTGGGAAAGACCACGCTGTTTAACGTCGCGGCGGGATTGACCGCGCCGGACGAAGGTTCCATAACGCTTAACGGGTGCGACATTACCGGCGTGGCGGGGCATGTCGGCTATATGTCGCAAAAAGACTTGCTCTTACCTTACAAGACCGTGATGGACAACGTGACGTTGCCGCTCGTCATATCTGGAGAAAGGAAACGCTCAGCGCGCGAAAGAGCCGCCAAGATGTTTAAAAAGTTCGGATTGAGCGGTTATGAAAACGCTTACCCTAAAAGCCTTTCAGGCGGAATGCGCCAACGCGCCGCGTTGCTGCGCACGTTTTTTCTGTCACGCGATATAACGCTGCTGGACGAGCCGTTTTCGGCCCTTGACGCGATCACAAAAACTGAAATGCGAAGTTGGTATGTAGATATGGCTGAAGAATTCGGTCTGTCTACTCTTTTGATAACTCACGATATTGACGAAGCCATAAATCTGTCTGATCGTGTGATAATCTTGAAAGGCTCTCCGGGGCGCATATATTTCGATATGGAAATACGCGGGAAATACACGGAATTTGCGTTGTCCAACGATTTTTTGCGCTATAAGCGCGATATTATAGAGGCTTTAAATTAGATGACTCTTCAGACAAGTAATAAAGACCTTGGGGCCCCGCCCCAAACCCCGCCGGGGTCTTCGACCCCGGACCCCGCGCCGCGCATTCGCGCGGCTTCATGAAACGATTGGATAGTCATATCAAATTAACAGACCTGTCCTGGAACCTGACTTCTGCGGATTCACGAGCGGATTTTAAATTGATTTCAGTATAATGGCCTGTTCAAAATCTCCATTTCGCGTCTTTTCGGTTCATTTTACGCCGTACTTTGTCAGCGTTCTTTTCATATTCTTTGAATACGCGGCATTCACGCTTTCCTGTTTGGCAGAAAGACGAGCGCGAAAATCCAGAGCTTGAACGGACTATTAGGAACTGTAAGCAAACAAAATAGGCGCCTGACTTGTTATTTCACGCCATATTTTACCTCATAAAAGCGGTTGCCGAAGCGCCGCCAGTACGCTAAAGAAACGTGAAAACGGCGCTGCGCCGCTTTCCGATGTATACTAAGACGCTCTTGAAAAAGTAACGAATTGTGGTAAAATAATCCTATGAGCTATGATAAAAAATATCGGAGAAGAACAATAGAATATCATGAAGAAGGACACAGTATCAGGGAAACGGCGAAGACATT
>JAISER010000103.1 GCA_031263985.1 Clostridiales bacterium | reverse complement strand
ACAGCCTGTGCCCAGCGTAAAAAAACCTCACTAGGTCGGCAATGCCTCAAACTGAATTTAGCGTTAGATCTTCTCAAAAACGGCGCGAAGCGGAGTTTTTGGATTAAAGATTTTGGAAGGAGGTTTGGAGGAAACTTTTTCTCGAAAAAGTTTCCTCCAATAAAATCTTTATCTCTATCAAGAAGCTGTCCCCAAATGACTGTATCAAGCGCGATAATATAGTGATAGAAGGGCCTAAATAGCCTGTGATCAGCGCGAAAAATCCTCGCCCGGCGGCATGTCTCAAACTGAATTTAGCGTTAGATCTTCTCAAAAACGGAGCGAAGCGAAGTTTTTGGATTAAAGCTTTTTGAAGGAGGTTTGGAGGAAACTTTTTCTCGAAAAAGTTTCCTCCAAGAAATCTTTATCTCTATCAAAAGGCTGTCCTTAAATGACGATAATGGCGAAGCGTGATGCGGATCAATGAAAGAGACATTGGGGCAAACCTTTCCGAAAAAGGTTTGCCCCAAATTTATTTTAGATCTTTTCAAAAATGAAGCGAAGCGAAGTTTTTGGATTAAAGCTTTTTGAAGGAGATTTGGAGGAAACTTTTTCTCGAAAAAGTTTCCTCCAAAAAATCTTTATCTCTATCAAAAAGATGTTCCCAAATAACCATAAGCGGATTTCGCGCTTTTAACCGCGTCTATAATCGCGTCGCGCACCGCTATGCCCGCCAAAATGCACGCTGAGTCGAGCGTTGCCTTCACCTCTCCAAAAGACATGGCGAACATTGTGTCGCCGTCAAAAAGCAGGTGCGGAGGCCTTACGGCAAGCGTAACGCCATTCTGTCCATGCGCGGCCACCCGCGCCGCGCCGGCTTTGTCCATGCGGGCGTTTGTGACGACGCAACCAATTACCGTGTTATCATCGGGCGTTTTGCTTTGGCCAAAGTCTAAATGAAGGTCGTATTCGCGCAACAAAACTTTTTCACTGTCGGCGAATCCTCCGTCGCCGCGCGCGCCGGCTATTATTTTACCATTTTCAATTATGTCGCCTACGCAATTGACGGCGACTACCGCGCCCGCCATAAGTTCGCCCACGCGATACGCCGCGCTGCCGACGCCGCCCTTCATAGCGAACCGTCCGCCAAGCGCTTTACCGACCGTAGCGCCGGTTCCCGCTCCAAAATTGCCGCTTTTGAGTTTTTCGCCCGAGTAAGAGTTTTCAGCGGCGGCCCAACCCATGGCGAAATCCGGCCGTACATCCGCCCTGCCGCATTTCAGGTCAAACAGTATGGCGCCGCACACATTCGGAACGCGCGTCACGCCCACGTCACGGCCAACGCCGCGTTTTTCCAAAAAACTCGCTACGCCGCCGGACGCTTCCAGCCCGAATGAACTGCCTCCGGCTAATGTCACGGCATATGTAAGCTTTCGGTTAAAGAGCTGCCCAAGCGCCAGCGTGTCGCGCGTGACCGGCGAGCCGCCGCGTGAATCCATGCCGCACGCGGCGCCTTCTTCGCATATTATCACTGTGCAGCCGGTAGCCGCTTTAAGGTTTTGCGCGTGCCCGAACTTGAACCCTTTTATATCATGAACGCTAATTTTTTCCATAAGATGTCCTTTTTAAAGCCTTTTTAGAGCCTAAGTCCGACAGACTAGCAAGCGAGATTTTCTCCGCGCCAGGATTTTTGGCGGCGAAGACCAGTGGAACAATTAACGTAGACAGGATCTTACGCCAAAAGGCTCTCTACAAAATCTATAATCGCCGATGTGTCGGCAAGCGCGCCAACGCCAACGTCGTCGCAGGCCAGTCTCGCTTTTTTCGGTTCTACAAACAGATAGCCGGCGTTTTTTAATATTTGAATGTTGCGCTGGATTATAGGATTCATATACATAGCCGAATTCATCGCCGGGCATATGACTATGGGCTTGCCGCTTACAGCCGTTAATACGGTCGAAAGCATGTCGTCAGCTATTCCGGACGCCAGTTTGCCTATAATGTTCGCGCTGGCGGGCGCTACCACGCAAATGTCGGCTTTTTTCGCGAGAGATATGTGCCTTATGTCCTCGTATGTCGTTTCATCGAACATATCCGTATAAACTTTATTCTTGGTAAGCGATTGAAATGTAAGAGGCGCGATGAACTTGCGCGCCGCGCTTGTCATTATGACATGCGTAGAATGACCGTTTTTCGTCAATCGGTTCGCTATCTCAGCGCTTTTATACGCCGCGACGCTGCCGGTTACGCCAAGCAACACGTTTTTCATATTTTTACGCCTCGTCTATTCTATGCCCAGATCAGCGGCTATTCTTTCAGCGATCCCGAGCGCTATTCCCTCTTTGGAATCGTAACGCGCCAATCGCGCGGTTCTGTCGATTAAATACCCGATATGTCTTGTTCTGGACATGTTCTTAGCGTCATTGGCAAGCACATAATCGCAGTTGTTTTCGACGAGCAGCCGGCGCGCGGCGTCCAAAAGCTCGTCTTCCGTCGGCGCGTCAAGCAGTTTAAAGCCCACAAGTTTCGCCAGAGGCGCCAGCTCTTTAAACAGCGCTATTATCTTATTAGTAGGTTTTAGGACCAGCAGCAGCGTTTCCTCGTTCGAGCCTATTTTGCCGCGATGTTCGAGAGCGCAAGCTCCGTCAAACGCTTGTTCAATGGCGGAATGAACGCCGCCGGCGTTTTTTTCGGCTCCGGCGGTTACGAATTCCGCGGCCCGGCGCGCCGTAGTGACTGTCTTTACAGTGTAATCGCTCACAGCCATGCAATGCGCGACCGCGGATATGTCGTTCGCCGCGATTGTCTTTCGGATTACGTCCTCAAGCTCAACCACGCCGCCCACGCGCGTTATTTTAGCTTTATGAGTCATAGGCAAGGCCGCTGTCTTCCCGCATATATAAAAAACCTCGCTTACCCCGCCAATGTCGCCAAACGCGTCGGCTATCGCGGCGCCCAAGCGTCCGGACGACGTGTTCGTTATGCTGCGAACGGAATCTATTTTTTCAGTTGTCCCGCCGGATGTGACTAAAACGTTCATGTTTGCCCCCCCTGACACTAGGTTATAGCGGCGTAAAAATTCAGAAAGCCCCTCCGATTTATTGGTTGGGCCTTTTTTAGTTTAGTTGATTATCGGTTATTTAATAAATCCGTTCAAATCTCATCGCGGACCTCCCGCGGTGAGATTCACCCGTCACTTAATATTCTTTAAAAATATCTCAATCCGCTCCAGCGCCGTTTCCAGGTTTTCCATAGAACACGCGTAAGAACATCTCACAAAGCCTTCGCCGCAATCGCCAAAGGCTGAGCCGGGCACCAGGGCCACCTTCTCTTCAGCCAGCAACTTTTGGCAAAACTCCTCAGAAGTCATGCCGGAGCTTTGTATTGAGGGAAAGAGATAAAACGCGCCTAAGGCCTCAAAACAGCTAAGACCGATTTCGCGAAAGCCCTTAAGCATAAATTTGCGGCGCATGTCATATTCCTCACGCATTTCAGCGACGTCCGCGTCACAGCTTCTAAGAGCCTCTATTCCGGCGTACTGAGCTATCGACGGCGCGCACATTACAATATATTGGTGTATTTTCAGCATCGCGGATATGATTTCCGGAGGCCCCGCCGCGTACCCTAACCGCCAGCCTGTCATAGCGTAGCTTTTTGAGAACCCGTTTATAAATATCGTTCTGTCGTACAAACCCGGAGCCTGCGCCATACTGTAGTGTTTTTTTCCGCCATATGTAAGTTCGGCGTAAACTTCGTCAGTTATAATTATAATGTCCTTTTCGATAAGTATGGGGGCTATTTTTTCGATGTCTTCCTTTTCCATTATAGCGCCTGTGGGATTCCCTGGAAAGCTTATTATAATAGCTTTTGTCTTTTCGGTAATATTTTCTAAAAGCTCTTCAGGCGTTACCTTGAAATTGTTTTCGTTTTTCGTCGTAATCGTCACTGGAACGCCGCCCGCCATAGTGACGCACGGTTTGTAAGGCACAAAGCACGGTTCCACAACGAGCACTTCTTCGCCCGGGTTCACGATGGCGCGTAACGCCAAATCTATAGCTTCGCTCGACCCGACAGTGACTAAGACTTGCGTAGCCTGATCATATTCAAGATCAAACCTGCGCTTGACGTACGCGCATATCTCTTCACGCAACGGCGTCATGCCTTGGTTTGATGAATACAGCGTTTTAAAATTTTGCAAATAATATATCGCGCTTTCGCGAATTTTAGCAGGCGAAAAAAAATCGGGTTCGCCTACGCCAAGCGATATGATGTCTTTTACTTCGCTCGCAAGATCAAAAAAGCGCCTGATGCCTGAAAATGGCAGCTCCCTGATTGTTTTTGATACGTATGAGCCGCTTTTTTTCATAAAGCCGCGCCACTCCTTTAGGCTAAATTTTATGTCAGACCATTATATATGTTAAGCGTGAAAAAAGCAAAGACAATTTTTATTATGGTAAATTATAATATGCGCGTGACGTGTGAGGGGTAAATATCTTTTGACTTTTTCAGCGCGATGTCGTAATCTTAATATAACGAACAAGCGGAGACGAGGCGATAAGATGAGTCTTGAAACGGCCACTGAAAAACTGTCTACGCTGGCCGACGCGGCGAAGTATGACGTGGCCTGCACATCAAGCGGCGTCTCGCGCGGCGGCCAACGCGGCAAGATTGGAGCCGCCGCGTCAGCCGGCATATGCCATAGTTTCGCGGGCGACGGCCGCTGCGTGTCGCTATTGAAGCTGTTGATGACTAATGTCTGCGTTTATGACTGTCAGTATTGCGTAAACCGCCGATCTAACGACGTGCCTCGCGCTACCTTCACGCCCAGTGAAATAGCGGATTTGACAATAAATTTTTATAAACGTAATTATATAGAAGGACTGTTTTTGAGTTCCGGCGTTTTGCGCAACCCGGATTACACTATGGAGCGTATGCATAAGACGCTGGACATTTTAAGAAATACGCATGGATTTAACGGTTATATACACGCTAAAGTCATACCAGGGGCGAGTCCCGGCGTTATCCGCGCCGTTGGACTTTTGTCCGACAGGGTGAGCGTAAACATAGAGCTTCCGTCGGAGAACAGCCTTATCGCGCTTGCGCCTGACAAAACGAGGGAATCCATATTAAAGCCTATGAAATCGCTTTCGACTGAGATAGCCATATCTAAAAATGAGATGTCAGCTTTTGGAAAGTCCTCGCCGAAATTCGCGCCGGCAGGCCAAAGCACGCAGATGATAATAGGCGCGTCCCCCGAAAAGGATGGGAGGATAATGCGTCTGGCGCAAGGGCTTTATGATAAATACGCGCTTAAACGCGTTTTTTATTCCGCCTACATTCCTGTGGTCAAAACGCTCGCGGCGCCTTCAGCGAAGCCGCCGACTCTGCGCGAACACAGACTCTACCAGGCGGATTGGCTCATGCGTTTTTACGGATTTTCCGCGGAGGAACTGGCGGACAAAGACGCCGATTTGGACCTCAATATGGATCCGAAGTGTTTATGGGCGCTGAATAACCTGGATAAATTCCCGATCGAGATTAACTCCGCCGATTATTTCGAGCTTTTGCGCGTCCCTGGCATAGGCGTCGTAAGCGCTCAAAAGATAGTCGCCGCTCGCAGGTTCGGTTCGCTCACATTTGACAATATAAAAAAAATGGGCGTCGCGTTAAAGCGCGCCATGTACTTTATAACGTGCGGCGGCAAGGCGTTTTTACGCGTCAGCGCGCGTCGGGAGAGCCTTTATGGCAAACTGTCCGAAAATAAACTGAACCCGTGGAGCCAACGGGTTTTAGAAGATATTACGGAGGACAAACCCGATTGGAAAAAATTTTCGTTATCGACGGCGGCTACGACGGTTTGATGACTGTCGTTCATGGGTATTATTACAAAAAATGGCGCCCGAAAGATATAGTGTCACGAAATTTTCAACGCCGCCTTGACGCGGAATACTTTCTAGTCGAAACCGACACGGAAGGAGCGAAAAAGGTAATCGCCGCCATTGCGCGTAAAATATCGTCTCAAGCCGCGGATATATGTCTTTGCGCGTTTCTTTCGGAAGACCCGTCAATATTTTTCGCCATATACAATTTTTTGATATTAGGTTTTGCAATGGGCGCTGACATTACGTATTATCGGCAAAATCCTTACGCGCTTAAAACTATAGACGCGGCGCGCGCCGTGTCGCGCGAAGCCGAGCGCATGATTCAGTTCGCGCGCTTTACGGAAACGGAAAACGGCGCGTTTTACGCTGACATATCGCCCAAGTATAACTGTTTGCCTCTTCTGGCCCCACATTTTATGAACCGGTACATGAACATGGCGTGGGTGATCCATGACGTAAAACGCTCAACCGCGCTAATTTACGACGCTAACGAATGCGTATTGACCGAGACGCCTAAAGAACGCGGCGTCCAAGTAACGCCATCGTCAGATGAACGGCTTTATCGCGATCTTTGGAAAAGCTTTTTTAAAGCCATAACTAACGAACAGCGTAAAAACCCTAAACTTCAACGCTCCTTGCTTCCGCTTCATTATAGAAACAGAATGACTGAATTTAAGGATTGATACTGGACTCAGTTTGAAACATAGCCAAACCGGGCGAGGGTTCGCGACAAAGCCCGGCGTGAAAAAGACCGTTCGGACAGTTATGGCTTAGAGCCTGTTCAGTATGAAAGGCATCGACTCGCCTTACTCGACCGGCGTCGCGATAGGGGTATTCTCAAGGTATGTATTAGGCACTTTACCGCTGAACACAGTATTTACAAGGGCTATTTTGCGACTGAGCGTCATATCGGCGTCTCTCAGCGGATTCATCACATTAACATATGTGTCCACTTGCAGCCAAAGCTGAAAATTCGTCTGATTTATGCCGACTGACTCAAATTTTGTCTCATAATCCACGCTGGCGCCGCCGGCGGGCAGTATCCTAATAGGATACCTGGGGCCGGAGTTAGCGAATATAGGCGTGTTGAAAACGCTGCCGAACGGCACCTTTACTCTTCTTTCGCCTATAGTCGCCAAACCGTCTGATATGCCGGAGGCTACGCGCCCGCATATATCGTTCACCAACGCCGTATTTACGGATAGCGACACGGTCATGCCGTCGGCGTCCGTCGTTCTCTCAAAAAAATCTGACGATTGAATATCGTTTTCTTCCATAAAGCCGCGTACGTTAGAGTCAATGTTAGCGTTTATCTCGTTTTTGACCGTTTTTTCTATAATTGCGAGCGCGACGGGGGCCATTTTTTCGTTCATGGCGCGCACGATAAGCGTCACGCCGACAGCCAAAGAGATAAAAAATACGGCGGCGTATAATCGCGCGCGGCTTATTCTCTTACGCCTTCTTATTTTGAAAAACATGCTGAGCCTCCAAAAAAAATGGCATATATAAATTATATGCCGCGCTTTTAAAAACTGTATTTTTTTATATCTTCGGACAAATCGTTTTCTTAAATTTCTCGACTGAGTAATTTAATATCAGCTCTTTTGGAAATTTAACCTCCTCGATCAATTGTTCAACGTGGTTGAACCGCCCTATGTCGTCCATATAATGCGCGTCGCTGCCCAAAGTGACGTTGACGTTTTTTTTCGCGCAAGCCAACAGAATGTCCCGCATCATTTTTCTGTCTCCTCCGCGCGCCGAACCCGGCGTAAGAGACGAATCATTCATTTCAATCGCCACGCCGTAGTCCGCGGCCGCGTTTACCGCCGCGTCCACGTCAAACGGATAGCGAGGGTCTCCCGGATGCCCCAATATTTTCACGTATGGGTTTTTCATAGCGTTTATAATAGCCATCGTATGACTCTGCCAGTCGGAAGGTTCGAAACATACGGTATGCAGGCTCGCTATGACGACTTCCATTTTTTTAAGAATGTTTTCCGGCAGATCCACGTCGCCGTTTGCGCCTAGTACGCTAAGTTCGACGCCTTTTAAAATTTCCACGCCATGAATAAAGTTTGGGATGACCCGTAAGTTGACAAAATGCAGATATCCAAAGGCGCCGGGCATGGCGGGCGCGTGGTCCGTAATGGCTATAAGGGCTAACCCCTTTTTAGCGGCGGCCGCGGCGTTTTCAGTGACCGTACTGTAGGCGTGCCCGCTCGCGATCGTATGGCAGTGCGAGTCAAGTTCTAATCTCAATATATCGCCTCCTATAGAAACATTATAACGGCGATTGACGAGTTTGCAAGCTAAACCGGCGCGGGAGCGGCGAGGAACGCTTGACGGAACGCGCGCGCCCTTGATTGTCATGGCTTTTTATGCCTTGCCAGGGTAAATGTTGACGTATACAAGACGAAATTTATATGCTATACTTTTTTAACGGCTAAGAGCATGTTCAAGATCTCACTTAAGCGGATTTTTCGTGATGATTTTTCGTCAAACGCGGAAGCGCGAACGTTGCGTATTCGAAGAAAACACGCAAAGAGCGCTGACAAAGCGCGGCGGAAAATCAGCCGAAAAGACGCGAAATAAAGATCGTGAACAGGCGCTAAGGCATGTCTGAAACTTATGTCCGCCTGATATTAGGGCGCGGCTTAACAAAAACGCTGTTTTTGGATTGTGACGCCGAAGGATCGCGTAAAAAAAGCGACGGCGCCTTTGAGTTCCCTGGGGGGTTATAAGCGGAACGTAAGCCGGTTTCGGCGCGGCCGAAACTTCTGATTAAAGGGGGGGCTTCACATGAAAAATTATAAAAAATCTCTTGTGGATTCCGATCAGGTCGAGTCAGTGGTATGCAATGTGTGCGGCAAAGAGATTAAAAAGAATTCCTTTGGATATTTCGACGATTTTTTGTCGGTCGAAAAAAAGTGGGGGTACGGCTCTCCGCGTGACGGAGAAACGCACGATATAGACATTTGTCGGCATTGCTATGAGAAGTTGTTTGAGCAATTTAAAATTAACCCTATAAAGCGCGAATGTCTCGTTAACAAATAAAGACGGAATTTCTTAAGTCGCATCCTGCGAATGCGCAGTGCGCGTTTACAAAAAATTAGATGACTATCCAAACAAGTCATAAAGACCTTGGGGCTCCGCCCCAGACCCCGCCGGGGACTTCGACCCCGGACCCAGCGCCGCGCATTTGCTCGGCTTCATGAAGCGATTGAATAGTCATAAAAAATTATGTTGTCTTGTAAAAATAATAGATAAAAAACCCACGTTTTCAAAACGCGGGTTTTTTTACGCCATTATTTTGTATCATTTTAACAAAACAGGGAATTTATAGGGCATTTGTCATATTAAGGTTTAAACAATTAACTATAAGAAATTAACGATTAATTTTGGCATATTTTTTATTTAATGGGCAAAATCCTAAACTAATTTCTATAATTTGTAAATGCTTATAACACATTTAAATATAAAGTTTAAGCAATGATTAGAAAAATTGTTAATTAACGTAAATATTTTGATTTTAGCCGTTGTTTATAGTATTATTATATATAATGGAACGGCGTGAGAGCGATACGCCGTTTTTTAAGGGGCGTTTTCTTGGCCGTCGCTTGCGAGCGACGCTACAGCTTACATTACAACGATCCCATCGTCGAAAAGAGGTGCGTCCTTATTTTGGACGGAAAAATAAAGCTCGCCATAATAGAAGATAACAAAAGACTCGCCGATGAAATTTGGAATTATTTAAACGCTACGGGCGAATTTACGCTGGCGGGAGTGGCGGAAGACGGCGAAGCGGGGCTTAACCTGCTGCTTCACAACGAAATCGACGTAGCGTTGCTTGATATTATAATGCCGCGCAAAGACGGGCTTTACATACTTGAGAGACTGGAGTCCGAGCGAATAAAAAAAAGGCCCGTGTGCGTCGTGCTATCTTCAACGAATTCGGAGACCGTGAAAGCGAAAGCTTTTGATTTGGGAGTGGACTACTACATATTGAAGCCATTTGATATGGATCTTCTATACTCAAGGATTAAAGAGCTGGCGCGTTACGGCAAATCCGACGCCGCTAAAAAAAAATATTCGCGGACGGAAGCGGCGGAGAGCTATGCGGTGTCCGTTTTAACAAGTCTTGGCATAAAAGAGACGCTTAAGGGGTACGAGTATATAAAGACGGGCGTAACTATGGCTATAAATGATAG
>JAISER010000013.1 GCA_031263985.1 Clostridiales bacterium | reverse complement strand
AGGTCTTTATGACTTGTTTGGATAGCCATCTTTCGGAAATTATGTGGAAAGCGTTCATGTTAAACGCGGCGGTCTTCGAAAACTGCGCGAAGAAGCTTCTCACTCAGCGCGCCGCTTCTACATCGGTCTGTACAACGGCAGCCGCACGACGAATACCGACCCCTCGTTCGGCTTGCTTGTAACGCGTATACTGCCGTTATGCAACAGTATCGTAGAGCGGGTTATGGCAAGCCCAAGCCCTGTTCCGCCCGTTTCTCGGTCGCGCGTTTTATCGACGCGATAAAAGCGGTTGAATATCTTTTCCTGTTCGTCTTCCTCTATGCCTATGCCGGTATCCCGCACTGTAACGAACGCGTTCATATGGTCGGCGTCAACGATAACCTTTACGGAGCCGTCTTCCTGCGTATACTTTATACCATTTTCAATAATATTAGACAGCGCCAAGTTAAGCTTCATTTCGTCCGCTAGGACCGTAACGTCACGAGCGGCTTCAAAAATCAGTTCGATATTTTTTTGCTCCGCCAAAGGATAAAGGCGCTTAAGAACGTCCTCCGCGAGTTTGTTTAAGTCCACCGCGCGCATGTCCAGAGGTATTTCACGCTGATCAAGCTTCACAAGCTGAAGCAAATCGTTCACGATGTTATTCATACGGTCAATTTCGGAATTAATGTCGCGTAAAAATTCAGTGTACATCTCCGCCGGCACGTCTTGTTCAAGCAATATGGATTCAGTAAGCACTTTAATAGAGCTTAGCGGCGTTTTAAGCTCGTGCGAAACGTTCGATACGAATTCCTCACGAGTGTTTTCCGAATGTTCCAATTTAGTAGCCATGTCGTTAAAGGCCGAAGCTATCTCCGCGAACTCGTCACGTCCTTTTACATTAAAGCGTTCATTGAGCCTGCCTTCGGATATTTTTTGGACGACGTTCAGGAAAGCGCGAATCGGCTCAAGCAACAGCCTTGATATTCCGAACGCCAGCGCTATAAGCGCTATAACGGTGACTATAATTAACAGCAGAAGAGTCCTTTGAATTTCGGATATGGCGTCGTATATGTCCTGTACGGAAGATATCAAAAGCACGGCGCCAAGCTTTTGCGAACTTTCGTTTAATATGGATGCCGCGGCGTAAACGGCGCGCTCTTCATTACGAGTCGAAAAACCGCGGCTCTTCCGCATGGCTGTTATAACTTCGGGCACGATCAGAGTCTTGCCTATTTCGGACATGTTGGAATCTTTAACCACAACGCCGCGCGTATCAAATATTAAAACGCGAAAGGAACCTTCCTTGCTTTTCTCATCTATCGCTTTATCAAAGCCTTCGGAACTTATGGCGTCGTACAGGTTCTCATGCGGTGAAATGCTTCCGGCGATTACGTTCGCGGCGGTAACAAGCTTTATCTCCCTGTCTCTATAGTAATAACGCCGCATAGAGGCGTCCATAGTCCAGAAAAGCAGCAGAAGCGGGGTAAGACTTATTAAAATGAACACGCAAAAAAGCTTCCAGCGCCAGCTTAAGTAAGGGATGCGCCTTTCTTTATTGAAAATAATAGCCCACACCCCACTTTGTGTGTATATACCTGGGATCGCTTGGGTTTTGCTCTATTTTTTCACGGAGCCTTCTTACGTGTACGTCCACCGTACGTACATCGCCGGGATAGCCTTCACCCCATATTACGCGCAAAAGCGCCTCGCGGTCATATACTTTGCCCGGATTTTTAGAAAAAAGCTCCAGCATGTCAAATTCCTTGCCTGTTAAAAACGCTTCCTCGTCCGACATAAACACGCGGCGCGACTCATAGTCGATTTTCATATCGCGCAGTTTAAACGCGTTTTTATCGCTTTCCTTCGTTATATCGATTTTTCGCACGCTGCGCCGCAGTATGGCCTTTATACGAGCCTTAAGCTCCAAGATATTAAACGGCTTCGTTATATAGTCGTCCGCTCCATATTCAAGCCCCATGATTTTGTCCATGTCTTCGCCCTTCGCCGTCACCATTATCACAGGCACGGAGCTAAACTCGCGAATTTGCTGACAAACCTGCAAGCCGTCTATTTTCGGAAGCATAACGTCAAGCACGATTAGATCATAGTCATTTTCCTTAGCCAACCGTAAAGCTTCCTCTCCGTCAAACGCGGAGTCTATTTTCATTCCATCTTGTTCAAGACTGAACTTGATGCCTTTTACGATTAATTTTTCATCGTCTACAATCAAAACGTAATATGCCATCGCAACGCTCCAGCCCGGCGACCGTGAAACGGTCTTCTATTCGCCGATATTTATTTTATTTTCTATGTCAGCGTAAAGCTTTTCGCTCACGCGGTCTACGTTCATTACGTCATCTTTTCTCAGAAAATCGCCGTTTTTTTCCCTATAATCAACTATATTGCCCGCTATCACGTCGCCTATGCCCGGAAGCGCGGTAAGCTCCCGCCTAGACGCCGTATTTATATTTATAGAGGCGTTCTCAGTATCTTGGGCGACAGCTTCGCCTTGTTTGGGTATGACGACTTGTTCCCCGTCTCTCAACGGCCGCGCTAAATTTATGGACAAATCCGCGTCTTCGAGCGCGCCCCCGGCCATCTCTAAAACATCCGAAACCCTGGAACCCTCCGGCAGCTCGTAAATGCCGGGTTCGGCCGCTTCCCCTATAATATGTACTTTAATTAACGGAGGAGACCCAACGGCGGTCTCATCAAATTCGTCGGATATTTCGTCGATTCCGCCGGTTTCATAAAATACATCCTTTTCAGCGTTCGTTCCGCCGCGCATTAAATAGTACGCTAAACCCGCCGCTATTACAACGGCGCAAAACGCCGCGCCAAACAATATATTTCTCTTCTCCATAAATTATCCCCCTTCAATGACGCGTTAAAGGCTTAGGATTCGTCAAACAATAAATTGATGGAATTTCACGCCGCGATTTCGTCGTCAGGCAAAGCGGAGGAAGGAGACATACCCGGGGCGGTATAGCGACCGACGACAACGCTGCCTGACGGCGAAAGGGCAAGTGAAAACATCAAGATATTGTTTGACGAGTCCTTATCCGCCTTTAAATTTTTCATACTGAACTCAGTTTGAAACATAACCAAACCGGGCGATGATTTTTCGCGTTTAGACTGAGTTCAGCATTACTTCTCAAGCTCCACGACCGTTACGCCGGACTCCCCTTCGCCGTACTCTCCGGGCCGAAAGCTCTTTACTTGCGAATGTCCCTTTAACATAGAGGATATGGCCTTTCTAAGCGCGCCGGTTCCTTTGCCGTGTATTATCGTAACGCGCGAAAGACTCGACATCCACGCGTCGTCGATATATTTTCCCGCCTTTTCAAGCGCCTCGGAAACAGTCAGACCGCGCAAATCCGTTTCGGGCGAGATATTAGAGCTTTTGACGGCTTTAAGGCCGCGCGACAAGCTGGCGGCGTTTACGCTGACGTTCTCTTCGCTGTCGTCGAGCGACATATCGCTTAATTTGGCCTTCATTTTCATTATGCCCACGGTAATTAACGCTTCTCCGCCTTCATCCGGCGGACTAACGACTATTCCGCCGCGCGCCAGGGAATGAATAAATACGCGGTCGCCTTTTTTTAAGCTCTTAGGCGGATTTATCACAGCGCGACACGGCGTTCGCGCCTTTCCGAGGTCCTCGCTCATCAAAGCGGATTTTTCGCGCAACGCGCCGCGCGCCAGTTCCATTAGCTTAAGCTCATCTTCGCGCATAGCCTTTTGATATTGTTTCATCAGCGCGTCCGCCTCTTGCGCCGCGATCCGCGTTATACGCTCCGCCTCTTCTTTAGCTTCGAGCAAAATTTTATCGCGGCGCGCAGCCAAAGCGCTTTCGCGCCGATCAAGCTCAGCCTTTATCCTTTCGGTCTCCAAACGGTAGCTTTCGGCTTTTTCGCGCTCCGTTTCCAGCGCCTTGCGGTCTATCTCCATATCAGCCAATATGTCTTCAAATTTGGCGTCTTCACGGCTAAGCGTCTCTTTCGCCATGTCTATTATACTTTCGGGAAGCCCAAGCCTCCGCGCTATCGCGAAAGCGTTCGACTTGCCGGGAACGCCTATAAGCAGTTTATAAGTCGGGCGAAGCGTGGCCACATCAAACTCGCACGCGGCGTTTTCAACGCCGTCGGCTGACAGGGCGTAAAGCTTAAGCTCGCTGTAATGAGTGGTAACGGCGGCTATCACCTTGCGTTCGCGCAAATAGCGCAATATCGCGACGGCGATGGCGGCCCCTTCCGTCGGGTCTGTCCCGGCGCCGAGTTCGTCAAGCAGCGCGAGCGAATTAGGCGTCAAACATTGCAGTATATTTACGATATTGGATATATGTGAGGAAAACGTGCTCAAATTTTGTTCTATGCTTTGTTCATCGCCTATATCGGCGAAAATCCGGTCAAAAACAGAAAGCTCGGAATCGTCGAACGCCGGAATATGAAGCCCCGCCTGTCCCATAATCGAAAACAGCCCAAGCGTTTTAAGCGAAACGGTCTTTCCGCCGGTATTCGGGCCTGTTATCAGAAGAGTCGTGAAACCGCCGCCTACATAGATGTCGGTAGGCACGACGGAGTCGCCGTCAAGCAGCGGATGCCGTCCCTTTTTTATGTTTATAAAGCCATTTTCATTAAAACGCGGCCTGGAGGCGCGCATATCGACGGACAAGGCCCCTTTGGCGAACGAAAAATCAAGCGCCGTTAAAAGCTCAAGGTTGGAACTGAGAACATCGAAGTTTAGAGCCACTTCCTCTGAAATCTTTCGCAAAACCTTCGTTATTTCGGCGGATTCGCGCGCGGCGAGCTCTTTCAGTTCGTTGTTAAGCTTTACGACGCTCATAGGCTCGATGAAGACCGTGGCTCCCGTGGCGGACTGATCGTGCGTTAGCCCTGGAAATGAATCGCGCCGCTCACTTTTTACAGGGATGCAGTATCGTCCGTTTCTTATAGTTATAACGTTGTCCTGTATCATATTTTTGTACGCTTGCGAACGAATGATCACGTTAAGCTGTTCTTTTATCTTATCGTTAGCCGCTCGTATGGCTCTTCTCACGTCGCGCAGAGCGGCGCTCGCGTCGTCGGCTATCTCCGAGTCGCTCACTATGCAACGGTCGATTTCCTTTTCAAGCGCCGTCGTTGGCGAAACAGCGAAGAAAAGCGGCGAGAGAGTTTCGTAGCCGTCGGTGTCGCCTATAACTTCTTTCGCGTATTGTTTAACTTTGCGGCATACGCGAGAAAAATCGCCGATATAAAGCGCCTCCTCGATGGACAGCGCGCCGCCCGCTGACGCGCGCCGCAATGATGGGGCGATATTTTTCAACCCACCGAGCGGCGGCGCGTCTTTTTTTAAAATCATCGCCGCGGCCTCGCTGGTCTCGTTCTGCGCTTCGGTTATATCCCGCAAATTAGTCATAGGGCGCATGCCCGAAGCCATTTCTTTCGCCATCGCTGAAACGGCTTTAGCCGACAGCATAGACGCTATTTTATCAAACTCCAAAGTCTTTAAGGTTTTATCATCCATATTATTGTATTATAAATGTAAAAAAACCGCCATGTCAATGAACCTGACAGTCTTTTTAAAAAAAGTTTCCGCGGCGCGCTCATTGCCATAAATATCATGTTATGCCAAATTATTTCTAGTATAAATATTACTTCCAATAGAATAATATCTATTGTAATCTGAGATTAATTTTCTAAGGAGGATAAGTTAGATGAAAAGGAAATTTACTTGTTTAGCGGCGGCCGCCATCATAGCGTTAACCGCCTCAACGACGGTATATGGAGCGTATCCGGGCACAGGAACCGGGACAGGAACGGGGACCGGAGCGGGAGCTGGAACGGGAACCGGAGCGACGGGAACCGGGGCCGCCACAGGTGACGCGGGCGCGACCGGAACGACTGGGACAACGGGGACCACAGGAACGACCGGAACCACGGGAACCACAGGAACGACCGGGACTACAGGAACCACGGGGACGACCGGAACTACAGGAACGACCGGCGATACGGGGACCGGCGCGAACACGACGACTCCGGGCAGAAACACGACGACTCCGGGTACGGGCACGCGCAGACGCGGCAGAACCCGCCGCGCGACCAACAACGCCGCTGATACGACAAACAACGCCATAACGGACGCTGACAATCTTGACAACATAATTGGAAACGACAACGCGCCTCAAGCGAGAACTCACGGACCGCTTGGCCCTGAAACGTATATTGTGCAGGATGGCGACGATTTATGGGTAGTTTCCGGGAAATTCAAAGCGAAACTCGACACGTTGATTTATGATGATGAAGACGATGACGCGCTGACCGGCAATACGGCGTATACAAACGCTGAAGACACTCAAGTGATACCGGTAATTGAAAGCTATTAAAACGTTTACGCCCGCCTATCATAAGGCGGGCGTTCGGCTATTATTTACTTAGTCGTTATGGTTTGAAGACGATCATAGCTCTCGCGCGTCCCTATGTCATAACATTCGCCGTTAAAGATATAAGCGTATACGTCCTTACGTTCGCATAGCCACTTTATAAAGGAACCGATGTTGTCAGACGAATTCCCTTCTTGCAGATACGATGAAAACATCGGAACAGTAGATTTCCGCATAAAATAAGTTGCGTAGACCACTAAGTCGGATTTAGGCTCTAGCGGCTTTTCATCAAATCCTATGATCTTTGAAGAAGAATCTATTTCAGCCACTCCGAATTGTTTTAACTCTTCCGGATTATTGAGCCGTTTGGCGCACGCGCAGTCTTCTCCAAGTTTTATAAAATGCGCGTAGGCGTCACGCAGCGAATAAGTAAAATAGTTATCTCCGGCGATTATGAAAATATCGTCGTCAATTTTTTTGTATTCTAAAACAAACTGTATATCGCCTACGGCTCCTTTTCTTTCGCTCTCATTTTTAGCGCCGTCGTCAATCACTTCAATAAGCTTTTTATATGTCGAATTTTCAGCCCATGTCTTAAAATGGTTCGCGAACGTACTATTGGAAACAATATACGCTTGATCTATGTCGTCGATTTTTTCGATTTCGTCAAATATATAGTTTAGTACAGGCTTCCCATTTATGGGCAAAAGAGACTTTGGAACGTTTTTTGTAAGAGGATACAGTCGCGTGGCGTACCCCGCCGCTAATATTATCGCTTTAATAGTAAAAGCCTCCTCGGTCTTTGCGTTAAAATCATAGTTTCTATCTGCCGCCCGCATTTCTAATCATTATTATAATGGTCATCAATATAATGTTTATGTCCTCAAATATATTCCGATTTATTATGTATAATATATCCGTATCGACCCATTCGTTAAAAGACAAAGCGGGTTGCGCTTTAGAAATCTGCCAGTAGCATGTTAACCCCGGCTTTACCTTAATACGGTTTCTATGATATTCGTTATATTCATTGGTTTCGCTGGGCAAAGCGGGACGAGGGCCGACTATCGTCATATGGCCTGCGAGAACGTTTATAAATTGAGGAAGCTCGTCTATACAACTTTTTCGCATGAAAGAGCCGACTTTGGTTACCCGAGGATCGTTTTTCATCTTGAAAGCGGGGCCGTCGCGTTCATTTCGAGTCATTAACGCTTTTAGCTCAGACTCAGCGTCATCCGTCATACTGCGGAATTTATACATGGTAAACGGATGTTCATTTTTACCAACGCGTTTTTGTTTAAAAAAAACAGGCCCTTTTGACTCCGTTTTAATGGCTATCGCTAACGGCCAAAGTAAAAGCGCCCCTAAAAATATCGCTATTAAGGACACTATCACATCCATAGCGCGTTTTAGAAATAAATACGCGGAATAGGTTTCATGAAAATTTAATATATAATCAATAACGTCAACGTCTTTTGTGTTTACGCCGATTTTCCCGGCCGTTGAAGCGATTCGTACTTTAGCGATATCAATGGCGGCGATATCAACGCTGTCTCGTGTTTTTGTCGATACAAACTCCTTTTCGCTTGTCTCAACGGCGCCGGAAATATAGTCGAACGTAACGCCTATACCCTTTGGAAGTATTTCCGACAAAGCTAACATCTCCTAAACGACAGGTCGATCGCGTCACTCCAGACTTTTTAAGTTTTATGCGAAATATCAAAACTGATGACGATCAAACCGTAACTACCCCAACATTGATATGATAAGCGGTCAGGAGAGACTCGACATGCTTTTGTATATTATATAATGTTCAAATCGGTGAATTAATCAATAGCGTCAGCGTTTTTCGAGCCAGCGCCGATTTTGGCCAAAGCGGATTTATCTCAGGGTCCCGAAATAAAATCAAACGCCGCGCTAATTTCATTTGGAAGTATTTCCGACAAAGTCAACATCTCCTAAACGGCGTAACTATCGTGTCATTTTAGACCTTTTAAGCTTTATGCGAAATATTAAAACCGATAACGACAAAACCGCGACCGCCGCAACACTGATATAACAAGCGACCAAAAAAGAACCGACATATGTTTGTATAAAATAATAAATCGCTTGGTTGGATATAGCCAGCCGAGACGGCATATCACTCAAAGAAACCGTGACCGTAAGCGCTAAACCCATCAAAAGCGCCCCGTTAAGCGAGTTAAGAAAATATTTGGCTTTTCGCAATCGTGACGTTCTCGCGAACATCAAAAGCGCTAAGCATAAAATATCCAAGAACACGATGATGGCGAGCGCGAAGGCGTTAAGCCGCTTTAAATTAGTTACCGCGCCGTAAATATGGTCCGATAACGGTATAGCGAGCTTCTGGGCATAAACCGCCGTCGAAACCTCCGCCAAATAATTAACGGCTTTTTGCCCCTCGTCAGTCAATTCCAAACCGCGTCGTTCAACGTCCTCGAAGAGTTTGGCGGTCAATTTCTCCTTAAATTCAGCTGCGTTTATCGTCTTTTTACCGCGAGTGAAAAGCCGGCTCACTTCCCTGTAAACATCCGGCTCCACAGATTTTTCAGACACAGCTTCCTCAAAAAACTCACGGCCAAAACCGCTCACGCTTCCGTAAGCCGCCAGTTTGTCGATAATATCATTTAAAATAAAATTTATATAGCCGCTTTTTTCGATTTGGCCCCTAAAAAAATCCTCACTTAAAATTGTAACCTGAGACAATGTCAAAAAGCTTGTAAAAGCGATTAAAATAGAAAAAATAAATGATAAAACCGTCAAACCCGCGTGATGAACCGTTCTTTTTATATCACGCCTTTTTTTAACTTTTTCAGCGGTCCCGTCTAAAGTCTCCATAAAATCTCAAAACCTCGTTAAAACGCCAGATCGAGTTTCGGTCCTGACGAATATTCAGCGTAAACGAAATAGCGGTCGGGCGTAAGACCGATCATGTTAAAAGGGTAACACGTATATAATATTAAAACCTCTTTAGTTTTGTCACTCAAATTATAAGCCGACCGATCAGTGTCTTTGGTTATCAGCGAATCGGTGACCGTATACTCATACTTGCCATAGCTGGTATTTATTTTAATTATATTCCCTGATTCCAGCGCGTCAAGATTATGAAAAAAAGTGTTGTTATGCCCGGCGAGCAATATCGTTCTTCCGGAACCCGGAATGTAAAAGCCGCTGTATGTCCCTACGCCTTTAGCAAGCTCGACATCGCCGTCACCGTAATAAAGCGGCGCGTCTATGGACGCTTCGTCGCTTATGATCTGCCCGTAGCGCTCACCTTCCGTCGGTATGTCGGAAGGTGAAACGGAGATTAAATCATTGCCGCCGGATAGCTCCGACACATCTTTAGAATCAAATATATCGGCGGCTTGACTGTCGAAATCAGGAGACGCTTCCAGCGTCACAATAGATAAGACCCCCGCTAAAGGCTTGACCGCGGGGATAACTACAGCCAAAAAAATGAGCAGACCCGCAATGAAATACGCCACTGGCCACGCGATCAGTTCAATTATATCCTTATATCTTTCAATCATATCGCAAACGCTCCGTACAAAATAAGATTAACTCTTGGCGAAGGCGGTTTTCCTGTCCTTCAAGATAAACGCCCCTATCAGCGTTAGCGCCGCCGTTACGCTTCCCGTCAAGATATAGACAGGCGTCAGGTTCATCCCTATTCCAGTCGCTTTGATCGGGTTGTCGCCGTTTATTAGCTGGCCATCGACAATAGAACTCCATCCGCCGCCCGCAGTTGTAGATACAGCATAGGAACGGCCTGTTTTTGACAAAATAACAATCCGAGAGCCGTCAAAAGTCAAAGTCGCGCCAACTCTCGCGGCCGCGGATATAGCTTTGCTTTGAAGCAAGAGCTGCGTTTCCTTATCCATTTTACTATAATCCGCAACGCCGCTCGCAGCCCATATGCTTTTTACCTCTCCAAGCGCCTGAGACATAAATTCAAGCTCTTCTTGAGTATAGTCGTCCGTATTAAGAAAATCCGCCAACGATTTTAAATATTGATCAGGCACCGGATCAACTCTTCCGGGAATCCCTGACGTATCGCGCGCGGCGTCCACCAACCCCTGCTTAGTAGTTTCGGCGAAAACAAAAGAGAAAGATATCAGGGAAAGGGCAAGCGCTACAACCATAAAAACTAGTTTTTTCATACAGTAAACCCTCCTAAATGCTATATATGTTTTAAATAAATATTAAGCGTTGACATCACTGCGTTCAGCGGCGATCAATCGTTCCATTGAGTCATGAAAATCCCTGACGAAACGCTCGCCGAGCTTTTTAACGATAATGTCTATGTTAGTCTTATATTCCGGAGGCCTTGAGGTCATATTATGGCAGTCCGTACCTACGAAACGGGCTTTGCCGTCCCTGATGAATCTTAACAGCTTTCTTTTCGCGATAAACGTCCCTCTTCTTATTGAGTTCAAGTTTATCTGGGCCACGCAACCCTTGTCGATTAATTCGTCTAAAACCGACTCATTCGACATAAGAGCTTTATAGCGTTCGATATGCGCTAAAACCGGCTTTATTTCAAAGTCGCAAATCAGCGCTTCAATGAAATACATAGTTCTGTCACCAAAAGCGCAAGTATATGGAAATTCAACAAGCAACAATTTCGTGCCGTTCAGACAAAGCTGTTCTATGTATTCTTTAGGCTTACTTAATAGCTCAGCGGTTAGAAACGTTTCGCTGCCGAGCGAAAACCTTATATTAAACTCCGGTCCGAAATCCTTTATCTTACGGAAAGATTTTTCCCTTAAAAGCAAAAAATCCTCTAATGAATCGCTGGGCGAATAGTGCGGAGTAAGGCACGCGACCGTAACGCCTTGAACCGCAAGGCGTTCAAGCATAGCGCGCGACACGGATACGTCCGGCGCCCCGTCATCGATTTCCGGCAATATATGAGTATGCGCGTCAATCATATTTTACAAATCAACGGACGCTTAATTGTAATATTCGTATTTGTAATATTTCTTCTTGCCTGAGTTTTCAACGCCGTGCAGAATCACTCCTAAGATTTTAGCGTCAATATTTCTAATAGCGGCTACTGTCTTTGAAAACTCCGGATGAACGGAAACGTCTTGTATAGCGGACAAAACGACGCCATCGCTTAGTTTTATCACGCTTAGCGCGTCTATGACAATGTTAAGCGGCGACGTGTCCACCATTATATAGTCATAATCTTTCTCTAGTCTTTTAAGAAATTCCGCGAAGTAAACGCTTGTCAATATTTCGGAAGGATTCGGCGGCAACGTTCCAGCGCATATAATCGACAAATCGCTTATGTGCGTTTTTATCACTATCTTATCAAGCGTTTCCGTTCCGGGCTTAAGTATGTAGTCTGTAATTCCAGGCACGTTGTTAACGCCGAAAAACTGATGTATTCTTGGCTTTCGCAAGTCACAGTCTAAAAGCAAGACCCTTGTGTTCATTTGTTTGGCAAGCTCAATGGACAAGTTAACGGAAGTGATTGTCTTTCCTTCCTTCGGCAGCGAGCTTGTCACGACAATCTTTTTACACCCTTCCTTAAACAGTGAAAAAATCAAATTCGCGCGCGCTACCTTATAAGATTCCATAAAAGCCTTCGGCGTTTGATATTTTTGAACGGCGGACACGCCGGCGCCGCTATTATCAACGTCCATAACGTCAACATCTCTCCATCAATATATTCGGTCAGCCCTTGGTTCGCTCCAGCTTGCTTATATCCGCTATTTCCGCCAAAATGTTCAGGCCGTACTTATTGGCGACGTCTTCGCCGTTCTTTATCTTATTGTCGAACAGATCCTTGAAAAAAACGATAAGGACAGAGACTCCGAGACCCGCGATAACCCCAATTATAATATTGATTCTAAAATTAGGCGAAACGGGGGCATCGTCAAAAACGGCTTCGTCGACGTTTTTAAGCCGCGCGCTCTCTTCAATTTCCGATATGGTTACAGGAGCTAGCGAATTGATAGCGTTCGCTATGTCATGGGAATGCTCGGGCTTGGGAGACGTAACGGTAACCATAAAGACTTCGGTTTGGTTGAGCGTCTCAAATTTTATCATTTTTCTTAAGTCTTCTTCTCCGTAGTCAAGCTGCGTCTCTTCAATTATCTTATTTCGAAACTTTCTGGTTGAGAGCATTTCGATGTATGTATTTACGACTTTTTGGGCGTAATTCAAAGCGTTCATATCCACAGACGGACTCTGCTGTTCGCTCGGCGGCGTATAAACGTACAATTTAACTGACGATTCGTATTTTTTTTCAAAAACGAACATTGACAGAGCGAAAGCGGCCAAAAGACCTAAAACAGCGCTTAAAACGATAAACCATTTGTTTTTAAACGCAAGCGCGGCAAGCTGTTCGATAGATATTTCCGATACTTCATCCATTAAAATATACTCCCTAAAACTACATTGACAAATAGTCAGACGATTCCAGTTTTCAGACGCGTTCGCGGAAGACTTCAGTCTTTAAGAGCCTGTTTTTTTAAATTTCATTTGTATTTACATAAGGAAAACGGGCGATAAAAAATCGGCCTAACCGGTTATTCCCCACGATTACAAAATTATACAATATTATCGATTGTTATTATAAGTTTCGCGATAACCTTTGTCAATGAGTATTTTTTACAAAACTGTAAATTCCTAAAATCCCTTCAAGCCTTTTTCAGAGACCAATCAAAATGAAATTTTTAGATGAAGACCTTTCAAATGAGGTTCGGAGGAAATTTTTTCTCAATAAAAATTTCCTCCGAACGAATCTTTACAGATTACGGCGCGACATCGCTAAAACGCGCTGAAATTGGAGTTCATCACAAGATAGGAGTTTATGAAAACATCTATATCTCCGTCCATAACGGCTTGCACATTACCGACTTCCTCGTTTGTTCTGTGGTCTTTGACCATGCTGTACGGATGAAAAACATATGAACGTATTTGGCTTCCCCAAGCGATGTCTTTAACTTCTCCGCGTATACCCTGCGTTTTGGCGGCCTGCTCGCTCACTTTAATCTCATAAAGTTTGGCTTTCAGCATTTTCATGGCGAAGTCTTTGTTTTTATGCTGCGACCGTTCATTTTGGCACTGCACTACGACCCCTGTGGGCATGTGCGTTATACGTATCGCTGAATCGGTTTTATTGACATGCTGTCCCCCGGCGCCGCTAGAACGGAACGTGTCTATCCTTATGTCGTCCGAGTTTATTTCTATTTCCGCGTCATCTTCCAGCTCCGGCATCACGTCGCACGACGCGAACGAAGTATGTCTGCGCCCCGACGCGTCGAACGGCGAAATGCGCACAAGCCTATGCACGCCTTTTTCCGCGCGCATAAAACCATAGGCGTTTTCGCCGGACACTAAAAACGTTACGGATTTCACGCCGGCTTCCTCACCTTGCAAACAGTCGATCGTTTCTATGTCATAGCCGCGTTTTTCCGCCCATCTTGAATACATGCGGAAAAGCATATTCGCCCAATCGCAAGCTTCCGTGCCGCCCGCTCCCGAATGAAGCGTGACTATGGCGTTATTTTTGTCGTATTCGCCGTTTAGCAGCGCGCGCATACGCAACTCTTCAAAATTCGCTTTAAACGATTTGGCCGCGCTTTTGGCCTCTAACGCGATTTCGGCGTCATTTTCCTCTATACCCATGTCCGCAAGAGTCACAAGGTCGTCATATTCCGCGCAGAGATTCCTATACGCGGAGATCCTGTTTTTTAGCGATTTTAGCTCTTTAAGCCTTTTTTGCGAGTTTTCCATGTCGCCCCAGAATTCAGGCCGCAGAGACAGCTCTTCCAAAGCGGCCGCGCTTTCGCTCGCGCCCGCGACGTCAAAGAGAGTTCCCCATTTCAACCAGTTTAGCCTTGTAAGGCGATATCTCGGCCTTAAGCCGCTCAAGCTCTACCATTGGTCATGTCCACTTCCTTAAAATAATACTTTTCTTCACTTATTGACTCCCGCTTCAACTTGCCCGTGGCAGTATTTAAATTTTTTGCCGCTGCCGCACGGGCATGGGTCATTGCGGCCGACCTTCGAATTTTTACGCTTTTTAGGCTGACTGACCGACGTTTCATCTTTGTTCGTGAACGTGTCCTTGGCGACGGCTTCGCGTTCCGGCTCTATAGCCAGACGTATATTAAACAGTCCGCGCGTCGTGTCAAGCTGTATATTAGCGCTCATTTCATCGAACATTTCATAACCCAAAAACTTATATTCGACAAGCGGGTCGCGCTGCGCGTAAGCGCGAAGCGATATGCCCTGACGCATCTGATCCATCTCGTCGATATGATCCATCCATTTTCGATCAACGACTTTCAGCAAAACGGCGCGTTCGATTTCGCGCATCTTCTCGGGAGTGATCTCCTGTTCTTTCCGCTCGTAAATCTCAACCGCGTCTTTAAGCAGTCGTTCTTTCAGATCGTCGCGCGCGAGCGACTGTTTCTCTTCCGGAGTTAAAACGTAAGCTGCTCTATGAAAAAATGGAAAGAGCCACTCATTGAGACCGTTAAAGTCCCACTCCTCGGGGAATTCCGAATCTCCCGCGTACAGATCGACCGCTCGGTCTATGACGTTTTTAATCATAGACATTATGTTTTCGCGTAAATCCTCGCCGACAAGCACTTTTGAGCGTTCGCCGTAAATGATCTCTCTCTGCTCATTCATCACCCTGTCATATTCGAGCAGATGCTTACGTATGCTGAAGTTATTGCTTTCAACCCTTTTTTGCGCGTTTTCTATCGCTTTCGTGAGCATGCCGTGCTCTATGGGGTCGTCTTCGGACATGCCCATTGTCTCGACGATTTTCATAACGCGTTCCGAACCGAACAACCGCATTAAATCGTCTTCGAGCGATATATAAAACCGCGACTGGCCAGGGTCGCCCTGTCTTCCGGAACGACCGCGAAGCTGATTATCTATGCGGCGCGACTCGTGACGTTCCGTACCTATTATTTTAAGACCGCCAAGGTCCTGGACGCCGGGTTCAAGCTTTATATCCGTTCCGCGCCCGGCCATGTTAGTGGCTATGGTGACGGCGCCGCGCTCTCCGGCGCGCGCTATTATTTCCGCTTCCTTTTCATGAAACTTGGCGTTAAGCACTTGATGCGGAACGCCCTGTTTGCGAAGCGTCTCGCTCAAAAGCTCCGACTTATCGATGGTTATCGTGCCGACAAGAACAGGCTGACCGTTTTCATGACATTGAATAATATCCTTAACTACGGCTCTAAATTTGCCGGCCTCCGACTTATACACGACATCGGAAAAATCCTTACGCACGACGGGCATGTTAGTGGGCATCACCACGACGTCCATGCCGTAAATCTCACGAAACTCGCCTTCCTCGGTAAGCGCTGTGCCGGTCATGCCCGACTTTTTGGCGTATTTGTTAAAAAAGTTCTGGAACGTTATAGTGGCTAACGTCTTACTTTCGCGTTTTACTTTGACGTTCTCCTTAGCTTCAATGGCCTGGTGCAAACCGTCGGAATATCTCCTGCCCGGCATCATCCGGCCCGTAAACTCATCGACGATTATAACCTCGGAGTCTTTCACGACGTAATCCTTATCGCGAAACATGTTATAATTAGCTTTGAGCGCGTTGTTAATATGATGTTGAACATTTAAATTCTCAGGATCGGCCAGATTTTCAACGGCGAAAAATCTCTCGGCCTTCACTACGCCTTCCTGCGTCAACGAAACGGTCTTTCCTTTTTCATCAACGACAAAATCGCCTTCTTCTTGCAGTTCCGCGCGTATCATACGGTTCATGGCCTCGTCTTCATTTAAGATCCGCCCTTTTTTGAGCGTCTTTACGAACGAGTCGGCGACTTTATAAAGTTCCGTGCTTTTACCGCTGCTGCCGGATATTATAAGAGGCGTGCGCGCTTCGTCTATAAGGACGGAGTCGACTTCGTCGATTATCGCGTAGATCAAGCCTCTTTGAACCATATTCTCTTTATAGACGACCATATTATCCCTTAAGTAATCAAAGCCAAGCTCATTATTGGTGCCGTAAGTCACGTCGCAATTATAAGCTTCCTGACGTTCAATCGGCGTCAAGTCGTGCAATATGACTCCTACCGAAAGACCCAGGAACCGAAAAACCTGGCCCATCCATTCCGAGTCTCTCTTCGCCAAATAGTCATTAACCGTAACTATATGAACCCCATCGCCCGAAAGCGCGTTAAGATACGCCGGAAGCGTGGCGACAAGCGTCTTTCCCTCGCCGGTCTTCATCTCCGCTATGCGGCCTTGATGCATGACCACGCCGCCCAGTATCTGCACGTCGAAATGTCTCATGTTCAACACGCGCTTGGCCGCCTCACGCACGACGGCGAACGCCTCGACAAGCATGTCGTCCAGCGCTTCGCCCTGTTCGTAACGCGAGCGGAACCCGTCCGTCTTGCCCCTAAGCTCGTCGTCGGAAAGCGACGCCAGTCCCGGCTCAAGCGCGGTAACGGCGTGTACGGTAGGCCACACGCGCTTGACCTCTCTGCCGCTGTAACTGCCCATTATCTTGTCTAACAATCCCATGTTAAACCACCTTCATTTCCAGCTTTAAAAAAGATCAAAACCATAGGCGCCCGCCCAGACCCCTTCGCTTAACCTCCGAATGATACGCCAAGGCTTCTGGCGACGCGCACAAGCTCTCCGTTCGGATTTACAAGCTTATTCTGACCGATAACTTTTTCCAGGCTTTCATATTCCATAACGCCCCTTCTTAGACAAACCATATTACCATACTTTTCTTCATGAATCAAGTGAGCGGCGGCCACCCCGTAACGACAGGAAAGCACGCGGTCTTGCGCCGACGTTTCTCCGCCGCGCTGTATATGCCCAAAAGCGCACGACCTGACCTCATGTTCCACGAGAGGTTCCAGCCTATGCGCCAGATACGCGCCGACGCCGCCAAAACGTATAGGATCCGGGCTGTCCTCGACAATTTTTCCGACGACCGCTTCACCTCCTTTTTCAATGGCGCCCTCGCAAACGACTATAACGGAGAAATATTTGCCGAGCGCGTCTCGTTCCTTGATTTTAGCCACGATATTTTCCAAGGAAAACGGTATTTCCGGTATAAGTATCACATCAGCGGAACCCGCTATGCCGGCGTGCAGCGCTATCCAGCCCGCGGAGCGTCCCATGACTTCCGCTATCATCACTCGATGATGCGATTCAGCCGTCGTATGGAGCCGGCCAAGATTTTCCGTGACTATGCTCACAGCCGTATCGAACCCGAACGTCGTTTCGGTGGAAAGCAAGTCGTTGTCTATGGTTTTCGGCACGCCCACGACATTGATGCCTTTACGCGCGAAATCTCGCGCGCTCGTCAAAGTGCCGTCGCCGCCAAGCACGCATAACGCGTCAACGCCTTCATTGGCCATGTTTTCGATGGCTACGCTCGAAACATCTTTTTTTACCTTCTGTCCGGCCGCGGACACGAAAAATTCAAAGAGATTATCTTTGTTGGAGCTATGCAGTATAGTTCCGCCTTTGTGCAAAATGCCGGAAACAGCGGACATATTAAGAGGCGTGAACTTATTTTCATAGAGTCCTCTATATCCGAACCTATAGCCTATTAGCTCATACCCGAATTCCGTCACGCAAGTCTTCGTAAGAGCGTAAATTACGGCGTTAAGCCCCGGCGCGTCTCCGCCTCCGGTCAAAACGCCTATTTTTTTCTTTTTCAAAGCCCCAGCTCCTTTTTATCCCCCCGATTCCGCGAAACGCGCTCGTCTATTATAATTGCCTAAGCTTAGATTGTACATACAATATTTTCTATGAATCATACGGGTAAAAATCGCTCGCCCTCCGTCATACCGCGCGATAGCTCACTCGTCCAAACGCCATTCGTTAACGTTAGCGTACGGCGCGCCGCGCGCCGCGCGCAAATCTCCCAGAATCCTTTTGTCGGCGATAAGCGCGGACTCTCTGAACGCGAGGCTGACGCATACAAGCTCTTGCGCGAAGAAATTTTGGAACTCGCTCGCGGCGCTCTTCAAAACGCTCTCGTTCACGGCGTTTTCGATACGCGATATGTGTTCGTCCATTTCCGCGCTTTTATACCGGAAGATATTTTCCTCTCCGGAGAAAGCGAACGCGAAATCCGGAAAATCAGGCGCTATAAACCCGCCCGCCAACAAGTCATATTGACCGGACTCGATCATGTCTTCATACTCAAAAAAGGGTTTTGACACAATCGACGTCTCTATGTTGAGCTTTTTCAAGCTGTCGCTAAGCGTTTGAGCTATTTTTAACCGTTCTATATTCTCCTCGTTCACCAAAATGTCAAAACTTAACCGGGTCTCACCGGCCGCCGTTTGGCGCGTCCGCGCTCCGCCGGCGTCCGGCGTCTTGAACCCGGCCTCGTCCAGCAGAGTCGCCGCCTGTTTAATGTCCGGCTTCAGTTTGACGACATTCGGTTCATACAGCCAGCTCTCCGGGCTTATCGGCGACATGGCGCGCTTAGCCTGTGACAAATACGCCGTTTCTATGATCTCGTCAATGTCCACGCTAAGCGCCACGGCGCGTCTGACGCGCGCGTCGGAGAAAACGGCGGAACCAAAGTTAAACCCTATAAACTCATAAAAACCGTTAGTATATTCGACTATATTCGCCTCGCCGACGGAAATCCGCGCTAACTCCGCCATAGACGCGTCAACGCAGTCTATGACGCCGGAGTTGAACGCGTAAAGACTCGTTTCCGAATCCGCCACTATAACGTTTATATTTCGTATTTCGGGCTTTCGCTCAAAATAAAGCTCGTTGACAACGAGCCCAGCGCCTTTAGCCACCGAATACGATTCCATCACGTACATGCCGCAGCCAATAGGCAAAACGGGTTCGGCGCTTATCGCTTTTTTCATGTTTTCATAATAATGGCGCGGTATTACCGGAAAACGAAGACGGTAAGCCTGCGATCCATACACATTGTCAAAAGTTATATTCACCGTCGAATCGTCCACAACATCGCAAGACTTCACATTCTTGGCGCATTCTTTATATAAAGACGATTCCGGCGCGCTTTTTATAACGTTGAGAGAATATTTAACGTCCTGAGAGGTAATTGGCGAACCGTCGCTCCATACCGCGTCCTCTCTCAGCGCGACGCGAACGCTCAGGCCGTCCTGCGCGAAATCAAAACTTCGCGCGAGTCCGCCTATCGGCTTTAGCGACGCGTCAAGCGTAACGAGAGGTTCGAATATAAGCTTTAAAACGCTGTCCACACTCTCGTTCTCGTTTAAAAGAGGGTTAAAGTCCCGCGGAATGCGCATAGAAAGCGTAAGCGGCTTTTTTATAGCCGATGCGGGAACCGAGTCCTCTTCGGCGCCAAGCGTATCCTCTTCAGGCATATCCGACGATATGTTTTCGTTTTCTTCAATCTCCGAACTTTTCGGGTCCGCGGAGCACGCCGACATCAGCGCGGTCATTACTATCGCCGCGATAAATTTTTTAGCCATAAAGCTCACCACGCTTCAGGTTAATCTGTAATTTTTGTCATAGCCCGCTATATATCTTCCAGACTACTCTGTAAATTTTAGCGTTAAACCGGACGCGGCGCAAGTAGTTCCGAGTCTCTTTAAAAGGAACCGCGTAAAGAGTTTCGCCGTCGGCGCTGTAGCGCGGGTCGGACAACCACCTGGCGACCGTTCCCTCGCCTGCGTTGTACGCCGCCAGCGTTAAACTCTCATCTCCGTGATATTTATCAAAAAGCAGTCTTATATAATAGCAGCCTATGTTTATGTTCGTCTCCGGATCGTAAATCATCTCATACTCAAAACCGTCAATACCAATTTTATCCGCGAGCCAAACCGCCGTCGGCTCCGTAATCTGCATAAGCCCGCCCGCGCCTTTATGAGACGACGCGTTTTTCCGAAAGCCGCTTTCAGCCTTTATCACAGCGCAAACAAAGGCGGGAGAGATGGAATACTCTTTGGAATACTTTTCAATAAGCGCGGCGTGTTCAAGCGGATACATCCTTCTAAACGCCAGAAAACACGCGACCAGCGCAAGGCACGCCGCGAAGGTTCTAAAAACCGCGCTTCCGTTTTTCTTTCCGTTTAACCCAAACATTCGTCCACCAATTTCTCAAGCCGTTCCAAATCTCCGGAATTATCTATTATCTTAGAAGCCATACGCTCAATTTCGTCAAGACGCGATCGAGCGTCCAAACGCGCCCCAGCCAGTTCATCCGTTATATCGTCACGTTCCGTAACGCGTTTTATGGAGGTTTCCCTTGCCGCGCGAATAAGCCATATTTCATCGACAGCCTTATGCAACCCCGTTTCGACCAAAAGCGGCGCGTCTATCGCTATAAACTCGTATTCGCCCTCATTCTTGACTCTCTCAAGCTCATTATATATTTCCGACAGTATATATTTATGCGTAATGTCATTCAGATCTCTAAGACTGTCAGCGTCAAAAAATACAAGCTCGCCTAACGCGCGCCTGTCTAACTCGCCGTCTTTAAGCGCCGCGGAGCCGAAACGCCGGACAATCTCATCAAGCGCGGGTTCGCCTGGCTTCATCACGTCACGCGCTACTTTGTCCGCGTCTATTATATAGCCGCCTCTGGCCGCCAAAATCGCTCCCACGGACGTTTTACCGCTGCCGGACGCGCCCGTCAAACCTATTATCTTCATTAATCGACACTCAGCCCCGACTGTTTTTAAACAATAATTTTCGCTCATTCGCTCTAGCGTCCGTCTTAGTCATTTAGTCTCAAACCAGTTTTCACCGACATTACAGTCCGCCCGGAGCTTTACATCCAGCTTCACGCAGTTTTCCATCTCTTCATTTAAAATACGCAAAACCGCGTCAAGCTCTTCTTTTTTCGCCTCAAGCAGAAGCTCGTCATGCACCTGTAAAACTATGCGCGACATGGGAGCCTGCTCGGCCAGTCTGTCGTGAACGCGTATCATAGCGATTTTCATAATATCAGCGGCCGTACCCTGTATAGGCATGTTCATGGCGACTCGTTCGCCAAACGCGCGAGTATTGAAATTCGACGATGTTAGTTCGGGGATTGACCGCCGCCGTCCGAAAATAGTCGAGACATATCCGTTTTTATAGGCGTCTTCAATCGTCTTGTCCATATATAGCTTGACCTTGGGATATTTAGCGAAATAGCTCTCAATGTAGAGTTCGGCCTCTTTGCGCGTGACGCGCAGATCCTCACTCAGACTAAAAGCCCCTATGCCGTACACTATGCCAAAGTTCACGGCCTTCGCCGCGCCGCGCTGGAAATCGGTCACTTCCTCATAGGGCGTGTGAAAAACGCGCGACGCGGTAAGTCGATGTATGTCCTGGTCTTCGTTAAACGCCTGTATGAGCGTCTCGTCGCCGGACATATGAGCCAACACGCGCAACTCTATTTGACTGTAGTCGCTGTCGGCGAACAGATATCCGTCCGACGGAACGAATACCTTGCGCAGCTCTCGTCCAAGCGGAATGCGCGCGGGTATGTTCTGCAAGTTCGGATCTACGCTTGAAAGCCGCCCGGTGGATACGGCGGTTTGCTGAAAAGTCGTGCGTATTTTGCCGTCTTCGCCAATTTGCGAAAGAAGTCCCGTCACATACGTGTTTTTGAGTTTGGAGTAAGTGCGGTATTCCGTTATCTCAGAGACGATGGGGTGACGGCCGGCTATCTTTTCAAGAGCGTCCGCCGCCGTGGAATAACCCGTTTTAGTCTTTTTGACGCTTTTAATGTTAAGCTTTTCGAATAGTATCACGCCAAGCTGAGCGGGCGAGTTTATGTTGAACCGCTCCCCGGCGAGGTCGTATATGCGCGCGGTAAGCTCGTTTATTTTTTCATCAAGCTTTTCGCCGTAACGTTGGAGCGCGCCGGCGTCCACGCGCACGCCGGCGTTTTCCATTTCGGCCAGAACCGAGCAAAGCGGCGTCTCGATCTCTTCAAACAGTTCCGTCTGACCGCTTTCGGCCAGCGCGCCGGCGGTTATGGGCTTTAACCTGAGAGCGGCTTCGGGCATCGACCACGCGACCCGCTCCAAAACCGCGGCGTCAATCTGTTTTTTAGCGCCCTTGCCCGAAAGAGCGCTGTCCGCAGCGGGCGGAGTTTCGCCTAAATATCGCTCAACTATATATTCGTAAGGGTATGAGCCGCGCGACGCGTCCAAAATATACGCCGCTATAGCCGGGTCAAAAACGACGCCGCGCGGATTAACGCCGAATTTGAGCGCCCGCGTTTTACCCCTTTTAAAGTCGAACGTGACTTTTTCGCCATCGCTCTCCAGATAGGGCGCTATGGCGCGAAACAAGCCGGCTTCGTCAATTTCTTCGGAAATAGGCGCGAACGCGGGCATTTCGCTTTCAAACGCGAAAGACGCGCCTTTGTTTTCACCGTCTATAAATACGATTTGAAAGGCGCCGCCGTTTCTTTGCGATATATATTCCTCAAGTTCGTTAAGCGTATTAATTACAACGCCCTCCGTTCCAACGGACGGGGTTTTATTCAAGGTTCCTGATTCAAAACGCGCGAAAAGGGATCTGAATTCAAGCCTTTTTATCTCATCAAAAGCTTCCGGCGTAAAAATATCGCCGACGGCCATGCCGGCTAACTCAAGCTCAATAGGCGCGTCCAGACGTATCTCGGCCAAATCTCGGCTCAAAAAAGCCTGCTCTCTGTATTGCTCGATGTTTTTCGCGGCGCGCGGCGGGGTTATTTCGGAAACCATTTTCACGGCGTTTTCAAGCGAGCCGTATTGTTGAATTATCTTAAGCGCGGTTTTCTCGCCTATGCCCGGAACGCCGGGTATGTTGTCCGAAGCGTCGCCCATAAGCGCCTTCACGTCTATATATTGCTTTGGCGAAACCCCCATAGCTTCCATCATGCTTTGAGCCGTATGGATCTCCACCGCGGGCTTGCCGGCTTTTGTCGTGGGAATTATCGTCTTTACGGCGTCAGAGCAAAGCTGGAGCATATCCCTGTCGCCGGAAACTATCGAGACGGTCATGCCATCCGCCGCCCCCCGCGCCGAAAGCGTCCCTATAATGTCGTCGGCCTCATAGCCTTCCAATGATGCGGCGGCTATTCCCATTTTCTCCAAAAGCGACCTCAAAAGCGGTATCTGCGGCCTTAATTCTTCCGCCATAGGCTTGCGCGTCCCTTTATATTCCGCGAAGACGCCATGTCTGAACGTCGGCGCCGATACGTCAAACGCTACGGCGATATATTCGGGCTTTTCCTCGTCGAAAAATTTAAGCGCTATTTTTAAAAACCCGTAGACGGCGCCGGTGTGGACGCCGTCTTTGTTCGTAAGCTGAGGATAGGCATGGAACGCGCGGTTAATTATGCTGTTTCCGTCAATAAGCATTAGTTTTTTAGACATACGGATTATCTTCCTCTGGCGGTAAATTAGATAATGTCGGTTAAATAATACATTATTTCGGCCGCCAGGGCAAGCTAATACGGCTATAATTTTAGCGGCGCGAATAATACGGATAACGATAATACGCGCCATATATCGACGAAATAACGAGCGATCCGTCGTAAGGAGTTCGTTATTCGCGAATTCTATTGTAAAAAAAAGACCTTACTGGTATACTATGATTCATAAATTAAAATCCGGCGGTTATGTCAAACGTTATTGGAGGCTCATATGATTAAGATAAATAAACCCGCGGCGTTTTGCGCGGCGGCGGTTCTCGCGGCCAATCTCTTATGCGCGAGCGCGGCCGCCCCAGGCGGTCCGGACGACCCTGTAGTGACGAAAAGCTATGTGGATGAACAGATAAAGGCGGCGCTCGGCTCCTTGACTGATAATCCGGCGGAAACCGCCGCTGATAACGCCGCGTTTACGCCTGTTTTCGCAGCGGCGGGACAATACGTGATTGGCCATGAGGGCGCGGAAATTATTTTGCGCAGCGGCTTGGCGACGGCGCGTTGTCCCGGTGAAGACGGCGTTACGAACGTCACGCAAGGCGCGGACTTGCCGGACGGGGCGCGGCTTTCGGCTAACAATTTGATTATAATCCCGCGTTATGACGGGCGCGGCGTAAAAGCTGAAACCGACGCTTGGTTTTTGGTAAAAGGCGGATATGACATTAGGGGCGAGATTTCATAAACTTCGATCAATTTTTCTTTGGAGGCTCTTACCCCGGCTAATTTTCGCGCGGTTTCCAATAAGGCGCGTAAAAATTTCTTGATTTTTATATTTTTAAGGAAGATCGACTATGAAAACGACGTGCCAAGATATAATAAACGCGATGGAAGCTTTCGCACCCGAGCGCTTAAAAGAAGAATGGGATAATATGGGTTTTATGCTCGGATCACGCGAGAAAGTCGTGAAAAGGGCGCTCGTCGCGTTGGAAATAAACGACGGCGTGGCTCTGGAAGCCGAAAAGATGCGAGCGGACATGATTATCACGCACCATCCTTTGATATTTCGCGGATTAAAAAGCGTTACGGGCGACGACGCGGCCGGCCGAAGGCTGTTGTCGCTTATAAAAAACGAAACGGCCGTCTATTCGGCGCACACAAGCCTTGACGCGGCGGAAGGCGGCGTTAACGACGCGCTTTGCGACGCTATAGGACTGATTGACATAGAGCCGTTGGCTCCTTCGCGCCTCGACGGATATAAATGGGGCGTCGGACGAGTGGGCGTTCTGCCGAACGAAACGCCGCTTCACGAAATCGCCGTAAAGATCAAAAACGTCTTAAACGCGGAATTCGCGACAGTCTCGGGGGATTCTAAAAAAATGGTCAAACGCGCGGGGGTTTGTTCCGGCGCCGGATCCGATATGCTCCGTTTCGCTATAGATAAAGGCTGCGACTTTTATGTCACCGGAGACGTCACTCACCATTTCGCGCAGAACGCCGTTGACTCCGACATCGGCCTTATAGGGCTTACCCATTATGATAGCGAAGTTATAATAACGCCGGTTATCCGCGATCTGCTGAACGAATATTTTAATCAAAACGGTTTTGACGCGCGGGCGTTCGCGTCCGAATTCGACGGCGCCACAATCAGGCTTGTTCATTAGACCTGTCCTGAAACCTGACTCCGGCGTACGCTCGGCGGATTTTCCAGCTTGCGTTTCCTTAGCCTTGCGAAAAATCCACTCGTGAATCCGTTCCAGGACGGCTATTGATTTACATTCTACAGTAAAGGAAGACGTTGATTATTTGGAAACGATTAAAACAACTGTCATGGGCGAACGCAGAGACACGCCGCGCGGATCGTCTCTGCTCGAAATCTCAAAAGATTATCAACGCATGTTCAAACGTCCTATAATTTTGGCTAAGGTCGATAATGAACTGCAAGAATTGGGAAACGCCGTTACGCGCCCATGCGACATCGAATTCTTAGACATAAGCGACCCGAATGGATTTCGCATATATCAAAGATCGGCCGTTTTCCTGATGCTGTACGCCGCCAAAGCCGTTCTTGGCGAAAAAACGCGCGTAGTAGTGGAGCATTCCATAAACAAAAATTACTATTGTTCCATACCTGACGAAGATATTGACATTACCGAAGAGTTGCTTGAGTCTATTGAACTTAAAATGCGCGACACTGTTGACGGAAACACGCCTATAGAGAAATTTTCGATAAGCGTCGAGTACGCGATGGAGTTGGCGAAGCGTTTTAATCTCCAAGACAAGGCCGATTATATGTTGTACAGGCGCACGTCAAATGTAAATTTCTATCGTCTCGATTGGTTTTGGGACTATTTTTATGCGCCTATGGCGCCGTCCGCGGGGTATATTACCCAGTTTAAACTGCGACCTAAAAACAGCGGCTTTTTGTTGCTATTTCCGTCACCGTCCAATTTAGACGCTATAGGCGAAATCGCCTTAGTGGATAAAGTCTTTCAAATTTTTCGCGAGTCCAACAAGTGGGCGCGAATATTAGAGGTCGGTAACGTCGGCTCGCTTAACAACGCTATCTGCGACAACAAGCTGGATAATCTGATACTCGTCTCCGAGGCGCTGCACGAAAAAAAGACGGCCAATATAGCCGACAATATTTGCGCCGACAGTAAAAAAGTCGTGTTCATAGCCGGTCCGTCGTCCTCCGGCAAGACGACGTTCGCGCAGAGGCTTTGCGTCCAACTGCGCGTAAACGGCTTTAAACCAAGCATGATTTCACTGGACAACTATTTTTTGGGACCCGCCGAAGCGCCCCTCGATGAATTCGGCAAACCGAATTTTGAAAGCGTGGACGCTATAGACGTCGAAACGATCAACGCGCATCTCAAGGCTCTTATCGCCGGCGAACGCGTCGAAATGCCGACCTTCAACTTTTTAACGGGTTCTCGCGAATACAAAGGGAAGTTTTTGCAGCTTGGCGAAAACGACATACTCGTAATCGAAGGGATACACGCCCTTAATTCGCGCGTCAACGGGCAGATAGACGACAAAGACAAATTTAAAATATTCATAAGCGCGCTTACGCAGCTTAATATGGATGACCACAACTATATATCGACTACAGATACGCGACTGATAAGGCGCATTGTGCGCGACAGCAGGCGCAGAGGCTTCGATTCCCGCACGACTTTGTCCGTATGGCCCAGCGTCGTGCGCGGCGAAACGCAGTTCATATTCCCGTATCAAAAAGAGGCCGACGTCTTTTTCAACTCCGCGCTTATATACGAAATGTGCATATTAAAGCACTACGCCGAACCCCATCTGTTTCAAATAAATAGAAGCTGGCCCGAATATACCGAAGCCAGAAGGCTCGTGAAGTTCTTGGACAGCTTCTTAAGCGTGGACAGTCATCAGGTTCCCACAAACTCAATTTTAAGGGAATTTATCGGCGGAAGCTGTTTTGAATGACAAAGTTCCGCCATTTGTCAGAAGCTTTCGCGCGACGGTTAGGCTCCTTCGGACTCATCGTGACGCGCCGGCGCGGTCCTAACTTATTTTCTCAGTTGCGCCAGCGCGTCTTTTATCTTCTCGGGAACAGGCAATCCGATTATCGCGGCGTTTTCAACAAGCGACAACCCCTCATGCGCCAGATAAAAAAATACGGTCGCCATACGGAAAGCCTGTCCTTCGCCGATTATGTAAGCGTCGATGGTATGCGCTACGCCTACCATTATAAACGTAAGTATCTTTTTAGATATGCCTGGCCAACTTTTTTCGCTGGACAGGTTTTTATTGCGTATTCCGCACATAACGCCCGTTACGACATCAGCCGACGTAAACATAGCTAAAGCGGCGACCGATCCGTCCAACCCGCCCAGAAACCAGCCTAGAAAAGCCCCCGCCGCGCTTGACAGCGCCTGTACCGTTATTCTCATGTCTTTCATATAGTACGTTCCTCACTTAAATCCAATTAATTTTAATAACTATCCAGACAAATCATAAAGACCTTGGGACTCCGCCCCAAACCCCGCCGGGGTCTTCGACCCCGGACCCCACGCCGCGCATTCGCGCGGCTTCATGAAACGATTGGATATTCATATTAATTTTTTTCTGAAGTCCATTATCTGAGCGCTCTAAAGACGCGGCGTAAATAATATTATTTTTTGCCGCCGCTCCGTTCGTTACAAAAAAACCGCTGTTCGTTACACATATCTTGACAACGGGTCAGAGATTATATTATATTGCGAATATATGGAAAGGGATTCGCGCGAGGATCCGTGCGGAGCGCGCTTATGCGGTCACGCGTAATGAACGACTGATCGGCGTTATATCAACGCTATCACAATTAAAAATATTTTTTAATACTATCCTATATTTGTCGATATCGGTCGTCATAGCGGAACCGCTGATAAAAACGGCGTTTTGCCCAGAAGATCGTCTCGGCTCGTTGACAGCGCCTGTACGCGCTGATAGTATTAAGATATAAGCTGAAAATGGATTTTTCGCTTATTTTACAAAAAGAACTTAAAATTGCAGGACAGTTTAATCCTCAAAACGTACAAAACTGAAGGAGGCGCGTCGTGGAAGAACAGTTTATGGATGAATTCATAGTCAATATGATTGAACAAAATAAAAAGAATCAAGAAGACCAAGACCGGCTATTGGAAGATATGATTGAACAGATAAAAAATCTTCATGTTTCGCTGAACGAGCTTGATATGGATATGACGGAGTCGCTGTTTTTTGACGGCGAAATAAAAATGCGTATCCCCGCCGACTTCATAAAAATGCCGGCCAAAGCCGCCAAGGTTAAATATCCCGTCGAATCGCGGCCCCAAATAATATATATGGACAAAAAGGACTCCGTAAACATAGGGTTAAATCATACGCAAGAGAACGTAAAGGAAGAGGACGTCGTCAGCGTAAGGGACTATATGATAGCCGCCTACTCGGCTGTCAACCCCGCGTCCAAAATAACCGATAAAGGCCATTTTATGAGCGGCGAACACGCTATAGCGTATTATTCGTTCGAAAACTTCGTGATAGGCGGGCAAATGTACAATCTTGTGTTTATCTTGTCGCTTAAAGGCAAACTTTTCGCCTGCAACTTAAACTGTCTTAAAAAAGATACGGAACGTATGAAGCCTCTTTTTTACGGCATTATGAAAACAACGGAAGCGCTGTAAAAGATATATCGAAGGGAGTGATTATAAATGTCTGACAATATAATATTGCACGGCGACATAGTGTTAAAGGGTTTTGAGGAATTGACCATCCTAAGCCTTAAAATATTTCAAACGCTAAACGAACATTCCACGCTAACGCTTTGCGCCAGGCTTGAAGAGGAAGACAAGGACAATTACGCGGACAAACTGACGTTAAACAGATCCGTCGAAGCCTCTAATTTCGGTGAGACCATCTTTACCGGCGTAATAACGCGCGCCGCGGTTAAAACCATACGTTCCGTTAATTACGTCGAATTAACATGCTTATCGCACACCTACTTGATGGACATAGAATCCGAAAGCAAATCCTTCCAGGATAAAAATATGACCTATGAAGATCTCGTGAAAACTATAACGCAAGACTACCCTAACGCAAGCTTTATGGACAAAACCACGAACGGCAAGAAGATAGGAAAACCGATTATACAATATAACGAAACTGATTGGGAATTTTTAAAGCGCGTGGCGAGCCATTTCAACGTTCCTCTGATACCTGACATAAGAGGCAAGGGGCCTCAATTCTATTTCGGACTGCCCGACACCGCGAAGGGAAGCTTGATGGCGTGGAATTATATGATAGAAAAGGATTTAAACGCCTATAGAGCCATATTAAGCGACGTTCCCAGCGTTTCCTCATCTGACTTCGCATATATTCATCTGGAGACGGAGAAATTTTTCAGCTTGGGAGACGGCGTAACGTTTAACACGCTCCCTATGCACGTTGTTGAGACCAGCTTTGAATATGAAGACGCGGTTATAAAAAATGAGTGCGAGCTATCCTTAAAAAACGGGACTCTGACGCCGTTCGTCCCCAATGACAATATATCAGGCTGCTCAATATTCGGCAAGGTTTTGGACGTGGCCCGCGACAACATTAAAATACATCTCGAAATAGATGAAACTCAAGACGTCGCCAAAGCTTTTTGGTATCCTTACGCCAGCATGTACGCGTCTAAAGAAGAGACCGGATGGTATTGCATGCCGGAAAAAGGCGACATCATAAGGCTGTACCACCCGAAAAACTCTGAAGACGAGGCTATGGCGATAAGTTCCGTAAAGCCCCATGACCCTAATGAAAACGTCGAACAATTGGACCCGGAACATCGCATGGCTGATCCTGATGTGAAATATCTTAGAACGGCGTTTGGCAAAGAGATAAAGCTGCGTCCTGACGGCATAGACATCATAGCCAAGGACGGAACTGTATTTATGAGCATGAACGATGACGGCAGCGTAAACCTTAACAGTAACGATAAGATATCGCTGACAGCGTCAAATGATATAGAGATGAAGGCGCGCAACATAAATATAGAAGCGCAAGAGAAATTGAATATTATATCCAAGGGCAGCTCTATCAAGATGTCTGACGATATCGTTATCAAAGGCAAGGAGGTTAAAACCAATTAGATGTCTCGAGAGGACGTTATAGACAGTTTTAAAAATAATGAAGCCAATCCGCTTCATATAGAGAAAATGAAGGAATTAAGAACATACATAAACGAAAATTTTGACGATATACTCGCTGGCATTGTTCATTGTTTCAAAGAGATTTTCATCAAAATAGAGAGCTTTCAGCGTGAAAGCGAAGACAAACTGGACAATGGAGAAGAAAAGACGGCTTTCGTCGCTCTGAGCGCTTTGCGAAGCGGCGTAAAGCTTAAAAACTCAAGGTGCCTTTTAACGGCGTACAACAAAAATTGGTATGCCGACGCAAAGCCGGTCGAGAACGAATATTTGGCCAACTGGCTCTTTTCCGGCCTGTCTCAATATGAGCGAGAACTGGAAGAAACGGGCAAAAAATACGCCGGCGCGGTTACGCGCTATGACGTTGAAAAAATAGCCTACGACAAATTTCCGGAATATATCAAATATCTGACAGCGGTTTGCCGTAAATGCGCGGATGAAATAGCCTCTCTTGAAGAATTCCGGCTTATCAAAAAAAATGATTTGTTCGATATAAGGGTAGGGGAGTATTTTGATTTGACTGAAAGCGTATGGCTCGAAGACGAAAGCTTTAACATCGACGAGGACGTAAAGAAATTTTTTGAGCAAAAGTATGATTACGCCTATGTTTTCAGGCATTACAAAGATTTGGACATTTCTCGCGCCGACTACTCCGGGGTGAGTATGATGCGTTCGCGTTTCCAAAACGTGTCGTTCGCGCAATGCGATATGGGTTTTTGCAACCTTAAAGGAGCTAAATTTCTAAACTGCGATATGGACAGAGTCAACTTAACGGGAAGCGACATAGCGGAATGCAATTTCACTGGCTCTTCGCTCAATCACGCCAATTTAACGCGCGTCAACTGCGCCGCCGCGCCCGGCGACGACATGGCCGAACTGTTCTTTATAAAAACGAGCTTCAAAGACGCGCGGCTAAATTCAGCCAACCTGTCTTACGGAAACTTCGCCGACTGCGATTTTAGAGGCGCTGATTTACATAGTTGCGATTTTACGGGCGCCAACCTTAAAGGCGCCGTTATAGATAATGAATACAAAAATAACGAGACCCTGACTGATGATCAAAAAGGTGATATAATTTGGCTGTAATAGGGAAATATTTTCTAATTAAACAATGCTCAAATATGGCGAATATGCCCAAAATAATCAGTTCCGCTAATGATCCCCCTAATAAAGCCGCGGATATCAGCGTTTTTTGCGTAAAAGAAGCTAAAAACGTCAATTATCCCGATTTTATCGAATCGCCGCTCCATGCGTTCAGCGACGAGTTTAAGTCAGTGATTGAAATTTATAATCAAAAACGCGAATATAAAGCCGTCGTTTTAGTGGAAGAGGAAAAGCAGGTTTCCCGCCTCTATTGGCGCATAGAATTACCTGACATTCAATGCCTTGACGAATCCAGCGAATATTACCCCGACAAAACGATTAAAAAAATAGTCATAAACAGCGCGGCGACGCGCGGCGAAAGCATATTTAAAATAAAAAACAAATTAAGAACAATATATGTGACGCGGCTAGAATTACTGGAAAGCGCTTTACGAAGAAACATTTGCTCATTTGACACGGAGGAACTGGAAAGCGTATGACGCGCGGAGCGCGCATCATATGTCAAACGGCTGCAATCGCGAAAGGAATTGATACGCCAGTGAATAAGACTATACGAGAAAGCTGCGTTATTACTGAATATGTCGTCAGGGGCACCCTCGCGACTTGCTCTCTGGGTTCCAACATTGACGTTATAAATATACCGTTTTCACATGGACATACGATAAACGGAAAACCGGTGCTTAATATTGCGGATAGTAAAGTCGGACCGAATATTAAATGTTTCGGAATTTGCAAAAAGTTAAGTCGTCCATGTGTGCCTATATTTCTTTTTCCTCTTTGGAGAGGCCCCATCTGCCCTAAATCAATGACAAATAACAAACCGCTTCTTACAAAAGATGCGTTTTTGATTTGCGCAATGGGCGGCATTGTGAGAATTATACATAGCGGTCAGCGCAGGCAAAACATTTATGTTACCGCTGATCAGTTAAAACAGCTAGGTTGGGATGAAAGTTCTATAACCGACGAAATGGTTAAAGGACTAAATAATGCATTGGAAAAATACGGTATAACCACGCCTGAAAAGATACGACACTTTATGTCTCAGGCTATGCATGAATCCGGTTTGGGCATTTATACCAAGGAACTAGCGAATGGAAAAGCATATGAAGGACGAGCCGATCTTGGGAATACGCAACCTGGAGATGGGCCTAAATATAAAGGAGCAGGTTATATTCAGCTAACTGGCAGGGCCAATTATCAAGCGTTTGCGGATTATATGGGTGACCAAAAGATAATGGACGGCGTAGATTATGTTTCCGAAAAATATCCCTGGGAAGCGGCAGGGTTTTGGTGGCGCAACAATGGAATGAATGATATTGTTGATAGTTTAAAAGGAACTAGTATCGATCAGCAAACGCTTGAAATATCTAAAGCTGTCAACCTGGGCGACAGATATAGCAAGAATACGCCTAATCATTATGAAGAAAGACGAGATTGTTATGAACGAACGCTTGAAATAATAAAATGATGTGCGCTTGATAATATAATAATGAGGTAACCTTCCGCAGTAACGGAACTGATGGAGGTATAAAATGTTACTTAAAAAATCGCTTGTTATTTTATGTCTATCTTCTACATTATTATCGACTTCGTGCGGTGCAGGAGCAATAACCCCCTATAATCAAACCAATAATGCAGCGCAAGAAATTAATAACCCTGCGTATCAAGTAAATTTATCAAGCTATGTTGATAATTCCATAAAGATATTTTACCCTCAATTATCAAGCATGAGCGATACGACTAAACAAGAAAAAATTAATGATTTAATAAAGTACGAAGCGTTAAAAATATTAGATTTGTATGTCGCTCAAGAAAACTTTAGCGCCGATATCAACTATGATATTAAACTATGTGATTCTAAGTCGCTTAGCATCGTATACTCCGGAGTAGTTCATCCAAATAAAACCGCCTATCCTTTAAACGCGTTTTATACTACTAACCTAGATTTAAATGCCGCTGAGAAAATTGGGCTAGCCGATTTTATTGACATAAATAACGAACTAGTAAAACAAATTAAAGAAGCAAAATATGTAGCCTGGGATTCTGGATTAAATTCAGCGGAAGAATTGGTAAAAAAGGACATCAATACTTATGACTTAGTGGAAATATTGAAAAATTCCGATAACATAAATGAAAGAAACTCGGCGAACGCGTTTAGTTACTTTACCGATAAGGCGCTAGGAATCAGTTTGGGCGTTACGCACGCAATTGGGGATCATGCGGAATTTGAGATTGATTACTCAGACCTTAAAGACCTTTTAAGAAATAGTCCCAAATAACCGACTTGGGGAAATATCGGTCATAAATTAATTTTATAGTCATAAATTTTATTGCTAATTGAAATTTATAATTACAAGCGCAAATATAAAACTGCAATTTTGATTAAAAGAACAAGTTTTTCTCCTTTATTGGCGTATGGCGCACCGAACTGCGGCAATATTTAAAATAAAAATAATTTAAGAACGATATTATTCGATGCGGTTGGAATTATTGGAAATCGCTTTACGAAGAAACATTTGCTCATTTGACGCGGAGGAGTTGGAAAGCGTATGACGCGCGGAGCGCGCCATCATATGTCAAACGGCTGTAATCGCGAAAGGAATTGATACGCCAGTGAATAAGACTATACAAGAAAGCAACGCTATTACCGAATATGTCGTATGGGGCGCTGTCGTCATTTGCTCGATGGGCGCCTTTCCTGACGTTATAAATATGCCGAATTCGCATGGAATATCTTTAAGCGGCGGGAAACCTCAGCTTAACATAGCGGATTGTAAAGCTGGCGAGAATATTAAATGTTTCGGATTTTGCGGAGCTACCAAGTCGATGTGCGATCCAAAAATTTTTCCTTTGTGGTTAAATTTCAAATATCCTAAATTAAAAATAGAAGGCAAAACGGCTTTTACAAAAGACGCGTTTTTGGTTTGCTTTAAGGGCGGCGTTATAAAAAATTATAGATAGCGGACAATACGATTGTCAAAATTTACAATGATGCCGATGACAAAGGAAGTAACGGCCGGTTCATCAGGCGGTGGATGAGGAGATCGACAAGACTCTGAGATGCCCGGCGACGATAGGCTTTCAACTGGTAATGGAGCTACAATGGTACAAAACGCGATCAAGGAGATCGGTCGAGTCGACAGGAAGGATGACGGAAAACCTTATTGGCTTTGGTATGGTTTTCCTAGCTACGTGCCGTGGTGCGCTTGCTTTGTAAGCTGGGTAGCCGACCAGTGCGGATACATCCAAAGCGGAATCATCCCAAAATTCTCTACTGCATTAACGCCATAACATGGTTTAAATCCCGCGATCAATGGATAAACGGAGGTTGCAATCCACAACCTGGCGACATTATCTTTTTCAACTGGCACGATGGCGGGAGAACTGATGACCATGTTGGAATCGTGGAATACGTCAAAGACGGCTATGTCCATACCATTGAAGGCAATTCCGACGACTGTGTCCGCCGGAGAAGCTACCCTCTGAAATCCAATAATATCATGGGCTACGGCACGCCAGCGTACCCCGATAGATAAAGGATGAAGAAACTGTACCCTAAAGATCCCGTTTACAACGGATAAGACGGCGTTAAACTAAGAGCCTGTTTAATATCTCCTCTAAAATCCTTAATTTTAGCGGTACGCTTCACCTACATGCGGACATAAGCTTGCTTACGAATTAATTCCACGCCTTTCATCGAGCGGAGCTTTCAGTGATAAACAGCGAAACAACGTGCGGCGAGAAAACAGGTTAAGAACAATACATATGATGCGGTTGGAATTACTGGGAAGCCGCTTTATGAAATTTGAAAGGAGAGCTACGCCAATGGATAAGACTATACAAGGAAGCAGCGTTATTACCGAGTATGTCGTAAGGGGAGCCATCGTCACGTGCACACTGGGTTCCTTTCCTGACTTTATAAATATGCCAAAGTCACATGGAGTGTTTTTAAACGGAAAACCTCAGCTTAACATAGCGGACAGCAAAGCGATAGCGAACATTAAATGTTTTGGAACTTGCAATAAGTCCAGCCCGCCTATTCCCTGCATTCCGATCTTTACCATGGACTGGAAAAATCCGCAAGATCCTAAATTACTGATAGAAAATAAGCCGTCTCTTACAAAAAACGGGTTTTTGACCTGCTCTCAAGGCGGCGTTGTAAGGATTATAGACAGCGGCCAGCAGATATCGTATGGCGGGTGTGATTGTTGCGGACAAAATGACGGCGGCGATTCCGGCAACGGTGGCGACGGGCATGGCCCTACTAGCCCTGACGGAGGGCAAGTTGTTGGCCCTACTAGCCCCAACGGAGGGCAAGTTGTTGGCCCTACTAGCCCTGACGAAGGGCAAGTTGTTGGCCCTACTAACCCCGGAGGGCAAGTTACTGGCCCGCAACCCCCCTCACAACCGAGCGTTCCTACAACTCCTGTTACTCCCGGGAAAGGGGTTCAAAAGTATTCGGCCAAAGAAAATGGAGAGGAGTCTTTATCCAAAGATTTTAAAGTGAAAGAATTTAGAAGCAATGATGGCGCGGACGAAATATTAATTGACCCTCAGTTAGTTGACTATTTGCAAAAAATCAGGGATCATTTCGGCAAGCCTGTCACAATCAGTTCCGGCTATCGAACGCCGGCGCGTAATGAAGCCGTAGGCGGCGCGCGTAATAGTTATCATGTGCAGGGCAAAGCCGCTGATATTTCTATCGCCGGAGTCTCCGTAAACGATATTTACAACTACGCAATTCAAATAGGAGCGCCAGGCGTTATCAGATATCCCCGCAAAGGATTTGTTCATGTGGATACTCGCCCCGGGTCTCCATATCACGCTACCAGTTAAGACCTTGGGACTCCGCCCCCAAACCCCGCTAATAGACTTCGTCCCTTAGGAACCCTTTCCTCGGAAGCGGCGCTTTGCGCCGTTCCAGGAAAATCTTAAGCTACGCGCCGGATCACTAAAGCTTTTTAAAGGAAGCAGACCTTGGGGCTCCGCCCCAAAACCCCGCTAAGGGACTTTGTCCCTTAGGAACCCTTTCCCCAAAAATGGCGCTTTGCGCCGTTTTTGGAAAATCTTAAGCTACGTACCGGATCACAATCGCGCGGTTTTCGTAAACCGCGCGAAGCGCAGTTTACGGGATAAAGCTTTTTGAAGGAAGTTTGAAGGAAACTTTTTCTCGAAAAAGTTTCCTTCAAGGTCTTAAAAAACCTTTCCCTAATGAGCGTTAAGCGCCTGATTTTTACGCTCCAGCCTGGCCGCTTTTTTAAGGACTCTGTTCTTCCTAAAATTATGCAAGATTAGGTATAACGTCGGTATAAGTATAAGGGTAACGAACGTTGACACCGACAACCCGACAAATATAAGCGCGCCAAGCGGCTTTTGCAGCTCCGCGCCATCGCCGTTCGAAAACAACATAGGCGCCAGCCCCAAAACGGTCGTTATCGTAGTCATCAAAATCGGTCTAAGCCTTACGGGAGCCGCGAAGAGTATCGCGTCGAACGTGGCCATCCCTTCTTTGCGTTTTAAATTAATGTAATCCACAAGCACTATGCCATTGTTAACCACTATGCCCATGAGCAATATGAGCCCGATTATCGCTACTACGCTTATGTTGTTTCCGGTGGCGGCGACGCCCATAAGACCGGTCGTCATCGCTATAGGTATGGAGAATAGTATCGTGGCGGGGTACGCCAGCGACTCGAACTGCGACGCTATAACCATGTATACGAGCAAAAGACCCAGCAGCAAAGCAAACCCAAGCGATGTAAACGATTCGACCATATCGGCGTAATCCCCGGTAAATTCATAATAATAACCGTCTGGGAATTCATACTCGTTGTCAAGCGACTCCTGTATCGCGACAGATACCGAGTTTATGTCACTGTCAAAAATATCCGCGCTTATAGTGATATACCTTTTGCGGTTGCTTTTAGTGATTGAGGCCGGGCCTTGCTCATTCACTATTTCAGCTATTTCCGCAAGCGGAACGACAGCGCCCGAAGCCGACGCCAGCGTCATGTTTTCCAGGTCATTCATATAGTTAAGCTTCTCGGGATTATACCGCACGACAACATCTATCTCATCGCCATCCACTTTGTACGTCGTCGCGGTAACGCCGCTTATAGCCAGGTGTACGGCGCTGGCTATGGCGGAAGGCTGAAAACCATACAAAGACGCTTTATATCGGTCAATGACGACGCGCGCTTGCGGCGAGCCTTCCTGAAGCGAGCTTTTGGCATTTCTTACATTGGGCAGCGACGATATGAGCTTGACGATTTCGTCACCTGTTTCGCCTAAAACGGTCATGTCCTCGCCATATATCGAAAAGCTCACGCCTCCGGAACTTTGCGAACCGTCACTGACTGACACTTCGGCTCCCGCTATTGAACCTATGGATTCACGCAGTTTGTCCGCTATCACGTTTATATCTCCGCGTTCCTCCTTTGGAAGCAGCTTTATCATAACCGACGATTGGTTCGCCGACGCGCCCCCAAACATAGACGCTATGCCTCCGCCGCCGACTGATACCGCGATTTCATCTATATCCTGAACATTCTCTATTCTTTGAAGCGCCACGTCAGTCACGGCTTTCGTCTCTTCCAGCAGACTGCCCTTAGGCGTCGTTATATCCACGACTAAATAACCTTCATCCATGCTCGCGTTCATTTCCATGCCCATAAACCCGACCACGGACGCGGAGGCTAATGTAAGCGCCGTGAAAACCAACACGACAATCTTTTTATGAGTAATGCTTACCTTCAATAGCTTACCGTAAGACGCTGTAAATTTTTCAAAAAATTCGTCCCACTTCAGCCATAGATTGTGTAACGGTTTAAATACCACGCGATTTTCCGTTACCAAAAACTTTGAACACGCCATGGGCACGAACGCCAGAGATACGACGAGCGACGCCGCCAGCGCGAACAACAGCACAAGCCCAAGCTGACCGAACATCTTTCCCGCAAGGCCTTGAACGAAAAGCACCGGCACAAATACGACAACAGTCGTTAAAGTCGAGCCTACGACGGATATGCCCACTTCTTTCGCGCCGATGGAGCAAGCCTCCTTAACGTCAGCGGCGCCTCCGGGGCTTCCGACGGCTTGAATATGTCGGCTTACGCTTTCTATCACGACTATTGAGTTGTCCACCATCATGCCGACGCATATCAGCAACGCGTTAAGCGTTATCATGTTTAGCGACATATTCAAAAAATACATAAGCGCCAAAGTCGTCACTATGGATATCGGTATAGCCACGCCTACGATTAAAGACGATCTGAAACTGCCCAGAAAGACCAGTAACACTAAAAAAGTCAGTAGTATAGCTTGTATAACCGTCGTCCAAACGCTGTCTATGGAGGATGTGATAAATTGCGACGTATCCAGGATAACGGCGAAATTAATATGCGGATAGTCAGCTCTCATGCTCTCTATCTCTTCGATTACTTTTTTCGCCATGTCTACGGTGTTAGCCGAAGATTGCTTCATGACCGCGAGCGTTATGCCTTCCTTGCCGTTTATAATGGAATAGGACGATGTCTTTTTGAATCCATCGGTCACTTTCGCTATATCCCTTAAAAATATCGCCCCGCCCGAAGGGATGATTATTGGCAAGTTTTCGATCTCCGCTACGGATTCAAATTCTCCGACAGCTCGCACTTGTAACTCCAGATCTCCCTGTCTCAACACGCCGCCGGGCACATTTACATTTTCCGCTGACAACACGCCGGCTATTTGCGCGGCGGTCACGCCGTATCCGGCCAATTTATCGGGCAGCAACGCCACGCTTATCTCCCGTTCCTTTCCGCCGCTGCCGTTTACGGAACCTACGCCGTCTATCTTTTCCAGACGGGTTATAATGTCATCATCAATTATAGTTTTTAAGCTCACTATGTCGATATCGCCCGTCACGCCTATTGAAAGCGTCTCAATAGAGTTCATATCAATTTGGAAAACCCTGGGTTCCACGCCGGACGGCAGAACGCGTTTTATCAGGTCTATGTTCTCCCTCATTTTGAGGGTAGCGTTATTCATATCCGTACCGTCGTTAAATTCTAAGACGATAAGAGAACTGCCGCTCGACGATGTCGCGGAGATATTTTTAAGGTCGCTTACCGCGCCAAGCGCGCCTTCAAGCGGTTTTGTCACAAGCGTTTCAATCTCTTCAGGACCAGCGCCGTCATAAGCTGCGGAAACCACCGCTATGCCGAAGTTCATTTCCGGCATAAGCTCTCGCTGCAAACTTATAAACGATATAACGCCTACTATAGCCACCGCAAGTATGATCATAACGGTAGTGACGGGACGTCTTATCGAAAAATCGGAAATTTTCATGCGCCATTACTCCTGTCGCTGTCGATTTTCACAAGCGAACCGTCGCGTAAATACGCCTGACCTCTGATGATTACGCTTGTTCCCGGCTCAACGCCGGTTAAAATCTCCACTTCAGATCCATTATCCACTCCGGTGTTAACCTCGATCTTCTTTGATGCGTTATCATTTTCCATCACATAAACATAATTTCTATCGTTTTCCACAACAATGGCGCCGCGTGGAATTACCACCGCGTTTTCAGCGCGCTCCCTGACGAATATAACTTCGGCGTACATGCCCGGTTTTATAAGATTTTCTTTATTGTCTACCGATAATCTGACTTCAAACGTGGACGTCGCTTCGTTCGCGGACGGGCTTAGCGTGACGATTTCTCCGGTAAACGGCTCACTTCTGACAGCGCTTATATAAACCGGAAACTTTTGGCCAACCGCAAGACCGTTAACTAGAGTTTCCGTCACGTTAACTCTCGCTTCGATAATGTCCGCGCGAACTATGGTGAAAGCCGCGGCGGACGGAGAGATCATAGTTCCAGGCTCAATATTTCGGGAGCTAATTACGCCGTCTATCGGCGATGTTATAGAAGCGTCGGTCACTTTGGCTCTTGCGGATTCAAGATTTACCAAAAGACTGTTTTTTTGAGCCGTCGCTTGAGCAAGCGAATCGCGCGCTCTCCTGGCGCTTTCTCCCGGCGCCAAGTCTGTTATTTTCTGGCTCTCGACCGCCTGATTATAGCTGTTTTGGGCTTGTGAAGCGGCGGTAGCCGCCGAATCGTAGGCTTGCTTCGACTGTTCCAGAGCGGACCGCGCCTGCTCTACGCCTATTTCGGCGTTTTTCAAAGCCGTCTCCGTCTGTTCAAATTGAGTTCTTGATATAGCGGCGGACTCATATAAAGTCTTGGAGTCATTGTAACTTTTGAACGTGGAGTCATAAGCCGTCTGCGCCTGATCTAACGCCAATTCCCTTTGGGATATAGCGAGTTTAGACTGTTCGACTGAGCTTTCGGCCTGTTTGACGGCGGTTTCGGCTTGCTGTACACCGCCCGAAGCTTGTAAAATTTGACTTTGCGTCTGGCTGCCGCCGGCGAGGTCCACACCCGTGCGAGCGGAGCGTATAGCCGCGTCCGCGGCGGCGACCTGCGCCTCTAAAGATTTTATGCTGTCTTCGATGTCTGATAGATCGATTGTGTAGAGAACATCGCCCGCTCTCACCGCATCGCCCGTCTTAAAAAACACTTGATCCACTTTGCCGGACAATTTACCCATTATAGGTATTTGTTCGGCGGCTTTCACCTGGCCAGGGTACGGCAGTTCCTTTTTTATCTCTTTTTTTTCGGCCGTAGTTATCTCTACCATAATCGGCTTTTCAATTTGCGCGCCGTCAAGAGCGCCATCAGCGGCGGAAGCTCCGCAACCTGATAAAACGCAGCAGCACAACGACGCGGCGAGAAACAACTTCAGTTTCATGAACAACTCCTCCATTATTTTTGAATAAACATTGCGGACGTTATCCCCTTAATCGGTATCCTCCTGTAATATCTCTAATGGTCATATACGTTATTTTATCAATATTGTATTACGATCAATCGATTAAAAATGCATTAAAAATGGGTAAAATCGGCGAGAAACGCCAATGGGCGATAAGGAGTCGCTTTTGAAACAGGGTAATTTGCGATAACTAACGAGGTCATTTCAAAGAAAAAGTGAGCGAAATATAAGACAATGAAAAGGCGCCGGGATTACAAAGATGAAAATATTAATAAAAAATAACGCTTTTTATTTTTTACTTAAAACCTTAAAAACGCGGCGGAAACTTTTCTGGGCGGCTTACAGCCGCCCAGAAAAGTTTCTTTGAACATTAGTCATAGGCGTCCGCTTACTGGAACACCGACTTATATATCGCGAAAACGTCAAGCCAGCGCAATTTTCGGAAATTCCCGATAGGCGTTTCCTCGCCAAAAGAGGCCCGAGTCGCTTTTTTAGCCATAATTTCCAGATTCTTATCATCTATTCCCAATTCCATAATGGTAGACGGAAGCCCCAATTTCTTATAAAACTCCTGAAGGCGTTTTATTCCTTCCGAAGCTATGGCGTTCGGGTCACGGAAATCACCATCCACGCCCATAACTTTTACAGCGAACCGTACAAACGAATTTATATCCGTATCGCATACATATCTCATCCATCCTGGCGTAACGACGGCAAGCCCCGCCCCGTGCGCCACATCATAAATCGCGCTCAATTCGTGTTCCATGCCATGTGACGCCCAATCTTGCTCGCGCCCAAGCCCAAGCGAATTGTTATGCGCCACTGTCCCGCAAAACCCTATTTCACTCCACGCTTCATAGTTTTCGCTATTTTCGACCAATATAAGAGCATTTCTCATGATCACTCGCAAGGTAGCTTCACAAAGCGCGTCAGTCAAATCGGTATTAAGCGTTCTTGTAAAATATCGCTCAAATATATGACTCATCATATCAGACACGCCGTTAGCCATCTGATTTTTCGGAAGAGTGAAGAAATGCTCAGGATTTACGGAGCTTACTACCGGACGGGTTATTTCGTTAGTATACCCAAGTTTGAGTTTCTTTTTCTCGTTCGTTATAACGCTTGACGGACTGGCTTCGCTGCCCGCCGCCGGTATAGTCAAAACAGTAGCGACCGGAAGCGTTTTATCGACCGCGACGCCTTTTTCATAGATGTCCCATACGTCTCCGTCATAAAGCGCGCCCATAGCTATAGCTTTAGCGGAGTCAATAACGCTGCCGCCGCCCACGGCGAGCGCAAGCTCCACATTTTCATCTTTAACAAGTTTTATGCCTTCGTACACCAGAGACAATCGCGGATTCGGCGCGACTCCGCCCAGTTCCACGAACTCAACGCCGCTTTCCCTAAGCGATCGCGTAACGTCGTCATAAATCCCATTCTTTTTGACGCTGCCGCCGCCATAATGTAAAAGTATCTTTTTCGCGAACGGTTTCACGGCTTCGCCTATAAGGCGCTGAGAACCCCTTCCAAACAATATTTTGGTAGGCAAGTTTAACTCAAAATTTAACATAGCGTTCCTTCCCTGTATTTCATAATATATTTAAATTACCTTGAGCGGCGCGGCTTAACCGCGGCGACAACAAAGCCGCGGCGGTTATTTTGAGCGCGTCCCCCGGCAAAAACGGAATTACGCAAGCGGATATCGATCTTAAAAAATCGTTTGACGTGACTATCATAAACCATGCCAACCCAAACGCGTAGCACGTCATCGAACCCACGATCATGCCAAAGACAAGCGCGCCTGTAGTTTTACGCTTTTGATAGAAAAACCCGGTAAACCACGCGGCCAAAACGTAGCCAACTATGTAACCTCCGGTAGGCCCGGCCAGCGCCGAGAAGCCACCTCTGAAACCGCTGAAAACAGGCGCGCCCGCCGCTCCTGTCAGCAAAAATATAATTTGACTGCAAGCCCCGCCCCGCGCGCCTAAAAGTCCTCCGGCCATAAGAACTGAAAGCGTCGCGAGGTTTATCGGCACAGGCCCTATGGGAATCGATATTTGCGAAAAAACCGCTGTAAAAGCGGCGAACATCGCGCACGCGGTCAGCGCTCTTGTCTTTGTAACGCCACGCATAACGTCAAACCCTCTTTCAAACGTATATAATCCGCATAAAAATAACGATATCGCGTCGATAAAAACTAACGCTGAACTCAGTCTAAACCGTTTCACGCCGGGGTTTCAAACTGAGTTCAGCATCACGCCCAATCTAATAGTAAAGCTCGCATCTGTCAAACAGCCATTTACCGTCAATATTCCTCTTAACGTAATCGTAAGTCTTTAATTCGTCCGGAACGTATTCCTCCATATTATTGCTGTCGAACGTTTCGACGGTCACGCGGTATATTATTGTGTCGTCGGAACTTTCAACTTGCTCAATCTTGCGATCGCCTATGTTGTTATATCTGCCTGACGCTTGAGTAAGCCGGTAAAACCCGTCTTCGCCCTTACTGTAAACGCTTCTGGCCTTTTCCGTCAGTTCGTTGGCGAAATCCGGCGTAAACGTTTCCGACAGCAGCTTCTTCAAGTCGTCCATAGCGGCGATATTTTCAGGTTCCTTAAAGGCTATCCAGCCCAGCTTTTTTTCAACGTCATTAAGAGCGTCCACTAAAATCGACGGATATATTTCAGTCATCTTTATTATAGGATAACTCGACCCTTGACCGCTCGTGTTTTCGATCACATACATGCGCTCGCCATCTTCGCGCACCGCCATCAAGGGAACCCGAACGGCGGCTTCTCGCGAGTCGTCGTTCAAACTGCCGGTGAACAAACTCTCGCCGAAATACGTCTCTCTTTTCCAGCTGTATCTAGACAAATCTTCGTCTGATATTCCGAACTTTTTTACGGCTTCCAGAGCTTCCGGCGTTAGTTCGCTCGCGCTTTCAGCGCCGTCCGCCCCCGCTTGGGCGACTCCCTTATCAGCGCTCTTAGCGCATGAACATAAAACAAACGCCGTTAAAACCAACAAAAACATTCTTTTCATAAGCGCCCTCCGAAAAAAATTAGTGTGGCACGCGCGTCTCGCGTTTCTTGATTATTCCTGACACGCTGTTCGCCGTCGTATATTTGCTGATATGATATGTCATTATATCAGCATATCATACCCCTGTAAATAAAACGCGGCGAATCTGAATTATAAAAGATGACTATCCAAACAAGTCATAAAGACCTTGGGACTCCGCGCCGCGCGTTCGCGCGGCTTATTGAAACGATTGGATAATCAATTATAAAGTTTCCCTTCCGTCACGCGCGTCATTCACCCTTATAGCAACCGATAACTTCAAAATATCCGCACGCGGCGGCTGCGCATTTCAAGCCGCGCGTTACATTTGTATCTAATATATTGCCTTTTAAATCAGCGAAAAAACGGTAATTTCCTCCTGTAGCGGGGCGCGACTCTATGCGTTCCAGATTTATCCCCTGAGCGAGAAAAGGCATAAGCGTTTCGCACAGCGCGCCGCTTCGGTGAGCCGTAGAAAACGATATTGAAACGGTGTCGCTGTCTTCATCGTATTCCGGTTCAAGCGCTATGACGACGAACGACGTTTTGTTTTTATCGGAATCGCTTATGTCTTTCGCCAATATTTCGAGTTCGTTATGCTCAGCGGCAAGACGTGACCCTATGGCCGCCGTCTTGCCCGTTCGCGAGTCCGCGGCGCGTTTCGCCGCCACGGCCGTATTTCGGCAAGAAACAAGTTCCCACGGTTTGTCGCGCAAAAAATCGCGGCACTGCTTAAATCCTTCCGGATGGGATATAACCTCTCGTATATCAGACATTTTAACGCCTTTAGGCGCCATAAGGCAATGCTTTATTTCGACCCAAGCCCGTCCAACGACAAAGCAGCCGTACTTGCGCAACAGATCATATGTTTCGCCTATAGCGCCCGTTTGCGAATTTTCAATAGCCACCACGCCGTAATCCGCCGTTCCGTTTTTAACGGCTATGAATATATCCTCAAAATATTCGCCTGAAATCCTTTTTGCCGCCGGAAAAAGCTTTGCCAGCGCGTGTTCGCTCCACGCGCCCGGCAGCCCTTGAAACGCGCATGTAACATCGTCTTTTTTCCGCGCGCGCGGAGGCGGCAGAAGCGGAGGCTCGTTCGTAAACAGCGCGCGTCTTTGGCGAATCTTCGATAACGCGAATATCGTGCGAATTAAAAGCGATACATCCGCTTTCATGTCATCTTCGACGCGCGACGAAACGCGGTCAATAATCTCCCACTCTCTGTCGGCGTCAAATATGGGTATGTTGTAATCGCGCTTCACCGCCGCGACTTCCTCCACCGCTGAATTGCGCTTTTTTATAAGACTCAATAAACTATCGTCTATTTTGTCTATCCGGTCTCGCAGGGGTCCCAATTTTTCGTTCGCTTCCATAAAAATCCCTCCCAAATCTATTCTTCCGTAATAACCTCACGTACCTTAGCGATTTTTTTCATAAGCTTTTCAAATAAGTGCGGAGTGATAGACTGCGCGCCGTCGCAAAGCGCTTTATCCGGACAATTGTGGACCTCTATTATCAGCCCGTCGGCTCCCGCGGCTACGGCGGCGAGCGACATGGCGCTCACATAATTCCAATATCCGACGCCGTGCGAAGGGTCCGCTATTACGGGCAAATGAGACTTTTCTTTTAAAACGGGAATGGCTGACAAGTCCAGCGTGTTTCGCGTGGCCGTCTCGAATGTGCGTATGCCGCGCTCGCAAAGTATAACCTGGCTTTCGCCGCGTAAAAGCGCGTATTCGGCCGCCGTCAAAAGCTCGTTTATAGTGGACGACAAGCCGCGTTTGAGCAATATCGTCTTGCCGGTCTCACCAATCGCTTTTAATAAGTTGAAGTTTTGCATATTTCTCGCGCCGACCTGTATTACATCGACATCGCGCGCGAAAACATCGATATGCCTTTCCGACATAATCTCCGTAACGATAGGCAGGCCGGTCTTTTCGCGCGCCATCTTCAACAGCTCCAACCCTTCCATGCCCATGCCCTGAAAAGCGTAAGGCGACGTGCGCGGTTTGAAAGCCCCGCCGCGCAAAAACTTAGCGCCCGATATCTTCACGTCTTTGGCTATAGACAAGATTTGATCCTCGCTTTCAACGGAACACGGCCCGGCCATTACAGCGAATTCACCGCCGCCTATCTTCGCGCCGTTCACGTCAACGACAGCGCTTTCCGGATTAAACCTCCTCCCCGCAAGCTTATACGGTTCCTGCACCTTCAATACTTTAGACACGCACTCGTTCATCATCAGAACGTCAGCGGACAGAAGCGACGTATCCCCGACAACGCCTATAACCTTTGCGCTCACGCCTTGTATCTCATACAGCTTTACGCCTTTTTCGACAAGATCCTCAGACAATCTTTCGACTTGCCCCGGATCCGCGCCGTCTTTCAAAACTATAATCATGCCATCCTCCCACGCCTGACGCATATGGATCTTTCAAACGTTTTTTTCATAAAAAAACGGGAAGGCTTTTCACCTTCCCGAATATATGGCGTTTATTCGCGGCTGAGCGCGTTAAAACGTAATTACGGACGGAGTAGAAAAGCTTGGGCGCTTTTTTTCGGTTTTAAACATGTAAACAAGCCGTCGGCCAAAAGGCCGCGGCTAAAGCTAAACCAAAAAGACGCTCTTGTTTTTTGTCCGCGCATCACAAATCTCCGTAGTCGTAATCTATAACATTTGCCCAGTATACAATAATTAAATTTACAGCGCAATGTTTTTTTAATAATTTATGATAGCGTTAATTCGCGCGAAGTCTCTTTAGTATATTTGTAAAATATTTCGGCAAATCCGACTCAAACTCCATTCGCTTCCCTGTAACCGGGTGCGTAAATCCCAAAACGCCCGCGTGCAGCGTCTGACCGCATATATCCTGGCGCCCGCTTCCGTAGACATTGTCGCCTAACAGCGGACGACCTACATGAGCCATGTGAACGCGAATTTGATGTGTACGCCCAGTTTCCAGCCGCGCCTCAATATACGTGAAGCGTCGCCCCAAGCGCTCCAGAACGACGTATCGCGTAACAGCTCTCTTGCCATTTTTAAAATTGACGGCCATTTTTTTTCTATCGCGCGGACAACGTCCTATAGGCGCGTCTATAACGCCTTCATCCTCCTTAAACGAGCCGCGCGCGATCGCCTTATACGCTCTCTTCACCGAATGCTCCGCGAATTGGGCGCAAAGATCCATATGGACGGCATCGGTCTTAGCGACTACCAACAGCCCCGACGTGTCTTTATCAATCCTGTGCACTATGCCAGGGCGCGTAACTCCATTTATGCCCGAAAGACCTCCACAACTGAACAAAAGACCATTTACAAGCGTGCCATCTTTGTGACCCGCCGCCGGATGCACAACCAACCCTTTTGGTTTGTCCACGACAATGAGAGCGTCGTCTTCATAAACGATTTCAAGCGGAATATCCTGAGGCTTCGCGTCAAGCTCAACGGGCGGCGGAGGGGAAAACTCCACGACATCGCCCTCTTTTAACCTATAATTAGATTTAGCCGGCTTCCCGTTCACAAAAACCAGCCCTTTTTCGACAAACTTCTGAACAGCGTTCCGTGAAAATGCGCCTTTCTCGGAACTCAAAAAAACATCCAGACGCGCGTCAATATCGCGCTCGCCACATATCCGCGACATAATCACGCCTTAACGCCGTCTTTCGCGTCCGGCTCTTTTCCCTTCATAAAAAATACGATGTACACGATAAGCATTATAGTTCCAACTACTATATATATGTCAGCGACGTTAAAAACCGGAAACTGTATAAATCTCACATTAAAAAAATCAACCACATAACCCGTGGCGAAACGGTCGATAAAGTTGCCTATCGCGCCCGAAGTAATTAAAAGAAGAGATATTCTGACGAAAGTAAAGTTTTCGTTCTTACGGTTCTTTAAATAATAGTAGACTATCGCGCCTATAATTAAAACGGCTAAGCCTATGAAGAACCAACGCGCGCCTTGAAACAGACCGAACGCGGCGCCATTGTTGCGCACAAAAGCTAAGTCAAGCAGTCCTTCTATGACCGTCACGGACTCAACGGGCGCCAAATATTTTAACGCTAAAAATTTGGTGACCTGATCAACGGCTATGAGCGCCGCCAGCGCCAAAACATCGATTATAATCATTTTTCAGGCTCCTTTACCGCCGATATGGCGTATATTATATCTTCGAACGGCGTTTTTTCGTACACTCGGGCTTTGCCGATCTTTTCGAGCAAAATCATGTTGATCGCTCCGTCTACGGCTTTTTTATCATATGTCGCCGCCTCATAGACGTCGCGTTCATCAATGCCCGAAAATGAAACCGGCAAATCGAAAAAGCGGAACAAATCAGCCGCGGCGTCAACTTCCCGGTCGCTTACGCCGCCTTTTTCGCATGACAAGCGCAACGCGGCCAAACAACCTATCGCGACGCAATGCCCGTGCGCAAGCTTAAAGTTCTTGAGCGCCTCTATAGCGTGACCAACCGTATGTCCAAAGTTAAGTATAGCGCGAAGATCAGACTCTTTTTCGTCCTTGGACACAATTTTCGCTTTAATTTCGCATGAACGCTCCACAAGCTTCATAAGCGCGTCTTTTTCACGCTCTTTAATCTTTCTCGCGCTATCTCTTATAAACGAAAAATAACCCGCGTCCGCTATAAGCCCATGCTTTATGGCTTCTCCTATCCCCGACGCTAACTGCGCGCCGGGCAGCGAATCCAGCGTCGATACGTTAATATACGTCAATTTCGGTTGATAAAACGCGCCTATAATATTTTTACGCTCTGCGAAATCAACGCCCGTTTTGCCGCCGACGCCGCTGTCAACTTGAGAAAGAAGCGTCGTCGGAACTTGAACGAAGCGTACGCCGCGCATATACGTGGCCGCCGCGAAGCCCGCCATGTCGCCGCATACGCCTCCGCCCAGAGCCACTACCGCCGAACGCCTGTCCAACCTATTCGCCAAAAAAAATTCATACATATCCGAAACTACGCTCAGCGTTTTGCTCGCCTCGCCCGCCGGGAAAACAAAACGGCGGACGTCCGTCGCGACGTCGTTTAGTTCTCTCTCCAGCTCGTCAGCGTAAAGACCGTTTACGACGCTGTCGGTCACAACGCACATCTTCACGCCAAAAACGCCGGCTTCCTTCATGCGCCTCGCTATGGACTCGAAATTTTTTTCTATGTATATATTATACTCATTATCTTTTATAGATACTAAAATTTTTCCCATTATAAACGCTCCGTTTTTTTAAGACCTTGAAGGAAACTTTTTCGAGAAAAAGTTTCCTTCAAACTTCCTTCAAAAAGCTTTATCCCGTAAACCGCGCTTCGCGCCGTTTACGAAAATCATGCGATTATGACCAAGACCAAGGGCGTAACCTAATGTCTTCCGGGAACTGCGCGAAGCGCAGTTCCCGAGGAAAGGGTTCCTAAGGGACGAAGTCCCTTAGCGGGGTTTGGGGCAGCGCCCCAAGGTCTTACGGCTTATAAGCTATAACCGACTCTATGCGTTTCTCTCTCACGCGCTCAGCTTTAAATAGAACACCGGCGAACTCGACTTCCGGCGTTTGACCGTCAGCGGGTATATAACCTAGAAGACCGGTTATGAAACCGCCCAGCGTATCGTAATCGCCGTCGGGCAGATTCACGTTCAGGCATTCGGCCACATCCTCCAACTCCGCGGCGCCGTTTATACGAAACGTGTTCGCGTCAATCGGATCTATATCAGGCGCTTCGTCCTCGTCATGTTCGTCGAAGATGTTACCCATAATTTCCTCCACGAGGTCTTCCATTGTAATTATGCCGAGAGTGCCTCCGTATTCATCCATCACTACAGCCATATGAGCGCGTTTAGCTTTCATTTCCTGAAACACTTCATCGGTTTTTTTGGAAAAAGACACGTAATAAGGCTCGTGTATAATGTCGCGCAAGTTAAAATTAAAGTCGTCTACCACAATGCGCTTCATTAAATCCTTGAGATGCAATATGCCCAGTATATCGTCTATATTTTCGCCGTACACAGGAACGCGCGAATAGTTTTCCTCCATGATGAGATTGATGACTTCTCTTATGTCGGCGTCCGCCTGCACGGCGAAAACGTCCGTGCGATGCACGCACGCATCCTCCACGGTTTTGTTGTCAAACTCGAATATGTTATGAATCATTTCTTGTTCGTTCTCGGCTATGGAACCGTTAGACGCGACAAGCATTAGTATCTCCGCTTCCGTTACCCCTTCCGCGCTTGACTCAGGGTTTACGCGCAAAAGTTTTAAAACCGCGTTTGTTGAAACGTCGAGCAGCTTTACAAACGGCGCCGCGACATATGACAACGCCATCAAAACGCTTATCGTGGCGCGCGCTATGGCGATGGACTTGTCTATGCCTATGCGTTTCGGCGTAAGCTCGCCTATAACAAGCATCACGTAAGTCAGAATGAACGTAACCGCGATATAAGCGGCTAGTTCGATAAAAGCGTTCGGCGCCGGCAGATTTTTGGCCGTAAGAAATGAAACTATAGGGTCGGCGAACGTGTCCGCGGCGTAGGCTCCCGAAACGAAACCTATAAAAGAAATCCCTATTTGTATCGTAGACAAAAACCTGCTAATATTATCGGACGCCGCAAGTATCTTGTCAGCGTTTTTACCGCCCTGCTCAGCGTAGAGTTTAACCTTGCTTTTATTAAGCGATATAAGCGCGGCTTCAGAAGCCGCGAAAACACCGTTAGCTAGCACAAGCAACGAAAGAACAGCCAGTTTGCCCAGCAAAAAACAATCATCCTACTCTCTTATTTGTCCGGAGCCGTAAATGACATACTTCGAGCTTGTAAGCTCTCTAAGTCCCATAGGCCCGCGAGCGTGCAGCTTTTGCGTGCTTATGCCTATTTCCGCGCCAAACCCGAATTGAAAACCGTCGGTGAAGCGAGTTGAAGCGTTGACATATACGCAAGCGGAATCGACATCGTTTAAAAAACGCGTCGCGTTCGCGTAGCTTTCCGTTAAAACGGCTTCGGAATGACCGCTGGAATGGGCCTGTATATGCTCTATGGCCTCTTCTATATTTTCAGCTATTTTAACGCCTATTATAAGGTCAAGATATTCCGTGTCCCAATCGTCATCCGTAGCTGGCTTTATGTCGGGAACTATATTGACCGCCGCTTCGTCGCCGCGTATCTCCACGCCGTATTCGCGCAGCGCGGCGCAAATTTTAGGCAAAAACTCGTTCGCTATATTTTTATGCAGTATAAGCTTTTCACATGCGTTGCATACGCCGGGCCGCTGGGTTTTAGCGTTGACTATTATCTTAACGGCGTTTTCCAAGTCGGCGCTTTCGTCCACAAAGATATGGCAATTCCCCGTCCCGGTCTCTATCACGGGGACGGAGCTTGTTTCGACGACGGTTTTTATCAGTCCAGCGCCGCCGCGCGGTATAAGCACGTTTATATATTCGTTGAGCCGCATCATGCCGACGGCGCTTTCTCTGGATGGATCGTTGATGAATAATACGGCGTCAGTCGTAACGTTACGTTTCTCGAGCGCTTTCTTGATCGCGCCCGTTATCGCCGCGTTTGAAAGCAGCGCCTCTTTGCCGCCGCGCAGTATGGAAGCGTTGCCCGCTTTAAAGCACAGCCCGAAAGCGTCAGCCGTGACGTTAGGCCGCGCTTCGTATATAATGCCTATTACGCCGAGCGGAACGCGTTTTCTTCCGACCACAAGACCGTTTTCGATCGTTTTCATGCTGATCGTCTCGCCGATTGGGTCATCTAAAGAAGCGACCTTTTCAAGCCCTTCGGCCATATCGGCCACGCGGGCGGGCGTTAAAAGCAGTCTGTCAAGCGAAACGCCGGGCAAGCCGGCTTCCTTCGCCGCGATATAATCCTTTTCATTTTCATCGAGTATATATCTCTCATCCTCGATGATAAAACCGGCCGCATCCTTTAACACGTCGTTTTTAACCTTCGCGGAAATCCGCGCAAGCTCCGCGGCCGCTTTTTTAGCCCTTTTCCCGATTTCGTTTAAATCCGCCAAAGTCGCTCCTCCCTTGTCATAAAGCGTTAGGATTCGTTAAATAATATTTGGTTACAGTTCCCGTCAAACAATAAATCGATGGAATTTCACACCGCGATTTCGTCGTCAGGCAAGGCGGAGGAAGGAGACATACCCGGGGCGATATGGCGACCGACGATAACGCGGACTGACGGCGAAAGGGCAAGTGAAAACATCAAGATATTGTTTGACGAGTCCTTAGCGTCTTCCCATAAACATCGTGCCTATAATTTCCCCGTTCAGTATGCCAAACAGCGCCGCGGGGTCTTCACCCGAAGCGATGATCACGTCAATGCCGCGCTCGACGGCTATGCCGGCGGCGCTTATCTTCGCCGCCATGCCCCCTGTGCCAAGTTTTCCGAAGGAATCGCCGCCGATTTTTATGATATCATCGGTTATGCGCTCCACGAACGGTATAAGCGCGGCGTCTTTGTCAAGCCTTGGATCCACCGTAAAAAGGCCGTCTATATCGGACAGCATTATAAGGCAATCCGCTTCGGATATAACCGCCACAAACGCCGAAAGCGAGTCGTTGTCGGAAAAACCAAGCTCCTCATCCGATATGGTGTCGTTTTCATTCACTATAGGTATAACGCCCATTTTCAGCAGAGCGTCTATCGTATTGCGCGCGTGGCTTCTGCGCGCGGCGTCGTCCGTGACGTCTTTCGTAAGCAAAATCTGCGCGACTTTTTGGTTGTAAGTCATAAAAAAATTCTCATAAAATTGCATAAGCACGGCTTGCCCGACGGCCGAAGCCGCCTGTTTGTCGCGTATCTCGCGCGGACGCTCCGAAAGGCCAAGCCTCTCCGTTCCGACGGCGATAGCCGCGGACGTCACAAGTATAACCTCTTTGCCCTGGTTGCGCAAATCCGTCAAAACCCACGCTATGCGCTCGATCCGCCTTAAATTTATACGCCCGTTAGGGTAGGTGAGCGAAGTCGTGCCTATCTTAATTATTATGCGCTTTACGCGCGAAAAATCACGTTTCGCCATTAAATGAGTCACCCGCAATGTCAAAAGCGTTAGTATTTTTTACCAAAAGCGTTTCGCGTAGAATACTAAACAGTGTAGCATAAGACCGTTTAAAAATCCATAATTTTTCAAACCGTCCGAAAACGGAAACGATATCTTATGAATTCTTTCGTTAAAGTATATCTATTCTTGAGCTTCAGCGCAAGAAAATTCACGCGTCTCATCGGCCCGCTTCCCCGAGATTAAAATAATAATTAATTTTTTTTAATTTTTATTCAAAAAATAGTTGCAATCTATAATGCGCCAATGTATAATAATAAAAAACGTCATATGATGTATTCAATGTTTTTGCCAGCTTTTTTATTATTATGCGGTTTCGCCCGATACGCGCGTTGCATACATCATGCATAAAAATAGCGTAATTATTCAGCGAAACGATGAGGGGAACGTTATATATGGAATATAAAAAGATTGTTCTCGCGTATTCCGGAGGGCTTGACACATCCGTTATAATACCTTGGCTAAAAGAAAACTACGGTTGCGAGGTCATCGCGGTAGCCGCCGACGTAGGGCAGGATTCCGAGCTGTCAGATCTTGAAGAACGCGCTCTCAAAACAGGCGCGTCCAAGCTGTACATCGAAAACATAACTAAAGAATTCGTGGAAGATTATATCTTTCCGACCATGAAAGCCGGCGCGAAGTATGAGGGCTATTTGCTTGGCACAGCGTTCGCCCGTCCGATAATAGCCAAACGCATAGTGGAAATAGCCAAAAAAGAGGGCGCGGACGCCATAGCGCATGGTTGCACGGGCAAAGGCAATGACCAGGTCCGTTTCGAACTTGCGATAAAAGCTTGGGCGCCGCATATGCCCGTTATAGCGCCTTGGAGAATTTGGGAGCTTAAAAGCCGGGAAGACGAAATCGCCTACGCGGAAAAACATAATGTTCCGCTCTCCGTGTCGCGCGAAACCAATTATTCCAAAGACAAAAACATATGGCATCTTTCGCATGAAGGGCTTGATTTGGAAAACCCGATGAACGAGCCTCTTTTCGATAAGATACTTGAACTTGGCGTAACGCCGGAAAAAGCCCCGGATAAACCGACTTACGTCACAATCTCTTTTGACAAAGGCAAGCCCATAGCGCTTGACGGCGAAAAAACCGACAGCGTCGAACTGGTGCGACGCCTTAACGAACTGGGCGGCGAAAACGGCATTGGCATACTCGACCTTGTGGAAAACCGGCTTGTCGGCATGAAGTGCCGCGGAGTGTACGAAACGCCGGGCGGAGCTATACTCTATTTCGCGCATGAAAAGCTGGAAGAGCTTTGCCTTGACAAAGAAACCTCGCATTACAAAAAGATTATCAGCTATAAATACGCCGAACTCGTATACAACGGCCAATGGTACACCCCGCTTATAACGGCGCTTAACGCTTTCGTGGATTCCACTCAGCAATCCGTTACGGGCGACGTAAGAGTCAAGCTCTACAAGGGTAACATTATCTCGGCCGGAGTCACAAGCCCTTACTCGCTCTATTCCGAACACATAGCGACGTTCGGCGAAGATGAGGAATATAACCAGATGGACTCGCAGGGTTTTATCACTCTTTACGGGTTGCCTATAAAAGTCAGAGCGATTATGAAAGAGAACGCGGGCGAATGATCCGCGGCGCTCGTAGACTTTATTTATAAATAGTCGCATAGATTACAGGAGAAACGCTATATGGCCTTATGGGACGGCAGGTTTTCAAAAAAAACCGACAAAAACTTAAACGACTTTAATTCCTCTCTTGCGTTCGACTCGCTGATGTACCGTCAGGATATAGCCGGTTCCGCGGCGCACGCGGCGATGCTCGCGGCTTGCGGCGTAATTAGCGGATCCGACGCCGAGACGATCATTTCCGGGCTTGACGGCATATTGCGCGACATTGAAAGCGGCGCGCTCACATTCGACAAGAAATCGGACGGCGAAACGGCTGAAGACATTCATACGTTCATAGAGCGCGAACTTACGGAAAGGGTAGGGGACGCCGGCAAACGTCTCCATACCGCGCGAAGCCGTAACGATCAGGTTGCGACGGACCTAAAGCTTTACCTAAACGACGAAGCTCTGAATATTATCGAACTGATAAAAAACCTTGCGCGGATCGTCCGAGAAAAAGCCGAGAAACACGCGGGTGCGGTCATGTGCGGCTATACGCATATGCAACGCGCTCAGCCTATCGTCCTGGGACATCACCTAATGGCTTACGCGTGGATGTTTTTGCGCGACATAGGGCGTCTTGAGGACGCGCGGCGCCGGATGATGGCGGAAAACCCCCTTGGCTCGTGCGCGCTCGCGGGCGCGTCTTACCCGATAGACCGGTTCATGACGAGCAAGGCCCTTGGCTTTGACGCTCCGTCGCGCAACTCTCTCGACGGCGTGTCCGATCGGGATTTTTGCGTGGAGATTAACGCCGCGCTAGCCATATTAACGCTACATATTTCCAGATTCGCCGAGGAAATAATCATATGGTCGTCATGGGAATTTAAGTATATGGAGCTTGACGACGCGTTCGCGACAGGTTCATCCATTATGCCGCAAAAGAAAAACCCTGACATAGCGGAACTGGCGCGAGGGAAAAGCGGACGCGTCTTTGGCGATTTGATCGCGTCGCTCACTATGCTTAAAGGTTTGCCCTTGGCGTATAACAAAGACATGCAAGAGGATAAAGAGGCCATATTCGACAGTATAAAAACGGTAAAAGACTGTCTTTCGGCGTTCGCGCCGATGCTTGCGACAGCTACGGTTCTGGAAGAGAACATGCGCGCCGCCGCCGCCCGCGGGTTTATCAACGCGACCGACTGCGCCGATTATTTGACGAAAAAAGGCGTCCCGTTTCGCGACGCATATAAAATAACCGGTCAAATAGTAGCCGAATGCCTGAAAACCAACGCCACGCTGGAAACGTTTCCGTTGGAAAGCTATAAAGCCGCGTCGCCGCTATTCGAAAGCGACATATATGATACGGTCTCACTCGACGCTTGCGTGGCGGCGCGCTCGTCCTACGGCGGCGCGAGTCCCGAATCGGTAAAAGCTCAAATCGCCGAATTCGACAATATTTTCATAACGAGGCGATGATTATGTATAAAATATTTATAGACGGAAGCGAAGGAGCTGTGGGTTTAAACCTGGCCGACAGACTTTACGGGCGCGCTGAAATCGAGCTTATAAAAATAGCACCGGAACTTCGTAAAGACAGCGATGAACGCGCGAAACTCTCTAACAACGCCGATGTAGTTTTTTTATGTTTGCCCGACAAGGAAACCAAGAAGGCCGTTTCTCGCGTTACGAACGAACGAACGCGCGTAATAGACGCCTCTACGGCGCACCGCGTCGCGGACGGCTGGACGTACGGACTGCCGGAACTTTCGCCGGAGCGCTTTCAAGCTATAAAAAACGCCCGCAGACTAGCTAATCCGGGATGTTACGCCGCCGGTTTTTTAATCGCCGTTTATCCGCTTGTGGAAAGCGGACTCGTCGCCGCTGACTATCCCTTTACATGTTTCGGTCTTTCCGGTTACAGCGGAGCGGGCAGGCGCGTTATCGAATGTTACGAAAGCGCCGACAAACCGGCGCGTTACGCGCGTCCGCGTTTTTACGCGCTTGGACAAAACCATAAGCATTTGCCTGAAATGCGCGAGATCGCCAAACTAGATTCCCCCCCGATCTTCAATCCTATAATATGCGACTTTTACGAGGGCATGACCGTCACAGTTCCATTGCGTCTCAACCTATTTAAAAAGAAGATGTCAGCCGCTGAACTGCATGATTTTTACGCGCGGCGTTACGATGGGCGCGGCGCCGTAAAAGTCGAAAGATTTGGCGCGCATGAGGATTTTGAGGACGGAACGCTCGACGCTATGCAATCCGCTTTTTCCGATACGATGCGTCTTTATGTATCTGGCGACGCCGACCGCGCCGCCGTCATAGCCAGCTATGACAATCTTGGCAAAGGCGCTTCCGGCAACGCCGTTCAATGCATGAACATTATGCTGGGATTAGACCCGTTGCAGGGGTTGCGCTGACTTTTGGAAAAGGCTTTTACCTTAGAAAACCGCGGGCGCCGCCCGCACCCGCTTCTTTCTTGAAAGAAAGAAGCAAAGAACTTTCGCCGGAAACTTCGTTTCCGGAAAAAGTTAATCTATATACCTTATATTTTTTTGGAAGCGGTCTTAAATTCAACAAACCGCGGACGCGGGCGGCGCCCGCTTCTTTCTTGAAAGAAAGAAACAAAGAACTTTCGCCGGAAACTTCGTTTCCGGAAAACGCTAGTCTATGCGCCTTATATTTTTCTGGAAACGGTCTTAAATTCAACAAACCGCGGACGCTGCCCGCGCCCGCTTCTTTCTTGAAAGT
>JAISER010000025.1 GCA_031263985.1 Clostridiales bacterium | reverse complement strand
ATTTGTCAAAAAGATTTAGCCGCGAACGCTCCGCGTTCGCAAAAGAAAAATTCCTTTTTAAAACTTTTTGTTGACGAACGCTTTAAATTCCCTTGGATGATTGGGGTCTGGGGACTAAGACCCCAGTGGGGTTTGGGGCAAAGCCCCAAGGTTTTAAGGGCGAAGCTCTAGGGTCTTAGCGTCCGAATTCTTTAGAGTCGTTTATCGAGTAGCGTCGCAGGGCGTGTTTGCCAAAGAATTTAAGCGCCCTGTCAGAGAAATATCCAAGTAACCCTAGAGTAACGACTCCCACGAGTATCCAATCGATACGGAAGTACAGCCGGGAGGAAAATACCAAATAGCCCAGCCCTTCTTTCGCAGCCAACATCTCCGCCGCGACGATGGAGGTGAACGCTCCGCCCAATCCAAGTCTTACGCCTGTAAAGACATAAGGGACGCTTTCGGGGATAACGATGTGAAGAAGTATCTGAGATTCGGAGGCGCCTAACGTGCGCGCCGCCTGTATACGAAGCGGATCAATGCCTAAAACGCCGCTTACGGTGTTTACTATAACGAAAAAACTGGTTCCGTACAAAATAAGTATGATTTTCGACCGTTCTCCCACGCCGAACCACATTATGAAGAGCGTCAGAAACGCTATCGCGGGTATGAAACGAAAGAAATCCACGAACGGTTCCGCTATCTGGCGCAGCGGTTTAACGCGTCCTATGAGTATGCCCAGAGGCGCGCCTATCAACGAGCCGAGGAACCAGCCGAAAAATACGCGGCGCAGGCTTATGCCGGCGAATTCGAGCAATGTGCCGTCAAGTAATATTTCCTTGCCGCCGATCAGAGTGGCTATCGGACCGGGTAAAAAATTAGCGGGATACAAAGGCGACAGCAGACTCCAGACGGCAAGTAAAAGGATCCACGTTACGACGCCGGTTTTCAGAAGGAATTCGCCGGTTTTCAGAAGATTATTTTTCAATGGCGTCATTAACGTTCATCCTTTCGCTATATGCCCATGCCAAAATCGAAATGCCCTTGTACGCTTAGGAGGAGTTCAATGTATTTTGGATCGCTTTCCAAACGCGGGTAAGGAAGAGCGGACGTATATGTTCGGTATATGTTCGCGTCAGGCGCTTTGGACATTATATGTATCTTTTGGCCAAGTATAATGGCTTCTTGAATATCGTGAGTAACGAATATGATCGTTTTTTTAGTCTCGCGCCATGTGCGTATAAGCTCGTTTTGCATTACGCGACGCGTATGGGCGTCCAAGGCCCCGAACGGTTCGTCCATGACCATAATGTCGGAATCGTTGGCGAGCGAACGCGCTATTTGCGCGCGTTGCTTCATGCCTCCCGAAAGTTCGCGCGGGAATTTGTCTTCATGTCCGCTGAGTCCGACAAGGTCGATATATTTTTGCGCCGTTTCGCGCCGTTCCCGCTTTTTTACCCCGGCCATTTTCAGGCCGAATTCTACGTTTTCAAGCGTGGTAAGCCATGGAAAGATGGCGGCGTCGGCGTTTTGAAACACAAGTCCTCTATCTTTGCCGGGTTTTTTTATCTCTTTGCCGTTTATAAGCGCTACGCCGCCCGTGTGTTTAAGGAGACCGACGATTATATTTAAAAGGGTGGACTTTCCGCATCCGCTTGGCCCAAGAGCTACATGGAACTCGCCTTCATAGATATCGAGGCTTACCCCGGACAGTATGTTTACTCTTGGATAGGCCTTTTCGTCCTGGTAGCTGAAATCCAAGTTTTGAACGCGTATGAGCGGCGCGTAATCGGAAACGAACTTTTCGTCCGTACGAGACGCTTTGAGCGCGCTTGGGGCGCTTAAAGCGAATGTTCCATCCATGTGAATCCCCCCTTTTGGCGAAAGATTAAACGCTTATTTTATCAGGCAGCGCTTCGCGCAGAGCGTCAAGATATAGAAATTGCGTTATGTCATACTTGTTTTTAATAAGTCCGTGCTCGATAGACCAGTTGGCGACGTTCGTTATATGATCCAAGTCCTCCTGAGACAGACGAACGTCATAGGTATATTTCCTGATGCCCTCTAGCGCTGCGTCCTCGGGGACTTTGAGGTCTTCGTAAGCTATTCGCGCCGTTTCCTCCGGATTGTCGCGGATATAATCCGTAGCTTCGTCGAGCGCTTTTAAAAGACGCGTGACGCCGGCTTTATTGGCTTGTATAAAGTCGTTATCAAGCAGCAGGTACCCGCGCGGAACCGCTTTAGACAAATCATAGTCGCCTAATATTTTTGTGCCCGGCACGGCCAATATAGCTTCCTCTATGTCAGGAGTCCCCCAAAACGCCGCTATGTTGTCGGTTTGGTACGCCGCGAGCAGTTCGGCGGACGAACCTAAGTAGACTTGTTCGACCGATTCAGGATCGATGTTATAGTTTTCGAACACTTTGCCCCATATAAACTCGTTTACCGTGCCTTTTTTTACGCCAAGTTTCTTGCCGGCCAGGTCAGTTACGGAATTCACGGATGGATCGCGGACGTACAGTTTTTCGCCGTCGCTGTTCGGTCCGCATATATGCGCGACTATCCGCAAATTGTTGCTTTCCGAGAAACGAGAGGCTACGGCGTAGTCCATGCCCTCAGCGGAATCGGTCTCGCCGAGTATGGCGGCGTTGATAGTGTCTATGCCGAACGAAAACGTGGAAATAGTCGCGTCGATGTTATATTTGTCAAATATGCCGACCGCTTCGGCTACGCGGAATTGGTAAGAGAAGTTGTAGCTGTCCGCGCCTATTCTGATGACAAGCGGTTCTTCGCTTGGGGGTAGAGGTTGCTGTTCAGATGAGTCGGAGGTATATTGTCCGGAGTCGCCGGGAGATTGCTGTTCGGCGGTATCGCCGGAATCGCTCGCTTTCTGTCCGCAGCCGGAAAGCGCTAAAACCAATGAAGCGATAAGAGACGCGACGGAAGCTGTTTTTCTTTTCATGAATATCGTCCTTTCATTGGATGTATTAGGCGGATGCGTTAAGTGAGATTAAACCGCTTTAAGTTGAGAGTATATATCTTTTTCCCAAGGCAGAAAATCGCCGTCGGCGTTGAACAGATAGTCGAAAACGGTTTCTTCGCCGTTTGTCGATACGTAAAAGTCTTCATGAGTAAAGTTGTTTTTGCGCAGTAGCGAGTAGGTTTTTAACACGACGTCGTGGAACCATTCGCTTGTCGGAGCGCGATGTCCTTCTAAAGCGGAACCGGGGTTAGGATTCCATTGCAACGGAATCGCCACTACGCCCAGTTCCATAAGATACTGTATGCCTTCGAGCATAGTGGCTTTCGGTTCGATGCCCGCCACGAAATACGAACGCACATGACCTTTGCCGAACACTTCCACTTCGCGTTTCAACACGTTAATCCAATTTTGATGTCCTCCGCATATAAGCTCTTTGCCCGGGCATATTGTCTTGAACATATTTGAATCCCAGATCTCCATGTTCGTGGCTATGCTGTTATATCCAGCCTCTTTATACTTATCAATGACGTTTAAATCGAGCGGCGCGCCTATGCAGGCGGTTCCGCCGAAATCTTCCAGACCGGTCAATTCCTGAATAGCTTCGGCTACGTCGATATAATAATCCACTTCACGGCGTTCGGGTATAAACCCGCCTGTAATGGTAAGCCTTCTGTAACCTTCGTCATACGCGGCTTTGGTCGTTTCGGCGATTTGCAAAGACGTTTTTAGGCCAAGGCCCTCCAAATCGGCGTAAGAGCTTTTTGTAGCGTTAATATTGCAGAAAAGGCAGTCAAGTCCTTTTTCTTGAAGAGAGCATTCGTTACTGTACGCGATAGTGATTTTACTTCGGCCTACGTATTGAGCTACGCTTGACATCCGAGCGCCGTCGGATGTCAATTTGTCATAGTATTTCGGTTTCTTTTGAAAGAAGATTTCGAATAGCGGCTTGCCTTTATCTTGTAAGACATATCGTCCACTGTCGCGCGTTATGGAAAAATGCGACGCAGGGTCAAACGTTACGTTGAAGCTATATCCCGTGGGATCGCGAAATGAATTGGGCAACTTTGTTTTAAGGTGAGTTACATGGTTCATGTTAAAGCAACCGTGCACCTGCTCCAAGTAAGAGTTTTCAAAATCCAATTCTTGCAAAATGTCTTCATCAATCGCGATGCCGTCGTTAAATAATCTTTCGGTAAGATCGATATTACGGAACAACTCATCCCGGGTTAAAGCTCTTGCCATAAAAATGCCTCCCTAATAATTTTCTTGAATATATATGACTTCTCCGCCGGCGAGCGAAGCCGCCGGCGGAGAAGTCATATTATACATATATTATTAATATGTTTTAATAGCGAGATAGACCTTATTTATTATGATCATGTTTGTTTCTTTGCTTCGCGCAAAAACGTCGGGCGCCCTTATCTATAAAAGGACAGTTGCAATAGATTGAAAAGTATAACTGGGGTGATACTTTATCACGGATATTAATATATAGCATATATGTATTATATGTATTTCTATTTATTTATGATACACCTTTAGACGGTATGTGTCAACTAATTCGGATGCGAAAATCTTTGGCTTTAATTAAGAGGATATTTAGGGTTTTGTTCATGATCGTCTGAATTGGTTTGATTACGACCGTAAGCGCGATGGAGTTTTGCCGGGGATGGGGATATTCCTGATTTAAGAGCCTGTTTAAGATCCCATTTAAAGCGGATTTTTGTAATTATTTTTCGCCAAATGCGTGGGTGTTGTCCGCGCTCAGAATCGCGGGCGTCATCTATAGTTTATATAAATTTAGGAGATATCCGGGGGAGGCGCGTTCAACGCGTTGCGCCCGCGCTTCGCGCGGACGCGGGGGGGCGGTCTCGCTTCGGAATTGCGCTTCGCTCACGGCCTCCGCTAAAAAGCGGCGGCGGCCTTTCGCCCCGCTCCATTCCTCGCTAAGCCCGCCATTTTTAGGTCCAGTTGTCCGTTGCGAGGTTGCGGGGAAGAAAAGTGAGAATCTTGCGGCGGGAGTTGATATGACGAGGATTGACAGCGGATTGTTTCTATATTATCATGCTAATTAATTATTAACGAGAGAGCGGCGCGGATATCGCGAAGGGGTGAACTCATTGAAAGAGTTACGCCTCTTCGCGATGATTCCAACAAGGGCGGAGCGTAGGTCGCGATGAGGGTCACGGACGAAAAATCGGCAAGGCGATTGATGAATATATATGACTTGTTGCTGTCCCGATATGGCGATCCGCACTGGTGGCCGGGCGATACGCCTTACGAAATTATTGTCGGCGCCGTGCTTACGCAAAACACAGCCTGGAGCAATGTGAAAAAGGCGCTTGCCAATTTCGGCGGCAGGCTTTCCCCTGAATACGTCGCGGGGCTTGATGTGGAGACGCTGGCGGAGATTATTCGCCCGTCAGGGTTTTTCAACCAAAAGGCGCGATATTTGCAGGAAATTACGCGCTGGTTCGGGAGATACGGATATGACGCGCATGTTGCGCGCGGTATGCCGCTAGACCGTATCAGGACGGAGCTGTTGGCGCTGCGTGGCGTGGGACGCGAGACGGCTGACGATATATTGCTTTACGCTTTTCAGTTTTCTACGTTTGTCGTGGACGCCTATACGAAACGGTTGACGGAACGGCTGCGAATTCCGGCCGGGAATGATTATGAGTCGGTCAAGACGTTCTTTGAAGAGCGGCTGCCCTGTGACGAAAAGCTATTTAATCGTTACCACGCGCTGATTGTTTTGAACGCAAAGGAGCATTGCCGAAAAAAGCCCATTTGTTCAGGATGTCCGTTGGAAGGCGTATGCATCGGGGCGATACGTGCGTCGAACGGCGGCGACGCCGTAAAAAGCCTGTGAAAAAACGCGGCGGTTAATCTCCGGCTTCCAAACTGCTGAGCGCCTTACGATGTATGCGATGCACGGAGTCCCAGCTATAATGCATGTCGTCGGCTATCGTTTCCCATGTTTTGAGGTTTATGTATCTGTTTTCAAGTAATGTCCGTTGAACGGGGTCTTCAGCTAGATCGATGATTTCCAGCGCTTTGCGTTTTAAATCTAAAAACCAGCTTATGCTCATTATGCAGTCGTTTTCCAGGTCCACGATTTTAGCTGTGATGTCCGCTATTCTGTCATAAGCGCTCTTGCTTTGGGTTTTCTCGCCGTATATTGACGTTCTGACGGATGACTGCATGTCGCGAAGACGCGCTAGCTGCTCTTGTTTCGTTTTTATAGCGTCATTGATATAAAACATTTGGGAAAGAAACTCCTTTACATTTTTCTTCTCCATTATCTTTCACCTCTCATAATTTATTTTATATTAGCGTCGCATTTAGCGAAAAAAGCGGCGTGGGTTTGAAACGCGCCGCTTATGCCGTATCATTTTCAATGCTTATTTTAATTTTTTACCAGGTCTAAAAACCTTCAGGCCGTTTTCGACGCGCGCTATTTGAAAGCCAAGTCTGCGCAAGTTAGCGCAATGCTCAATATCATTCATATTGTCCATATTATTTTCGCCCCTTACGCGGTTTCGTCGTTCAATATCGCCATATCCTTCTGGAGGTCGCTATAATTATATTGTTAGCCCAGCGTAAGAAAATATCTTATTTTTTATTTATCAAACGCTTAGTAAATCAAGATAAAAATGGTGAATTGAGGCATGTTGCGGAGATTAAGGAATTACGTCGCATGGACGCGAGCGTAATCGTTAATCCGCGTGAGACATTGGTCGCCATTTTATTTAAAGTTAAAAATGTTGACACGTATATTTTAGTTATTTACAATAAATATGTATTTCAGACTTACTCGAAGTAAACGGTTATATTTTTGGATGACGCGATTGGAAGGGTTTGACCGATCGCGCAAGTCCATAGTTTAACTGGTTTTAATGATTTGCAGACATTATATTCCATTTTATTTCGTATGTCAACGAAAAATTCTGTGAAATTACGAAATATTTGTAAGTCTGTCACAAGCGAAAATGACGGTGACCGCATGTTCGACAACTCTAGGAGGCGGCTTTATGGAAATGGAAACGGTAGATAGGATATTGAGCGTTATGAGAGAGAAAAAAATGAAAGAGCAGGATATTTGCAGAATACTGCATACTCATAAGTCTAAGGTATATGATTGGAAAAAAGGCAGAAGCCGCCCTACCGCTGATGAAATAGCTGTAATAGCGAAATATTTTGGCGTGTCGTCGGATTATTTGCTTGGAATGGATTCGCCGCCCAATATGCACAGCGTTGTGATAAATCCTTACGGCGGGGCGCGCAGGGAGTTGAAACTGACGGAGGATCAATATAAAGCCGTCGATTCCTTGCTGGAGAATCTCTTAAAAAAGACGCGATAGCGCGTATTGGAAAGCTCGCTAAGCCATTATGCGTCGCTGGAGGCGTTTTTAAAATAGGCGCGATGAGCGCGTCTTGAGGGGCGTTTTAATTTGGAGATAAACCTAAAAAAAGACATAGAGGCGAAAGGCGAGTTTACGTCTCTTGTCGTTATTACGGGGCTTTTAATTACCAGTTATTTGACGGCTAATATAATGGCGGTAAAATTAATAAGCTTATTTGGCGTCGCGTTGTTTGACGCGGGCACGCTTACTTTTCCGCTGGCATATGTGTTAGGCGATGTTTTGACCGAAATTTGGGGGTTTCGCATCGCGCGAAAAGTCATATTTCTGACATTTTTTTGTAACATACTGTTGGTTTTGGCTACATACGCCGGCGCGCGGCTTCCATCGCCGGACTATATGCAAGAGACGGCGGACGCTTATTCGCTTGTGTTTAATTATGTGCCGCGCGTAACGGTCGCCTCGGCGCTTGGGTTTTTAAGCGGTGAGTTGGTTAACGCCTACTTTTTGGAGAAAATAAAGATATGGACAAAAGGCAGGTTTTTTTGGCTGCGCGCGATAGGCAGTACGGTCGCGGGCTATGCGTTCGATACGATTTTGTTCGTTTTCGTCGCGTTTTACAAGACCGCGCGGACAAGCGATTTGTTGACTATGATAGTGGCTCAATACGGATTGAAGTTGGCGGTGGAAGCCGTTGCCGGGACTCCTCTGGCATATGGCGCGGTCAGATTTTTTAAAAAGAAGGTCCGCAATGAAGCGATACGCGAAAATATATAACGGTTTTAAGCGTGAAGCGCTTCTTTTGCGCGGCACGGGTTGTTTTTATAAAAAATGTCTGTTTTGTGATTATTATCATGACGCGTCGGATGATCCGTTTCCCGAAAATAAAGTCGAAATTTACAAACTGACCGGGGAATTCGGCGTTCTGGATGTAATCAATTCCGGTTCGGTTCATGAAATTGACTTGAAGACGCTTGAATTGCTTCGCCAGACGGCGGATAAAAAACAGATAGAGGTAATATGGTTCGAGGCGCATTACGCCTATCGCGACCAGTTATCGAGGATACGCCGTTTTTTTCCTAATCAAACCGTGAAGTTTAGAACTGGCGCGGAGAGTTTTGATTACGATTTTCGCCTGAAGATGAGAAAGGGTATGCCGGATGTAACGCCGGATGAGATAAGACGTTATTTTGAAGGCGTGTGTCTCTTGGTCGGAACGCGGGGCCAAACTAAGGAAGGCATTTTACGCGACGTTTTTACCGCGGCGCGTTTGTTTGAGTATTTCAGCGTAAATTTATTCTGCCCCAACTCCACAGTCGTTGAGCGTGACGAGACGCTTGCCGCGTGGGTTCGGGATTACCTTCGGGATATAACGGCGAAACTGCCAAATTGTGAAATGCTCATAGCTAATACGGATCTTGGTTTAGGTTAGGGAAATTGCACGCCTTAGCGCTGAACTCGGTCTTAGAGCCTGTTCAAGATCTCCATTTCGCGTATTTTCGGCCTATTAGATCTGTCCTCAAATCTGATTCCGGCGTCTGCGCGGAGGATTTTCCGCGATGCGGCGTCAGCGAGATCTTGAACAAGCTCTAAACCATAGCCAAACCGAGGGAGACTTTGCGACAAAGCCCAGCGTGGAAAAGACCGTTCGGATGGCTATGGTTTAGACTGAGTTCAGTGCAAGTTTCAAGTTAAGATTTATTTAGCTGTTTTTGGAAGAAAGCGCGGGATTCAGTGGGGGTTTGGCGAAGCGCTGACATTATAAAAACGCGTTCCCCATCCCAGTCTTTTGCCGTCATACCTGTCATTCGCTTAATTGTCCCACCGCGATGCGCTTCGCGGCCGCGCGGGAACGAATGACAATATTGTCGTTTTTGATGTCCACAGTAGCTACGCCGCCATTTTTCAGCTTACCGAAAAGAACCTCGTCCACAAGACGTTTTTTTACGTCTTTTTCTACGACGCGAATTATCTCACGCGCGCCGAACTGCTCAGAAAAACCTTTAGACGCGATATAGTCAACGGCCGCGGACGTCACTTTCAGCTTTACGCCGCGTTCGGCAAGCCTGACGCCAAGTTTATTGAGCGTTTTTCGAGCGATTTTGCCGGCCATGTTCGCGTCGACCGCTGAGAATATTATTATGTCGTCCAAGCGGTTGCGGAATTCCGGGTTAAAGATGCGATCAATGGCGCTATCGATCGCGGTTTCGCTTAAACGTCGTCCTTCATAGCCTATTACGCGCTTGCCGATTTCTTTCGCTCCGGCGTTTGACGTCATTATAATTATAACGTTGCGGAAATCCGCTTTTTTGCCGGTGTTGTCCGTCAGGACGCCATAATCCATAATTTGCAAAAGCACGTTGAATATGTCTCCGTGAGCTTTTTCGATTTCATCCAGAAGTAGAGCGCAATGCGGCGTTTTGTTTATGGATTCCGTCAGAAGGCCGCCTTCTTCATATCCTATATAGCCCGGCGGCGAGCCTATAAGCCGTGAAACGGAATGACGCTCTTGATATTCGCTCATGTCATAGCGCAACAGAGGGATGCCCAGATGTTCGGCGAGCTGGCGGGCTATTTCCGTTTTTCCTACTCCCGTAGGCCCTACGAAAAGCAGGCTGGCGACAGGTTTTTCCTCATCGTTCAAGCCTGACCGCGCCGCTTTTATGGCGTGAGTGACGGCTTCCACCGCTTTTTCCTGTCCGAATATCTTTTCCTCCAGGCGTTTTTTAAGCGAACGCAGTTTTTCATTTTCATCGCTTGACACGCTTTTTTCCGGTATTTTCGCCATAAGAGCGACAGTGCGTTCGACATCTCTCGTTCCGACGTCTATTATATAATCGTCATCTATGGCGGACAGACGCAGATACGCGCCCGTTTCGTCCAGGATGTCTATGGCTTTATCCGGCATTCGCCTGTCATTCATGTATTTTTCAGCGAGTTGACACGTAGCGGTAATGACTTCGTCGCTATAGCGCACGTTGTGGAACTGTTCGTATCTTTCCCGCACGCCTTTAAGAATTTTCACGCTCTCCTCAAACGTCGGCTCATTTACGTCTATGCGCTGGAAACGTCGGGACAGCGCTCTGTCTTTTTCAAAAAACTTTTTATACTCTTCAAAAGTCGTGGAGCCTATGAATTTTATATCGCCTTTGGCCAAAAACGGCTTTAAGATGCTTGTAGCGTCCATGCCGCCGCCGGAAACGGCGCCGGCGCCGACGACCGTATGAATTTCGTCGATATACACTATCGGGTTTTCTTTTTTGGATATTATGTTCATCAGCTTAATCATGCGTTCTTCAAAGTCGCCGCGATATTTAGTTCCAGCCACGACAAGGCTTATGTCCATGTAAAACACTCTGGCGCTTTTAAGTTTTTGCGGCGCGGCGCCGCTTGCGATGAGCTGCGCCAGCCCTTCCGCTATGGCCGTCTTTCCGACGCCGGGGTCGCCGACGTGCACGGGGTTGTTTTTAAGCCTTCTGCACAAGACCTGAATAGTGCGCCGCAAGATGTCCTCGCGCCCTATAAGCGGGTCAAGCTGTCCGTTTAACGCCTTTTTCGTAAGGTCGGTCGTCATCATCTGCAAAAATCCTTCTTCAGAATTCTTGTTGGCGTGCGGCGTTTCGTGAGAGGCGCTTTCCATTTTGATTTCGTTCGATATTATGCGCAGCAGCGTAAGCTTGTTGACGCCGTTTTGCGTTAAAATATACGCGGCGAACGATTCCGGCAGGCTGAATATGGCGGCCAAAGCGGCGCCCAAAAACACATAATCCTTGCCGTTGCCTTTGGCTTGAGAGCGCGCGGTTTCGATCATGCGCACTAAAAGGTAGGAATCCAACGGGTTTTCGGACGCGTTGACAGGTATATTGGCGCTAAAGAATATCTTTAAGTCTTTTTGTATATCTTTAAGGCTGCCGCCGCTTTTTTCTATTATTTCTTTGCCTTTTTCAAACATGATGGCCGCGTAAAGAAAATGTTCAGGCGTAACGTATTCGTGATTTTGCATTCGAGCTTCGTTCACGGCTACGACATACACTTGATTGCATAATCCGTCTAATTTCATTTATAATCGCCTCAATTCAGCGCTAAATTTTTTTGATACTGAACTTAGTTTGAAACATAACCGAACCGGGCGAGGCTTTACGGCGAAGCCCGGCGTGAAAAAGACCGTTAGGACGGTTATGGTTTAGACTGAGTTCAGTATGAATGCTTAACTTTTGAAGGCGCGCCGCGGACGTAAGAAAAAAACCGCGCTCTCTGCAAATGAGATATCCGCGAAAAAATCAGTTCGCGCGCTGTCAGCTCAAATCTTCGTCAAGCGTCAGCTTCAGAGGAAAGCCCATTTGCCCGGCCATTTGGTTCGCTTGCAGCTTTTTGGTCGCCGCTATGTCATATGTATATACCCCGGCGACGCCTTTGCCGTCGTTATGAACCTGCAACATTATGTTCGACGCCTCTAAAGAGCTTTTATGAAATATTTTCATAAGCACTTCCACTACAAAGTCCATTGTGGTATAATCGTCGTCATGCATTATAACTCTATACATTTTCGGTTTACGCGGAGCGTCGTCCGAGTCGCTTTTCGTCTCGCGAAGGCCGTTCGTTTCAAAATGATCATCTTTGGACATGATAATCACGTTCCTTTTTAGTATTATATTGTTAATTTTACCATAACATTGCCGACGCTATCAATAATTATTAAGCATAGAGCCGATCATTCGTTTTTCGACGGCTCACCGTTTAAACACATCCAAGGAAAGCGAGAAACAGTATGGAAAGCGAAAAAATAATCAATATTCTAACAAACGCGTTTAATCATGACTTTATGTTATCATATAAATCGTTAAAACGCAAAGGGAAAAACAGACTTTTGCCGCACCTGGTTTCGTTTTACAGACGTTGGTTTTATTCCGCTTTTGTGGAAAATACAGCGCTGTCTCCGGCCAATCTATGGAGCGCCGTTTGCGCCGGATCGTCATCCATGACGTGCCCGGCTATGAAAGATGAAAATGACGGCATGGAGTTCACGCTTTACGAATATTCCATTGAAAGGCATCCCATATATGGCGATTTAAACGTTTTGCTAGACTCCTGCTCACCGGATTTTTCGCTGTCTGATGACAATTCGCTTACGCCCGAACACGAAAAGACCATTTTGAAAAATTTAAGCATACGCGACCCTTATTACGCGTCATATCTCGTTTCGCTTTGTAAACGCATGGGTCTTATCGCTGACATTCCGTCGATACACTCCAGCCGCGCTCAGGTTACGAAAGAGCGGGACGCGTTCGACGATTTGAGCGGCCGGGAAAAGATGGGCAAAATAGTGGAGTCCACCGTAAGCGTGGCCAGCGGGTTTATGAGCGAAGCTTTGCCTGACAAAACGATAATCAGCGAAAGTTATATACTGGGGCTGCTTCAGAAACCGGCGGTCACCGACGATATATTTAAGCATATATATTCCGCGCTGGGCGTAAGTTTCGACGACATTTTGGAGTGCGGCGACGATTATATGGACGAGGTTATGAACGCTATGCTTTCAAGCACGTTCTATCTCGGCGTATCGATGGACAGATATTTTTTTACGCCTTTTGGTTTTTATTTAAAATTCATTAACCTCGGCTATATTTTGCCGTATTATATTAAAAGAGAGATGGCGTTCGCGCTGGAAGCGATAGACGAGGCCAACGACATAGGCGTCGCTATGTTCTCGCCGTGCTCGCATTACAACGTAACGGCTCTGGGCGCGGAATATTTCGGGCTGAAGGAGAGCGAACGGATCATACAACGCGACGAAAAGCTTGAGCGCATTATCGCTTTGATAGCGGAAAACTCTCCTATAACGCTCAAAACGTTGAAGGATATAGACGGCGCTCTTCGCTTAGCCGTTCCAAAAAAAACCGGCGAAAATATTTACGCGCTTAAAATAAAGCTGTCGAACGACGCGGGCATATGGAAAACCATTGAGTTTCACGAAGAAACGCCTTTACGTGACATATACTTTGAAATATGTTACGAATTTGGTTTTGACGCTACGCTTAACTACAGTTTTTATCACGGCGAGGAAGAAAGCCCGTTTTTGGAGTACGCTCCTAAGGAACGCCGTAAACGCGCTAAAAACTCGCCTGACGCGGAGCTGAAAACGCTGGGCTTTGAGGAGAAGCATAAATTTACGCTCGTTCTTTATGATATAGTTTCGCCTTACGTTCAAACCAATTTCGCGTTGCCTCAAAAAAAGGTGAAGTTTAAAATTGAGGTGTTTAAGATAAAGGAATTTGACCAAAGCGCGCTTTATCCGAACGTGTTGAAGTCTAGCAAGAGATTTAAGGATATGTGCAATGAATGGTTTTTATAGTTTCGAATACGCGTGATAAAAACAATATGTTTCCCAATTTACAATGGATTTTTTAAAATTTACCGGTTTCGAATAAGGCTCTGTTGGAAAATAACCCGCGCGGTTGGCGCGGCGAGTTTGTGTCCCGTCAACGCGTCGGGTTCCTCGAATACTTTGTAGTATTCTAGGGTTCCGGCAATGCGGCCGGGGCGCGAAAGGGCAAGCCGAACGCGCGGGTTATTTTCTGACAGAGTCTAAGGCGGGGTTTATCAATGATTGCTCTGGTCGGCGTTTGAGGCGGAGCCTCAAGGTTTCGGGGGTCGGTTAAATGAAAATTAAGAAAAAGGCGGTCATAGGCGTTACGCCGTCCATAGCGGACGGGAAATACTCGTTAAATGAAGATTATGTGAAAGCGTTCATGAACGCGGACGCCGCCGTCGTCATTCTGACGTTAGGAGACGCCGGCGAGACGCTTCGGCTCGTTGACGGAGTCCTTTTATCCGGCGGCGGAGACATAGACTCGAAGTATTTCGGAGAGCCTTTGCATCCGCTCGCGCGGGTCGTAGACGCCAGACGCGACGCGTTCGAGATAGAATTGTGCCGAAGAGCTTTCGCCGCGCGAAAGCCAATGTTGTGCATTTGTAGAGGGATACAGGTCTTAAACGTGGCGTTGGGCGGAAGCGTTTCTCAGCACATTGAAGGCCATTTTTTCGAGGACTTGCGCAGAGAGAAAGTCCACAACGTGAAAATCGCCGAAAATACGCTTTTAAGACGTATTTTAGGCGTAAGTGAGACGGGCGTCAATTCCGTGCACCATCAGGCGGCGGGGACTGTCGCCAAAGCGCTGGAAGTAAGCGCTCGGGCTGACGACGGAACGATCGAGGCTTTAGAAGCGCGAAACGGGTTTACGCTTGGCGTGCAGTGGCACCCGGAAGCGATATTTGACAAATTTGAGGAGCAAGCCGCCATATTTAAGGCGTTCGCGCGGGCGGTCGCCGAAGAGCCTCTGTGAACGGCTTATTTTTTTGGAGGGTTTTTAATTGTCGCTCTTAGACATGGAAATTTTTACAATCGGGGGTTTTGACCTTTCGTCTATGGCGGCGGCGCGAAGGATCGCGCTTAGCGTGGCGCTTACTCTGGTACGCTGCGCGGCCGTCATAGTTTTTGGATTAATCATGAATTTCGCGGTTAAAAACATGATAAAAGCCGCCTTCGCGAAAATGAAAAAAAGAACGCGCGCCGGAAATTACGATACTATCGCCGCGGTTTTGATAAGCGTTACGCGTTACGCGGCGTTCTTTCTCGTAACGTTCAATGTCTTGTCCCTGTTCGGCGCTCCGGTGGAGTCGCTGCTGGCTGTGGCCGGCGTCGGCGGCATAGCGGTAGGGTTCGGCGCTCGCGCCATTGTGGAGGATTTTATAACCGGGGCGCTTATTTTGGCGGAAGGGCAGTTCGCCATAGGAGACGACGTGAAGATAAACTCGTACGAAGGCGTCGTCGAATCGATTGGTTTGCGCGTTACGAAGATACGCTCGCTTGACGGACATTTGCATATAATGCCGAACAGCGTCATAAGAACCGTAACGAATATGAGTAAGTCCTTCGCGCGGGCTGTGGTGGAGATGCCCATAGCGTACGAAGAACGCGCGGGCCGAGTTATAGATATTATAAAGGACGAGCTGTCGGACTTACGCGCGTCCATGCCCGACGTTCTTTCAGACCCTGTCGTACACGGAGTGACGGATATAAACGCTCAAAACGTCACGATAAGGATCGTCGCCGATTGCGCCGCGGCTAAGAACGGGGAGATAGAGCGGCTTATACGTCTGCGGATCAAGGAGCGTTTTGACCGCGAAGGCGTGACGCCGCCGTTTCCCAGATGCGTTTTGAGGGAATGACGGTCGCGTTTTCAAGAAGATCGGGAAGAGACAAGGCGGAAAGACGGCGTTAAGTATAGAGGAGACGACTCTTGAGACAATTCGTTAGAATATCGATTACCGGAGACTTAGGCAGCGGTAAAAGCACGGTTTGCAAAGCGCTGGAAAGAGAAATGGGGTTTAAAGTGTTTTCGACCGGCGCGATTCAGCGCGGCATAGCGGCGGAGCGCGGCATGTCCACGTACGAGCTTAACAAATACATGGAAACTCACCCGGAGCTTGACGCCGAAATCGACGGGCGGCTTGTCGCGCTTTCGGATATGAGCGAAAACATAATAATAGATTCGCGATTGGCGTGGCATTTCGTTAAAGACACGTTTAAAGCGTATTTGACGGTAGACCCGATGATTGCGGCTGAACGCGTTTTGCGCGACGACCGCGGCGCGGAAAATTATTCGAACGTCGAAGAGGCGCTTAGGACGCTTGACGCGCGCAAAAAGAGCGAGACGCTTCGCTACAGCCAAAAATATGGCGTGGACAGCTTCAATTTACGTAACTACGATATAGTTATAGATACGTCGGTTATGACGCCTGAGGAAGTCGCGGTCATTTTGACGGACGCTTTTAACGGCGCGCGTGAAGCGTCCTGTTTTCTGCATCCGGCGCGGCTCGCGCCAACCGCGGCGGCGATGGCGGCGGAGCAAGCCGCGCCGGGCGCGCGAACGACGGAAAATCAAAAAAAAGTCGGAGTCATATTTTACGAAGGCTATTTTTATATTTACAGCGGCGCTGAAATAGTCGCCGAATGTTTTGATCGAAACGATAATAAAATATCATGTGATATAGTGGCGCTTGACGGGGAAAACATAGATTCTGTAAGCGTGGAGGAATATATAAAAGCTAATGTAAGTCAAGAGATCATCGATGAGTGGGGCAGACCGCTTTTGTCGTCGCCTGAATGGTTTAATCGGAGGAGAAAATGAAGACTCTTAACCCGGCGCTGGGTAACACGTTTATGTTTTTGACCGTTTTGTTCAGTGTGTTCGCCGCGTTTTTTATAGAGACGCCTTTTTTGATTATGGGCATGGATCCGGCCGACATAGACGATACCCTTATAAACGGGCTTTTTCCGTTAATCGGACTATTTTTGCCATTTCTCGCGTTTATGGCCATGACGAAACGACCTTTAAAGGAAGTGGCGCCTATAAAGCCGATCTCATTCGCGAATGTCGCGCTGATATTGGGTATGGCGCTGTTTTTGCAGCCGGCCGCGCTGTTTGTGAGTGAGCTTTCTTCCGTTTTTTTCGGGAACGATGTAAGCGAAACGATAAGCGGTTTTGTCGTTAAACAACCGTTTCATATTGTTGTAATAACGTCCTGTCTTTTTCCCGCCGTTTTTGAGGAGCTTCTGACGCGCGGAGCGGTTCTAAGCTGTTATAGAAATGTCGGCGTAAAGAAAGCGGCTGTAATAAACGGCCTGTTTTTCGGCATATTGCACATGAATCCGGAACAATTTTTTTACGCCTTTATGTACGGCGTCGCTTTCACGTACTTCGTATATTACACGCGCTCCATAGTCGCGTCGTTTTTAGCGCATTTTTCAATTAATTTTTCGCAGGTGGCGTTGGTTAGCTATAGTTATAAGCTCTTACCGCAAGAAGACATCGATTCCTATATTAACCCGACAACGCCGGGTGAAGGCCTTTCCCTGCTTTTTCCGAGTTTTGTAATCGCGGTTTTCTCGATGCTGGCGTTCAGCGTTTTATTTTACATATTCGCTAACTATAATAAACGCAAAAATGCCGAGGACGATATAACAGGTGATTTCGCGCCCATTGACCGCAGCCCGCAAAGGACGTTTACGTGGAGTTTTTTCGCGCTTGTCGCGGTTTTTATAATCTTTACGCTTTTTAATTTGTTCAGTTAGTTAAATAATTTACCCGGAAAAAGTTCCCGGGTAAATTATGGGTTTTGTCCGAATCCGCTAAAAGCGAGATATTGAATAGGCTCTTACAGATTCGGGTCGCTGAGCTTTTCGATTTGAAGCGCGTGATCGATTACTTTTTTGCGAATTGACTCCTCTTGCTGTCTGATCTGATGTTCCGCCTTTTCAACGGCTAATGCCGTCGTCTTTCCCATCTCTAATTGGAGTTTAGTGATTTCAAGTTGTTTGCGCGCGGTTTCCAAATCCGTAAGCGCCGCCTCATAATCCGTTTCAGACTGGATTATGGCGTTATACGCTGACATGACGGTTGACTCTATTTCGATTTTTTTATCATTATATGAGCGTTTTGTCTGCGTAAGCGCTATCTCGAGCGATTGTTCGCCGTTATTCGACTGGTCTCCTTCCCACACGTAGGTGTCCAATTTATACTGAGCGATATCTACGTTTGACGTTAGGTTTTTTAATTCGGCGCTTTGATTTTGAGCGGCGCTTACGGCGTATGCGATCGACATATCGCCAAGCGGCGCGTACTCCAGTTCCAGAACCGGCGTCCGGCGTTCGTTTAAGCTCACGCCCATCTCGCGGTTAAGCGCCATATACGCGTTTGAGACGGCGTTCGTTTTTGTCACGCGGCTTTTGACCGACTTATCATAGCTTTTCCGCGCTGACGACAGCGCTTCAGCGTTGATTGCGCCATATTTCTCCTTAACGACTGAAATTTCCAGTTCCTTTTGACTTATATTGAGCTCTTCATCAAAGAGTTTAATATCATTTTCGGCGGCTATTATAGCGGCGAAAAGTTGCTTTATGACGTAAGTTGTCTTTTCCTTGATAATAGCTTCGTTTTCTATGTTCTGCGTCATTTGGAGCTCATTTTGCATAAGAGAGACGACAAGATCCAAGTATCGCGTAACGTCGGATTCCTCTAAAAGCTGTTCTTTTACGGTCTTGTTTGATTGTTCGTTCAATAATTGATTTTCAGCGTTTTTCTTTATCGCGTCGCCGTTAGCTATAATATAATCCACGGCTTCTTTAACAGTCAGTTTTTCATACGCTGGTTCAGACGCGGCGATTTTTTCGTTCGCGGAGTTTTGCGAAAAGTCCGTTTTCGTCGCCGTGTTTTCGACTGTCAGTTCATAGGCGTTTTCAAATTCCTGAACCGATATCTTGACTTCTCCGTCCGTCTCTTCGGCGAACGCCGGTTTTACGCCTAGCGCGCCTATTAACGTCAGCGCCAGGCAGATGTTAATTGTTTTTTTCATAGCTATCCTCCGTTTCGCACTTCTTAGGAAATTTAACCGTAAACAGAGCGCCTTCGTTCGGCGCGCTTTCGACGCTGATTTTGGCGTCATGCGCGTCAGTGATCCGTTTAGCGATGGCAAGCCCCAGACCCGTGCCGGGTATCTCGTTCGAACGCGACTTGTCGGCGCGGTAAAATCTGTCGAATATATAAGGCAAGTCTTCCGGCGCTATACCGGCGCCGTTATTTCTTACGGAGAAAAAACATGTGTCGGCGGTTTCGCCGACTGTTATTACAACGCCGGTTTTTCCATATTTTACGGCGTTTTCAAGGAGTATCCAAATGAGTTGCTTAACGGCGCCGTAATCCGCCGTGACAAAGCAAGGGTTTGGCGCGTCTACTGTGACGTTCGCGCCTTTGAGCGTCACCGCGGCTTCTTTTTGCACCTCTTTAGCCGCGTCGCTCAAAGAGACTTCGGTCATGTCAAACGCGGCGCTTTCGGCTCCGGCCAGAAATAACAGCTTTTTAATGAGCGTCGCCATGCGTTTCGTTTCGCTGTTTATGGATTCGATAGACTCCTCTAAAACGGCGTCGTCGCTTTTGCCCCATCTGCGGAGCAGGTTGGCGTAGCCCTGAATGACCGATATAGGCGTGCGCAGTTCATGCGACGCGTCGTATATAAATTGTTTTTGTTTGTTAAACGCGTCTTCAAGTCTCGCTATCATGTCGTTAAACGTCACGGCCAGCTGTTTTATCTCGTCATCCGGGCCGGTCGCGTCTATGCGCATACTTAAGTCTTCCACGCTTATGCGTTCCGCGGTAAGAGATAACTGCGTAATGGGCTTTAATATTCTCTTGCTTATATATTTATCCGTCGCGAAGATTCCGATAAGCCCAACCGCATTCGCGGATATGAATAATAGGCCGAAAAGCCGCATAATGTCGCGTTCCGGCGTGTCACGCCGAAATACCTGTATGACAAACCGCTCGCCGTTATATTCAGCGAAACGAGTTAGGCCCATGAATCGAGAGTCGTAGCTGTCTTTAAAGCCGCCTATTCTTATAGAGATGTTCGCCGATGGCGTCGCCATATAAACGCCGTTTTGCTCGCTTTGCGGCGGAATTGGAAAATGATCGAGCGCCGGGGACGTCTGGCTTCTGAAAAAGTTCGACAAGTTTATTGCCCGGATTTCGATATACCTGCTCTGTTTTATATCGTTCAATATGTCAGGGGAAATTTCTCCGCCGCTTTCTATATGGCTTTGAACCGACTCCGCGACTGTTTCAAGCTCACGCCGCGATACGCCGCGAAAATATATCGACGCGTTTACAAATATAAACAAACTTATCAGGATGATCGCGAACCCGGATACGCAACCGTGTATCAGTATAATTTTGTCGCTTATCGCCATCGTCCGTTTCGGACGCGCGCCGTTTTTGCGCGGAGGATTGTCAATCTTTGACAATATAGCCGATCCCCCTTATGGTATGGATCAATTTTATGTCAAATTTGTCGTCTATCTTTGAACGCAAATATCTTATATACACATCCACCGCGTTTGTCTCGCCGAAATAATCGTAGCCCCAGACTTTCGTCAAAATCTCGTCGCGGCTAAGCGCTGAGTTTTTGTTCTTAACTAGCAGAACCAGCAATTCATATTCCGTTTTCGTAAGCTCTACAGGCTCGCCGTTCACCGTCACGGCGCGTCCGTTTAAGTCTATGGACAGGCCTTTGGCGCCTATAGTCCCATCGGAGCTGTCGAACGCCGCGCGTTTTTTAAGCGCTACGCGCATACGCGCCAGAGCTTCTTCGATAGCGAAAGGCTTTGTCATGTAGTCGTCGGCGCCTGAGTCCAGGCTCACAACCTTGTCTATAATCTCGCTTTTAGCTGTCAGCATAATGACCGGGACGTCGGAAACGCGTCGTATGCCGCGAAGCACTTCAAGCCCGTCTATGCCCGGCAGCATAAGGTCAAGCAATATTAGATCATATTTGCCCTTCTCAAATTTGTCGAGTCCTAATCGTCCGTCATACGCTACATCCACGTCATAGCCTTCATGTTTAAGTTCAAGCTCCAGGAAACGAGTGATCTTTACCTCGTCTTCAATGCATAATATTCTTTTTTTGTCCGTGTACATCTCCCCCTTAAGGCGCGGCGCAGCGGCGCCGCTGAACCGCGGCTATCGTTAGAAAGGCCTTGGGGCTCCGCCCCAAACCCCGCCGGGGTCTTCGACCCCGGACCCCGCGCCGCGCATTCGCGCGGCTTCATGAAACGATTGTATAGTCATATAAATTTAAGCGATGTCAGGAGAGTCGCGTTCAATGTATTGCGCCCGCGCTTCGCGCGGACGCGGGGGCGGGCGGTCTCGCGTCGGAACTGCGCTTGGCTCACGGCCTCCGCGAAGATCGGCGTCGGCCTTTCGCCTCGCTTCGTTCCTCGCTAAGCCCGCCCGCCCCAAAAGCCTGTTCAAAAGCCGCGTTTTTTGTCAGCGCTCACTCGTATATCCTTTGGATAAGCGACCGTCACGCTTTCGCGTTTGGCAAAAAAACGAGTACGAAAATCCGCCGGCAACGAGAGCTTGAACAGGCTCTAGTATTGAACTCAGTAAAGAAGCGATCAAAAAAACGACGGAGCTTATTCATATCGAAGCGCTTCTATGGGATCGAGCTTAGCCGCTTTGCTGGCCGGATATACGCCGAAAACAATGCCGATCAGCATAGAGATGCCCACGGCGAGGGCTATGGAATTAGCTGAAACCACAGGCTGTATATCCATGTAGCCGCCTACGATTTTGCCGCCGCCTATGCCCAAGGCAAGCCCCGACAGCCCTCCTATGCCGGTCAGCGTAATCGCCTCTATCAGGAACTGCGCTTTTATATCGAAATTTTTAGCGCCTATGGATTTGCGAATGCCTATTTCACGCGTGCGTTCGGTAACGGTGACAAGCATTATGTTCATAACGCCTATACCGCCCACAAGCAGGGATATCCCCGCGACGCAACTGATAAACATCGTAATCATGCCCATCGTGCTGTTAATTTGTTCCATCATGGTCATCATGTTTTGCACGTAATATTTGTCGGTCGTGCCGTGCGCCTTGTCAAGCGCGGCCGTGACGCGGTCGGCGGTTTCGTTTATTACATCGGTGTCGTTCACTACGATATATATGGAGGAGTAATATTTGGCGCCAAACAACCGCTGAGCCGTGGACAGCGGCAAAGTCACCGTTTCTCCGTACTGATCGGGATAAAGCCGCGCCATTTCGGCGTTAGGGTTTTCCGCCACGCCTATGACGGTATATTTTCTAGAGCCGCGCGACGTTTTAATCGATATTTTCTGTCCGATTACGGAGGCGTTTGAGTAACCGAAAATTTTTTCGGCCGTCGTGTCGTGTATAACGGCGGTCTTCGCGCCAAGTTCAGCGTCGCTGTCGTTTATGTAGCGTCCGTACAGCATAGTCGGTTTGTCGATGTCCTCATACGCCGCCATGACGCCCTGTATGGACGCGGAGCTTGTTTCGCGCGGGTCAAGCAGCTTTACGGTCGCGCTGTCGTTATAAACGGGTGAGATGAACTTAGTTTCGGCGTCGGCTTTCAGCAGGTCATAGTCGCTTTCCGCGAGAGCGTCGTTAAGCGATATGTTACGGTTGCCTTGCGTGCGCACTATAAGCCGCCCGACGCCCATTGAGTTGAAATTTTCGGTAATCTGAGCCTGAGAGCCGGCGCCTACGGACGTAATGATTATAACGGCGCTTATGCCTATGATGATGCCTAGCATTGTAAGTGAAGAGCGAAGCTTGTTCGTAAAGACGTTTCGCACGGACGACAAAATGTTTTCAAAGATGTTCATTCCATCGCCTCGCTTTTTTCGCCGTCCGCGGCGGCGTCGCTTATGATAAGCCCGTCTTTAAACGTGACCACGCGCTTTGTCCGCGCGGCTACGTCAGGCTCGTGCGTAACCATGACTATGGTGCGTCCTTCGTCGTTGAGCTCTTGGAAGATACGCATAATTTCGTCTCCCGAGGCGCTGTCGAGATTGCCCGTAGGTTCATCGGCTAATATTATGGAGGGATCGTTGACGAGCGAGCGGGCGATGGCGACGCGCTGCCGCTGTCCGCCTGAAAGCTCGTTCGGTTTGTGTTTAGCTCTGTCGGCCAGCCCTACCTTTGAAAGCTGCTCAGTCGCTTTTTTCCGTCGTTTTCTTGAAGAAGTTCCGGCGTAGGTCATGGGAAGCTCCACATTTTCGATAGAGGATAGCTTTGGCAAAAGATTAAACGATTGAAATACGAAGCCTATTTTTTTGTTGCGTATCTCCGCCAGGTCCGAATCCTTAACGCCGCTTACGTCTATGCCGTCAAGAAAGTAGCTGCCCGCGGTCGGTTTGTCCAGACAGCCTAAAATATTCATCAGCGTGGATTTGCCGGAACCTGACGCGCCCATTATCGCGACGAACTCGCCTTGTTCAATTTCGAGATTTACGCCTTTAAGCGCGTTAACGCTTATGGAGCCTTGACTATATCTTTTCTCAAGTCCAGAGAGCTTTAAAATCGCCATTGACGCCGCCTCCTTTACTCTGTAGCCTTATGGTCTGATCATTGTCATTGTCCCGCCGTTGCCTCCGACGCCCTGCGATCGCTGAGAACCTCCGGCGCCGCCGCTCATCATAGGGCCGCCGAACATCATATTCCGCTCAGAAGCGCCTCCGCCGGGCGCGCCTCCGGTCATTCCCGCGGCGGCGCGCAAGGGAACTCCGTCGGTCATGGCGTCGGTCGGGCTTGTCACGATTTCGTCGCCTTCGTTGAGTCCGGTCGTTATTTCGACGGTCATGTCGCCGTAAACGCCTGCGGTAACGTCCGCGCGTCGTAAAATGCGTTCGCCGTCCACTTTATAAACGTAATGGGCGCCGGTTTCCGGGTCTTTTACAAGAGCGGACGTCGAAACGTTCATAACGTCCGGCGCGTCCGTCACGATGATTTCCATATCCAGGTTAAACCCAGGCTTAATGGCGCCGTCAGGGTTATCGAGCGACGTTTCGATAGACACCACGGTCTCGTTGCCGCTCATCGCGGATTGCGTCGCCGCTTGATCGCTTATTTTCGTCACAGCGCCAGTATAAACCGCGTCGGGTAAGCCGTCGGTAGTCATTTTGACGGCCTGGCCGATTTTTATATAAGGCGCGTCATATTCGGAAACGCTGGACTCGACTATAAGCTGAGAGAAATCCGCCACTTTTATTAGAACGGACGTTTCGTCCACCGTAGAGCCTTTGTCCACGCTCACGGCGGTGACGGCGCCGCTTAAGGGGCTTGTCGTTTCATATATAATTTCGCCAAGCTGCCTTTTAAGGTCTTCCAATTGTATTTCGCTCAGTTTTATCTGATTCTGCTGTTTTTGATAGTCAAGCCGCTCTTTTTCCGTATCCATTGTCTTGCTGCCTTCATCAAGGCGCTTTTTAGCGTTGGACAGGTTCTTTTCCGCGTAGGATATATTTTGATCGGTTGAGTTCTTTTGGCGTTCCAAGTCGTCAAGCGCCGTTTTGGCGCTGTCAAGCGCTTTTTGAGCGTCCTTGAGCGCGTCTTTCTTCGAATCCAGTTCGCTTTGCGATATGCCGCCGATGGCGAAAAGCTCCTCGTCCATCTCCACTTCGCGTTCGGCCTTTGATAATTTTTCCTCGGCTCCGGTTATTTCCGTCTTTTGCGTCTCTATTTTAGAGATAGTCGTTTCAAGCGTCGTCTTAGAGTCGTCAAGGGACTTCTGCGCGGAATCCACGACCGACTGAAGCTGATCGATCTCGCTTTGCGAGACAGGCAAAGACAGTCCTGACAAAGTGATGCGTTGGTTTCTAAGCGAGATCTCCGCCTCGCTTATTTGCCGCTCAAGCGTAGCTTGCGTGTCGGTGGCGTCGTATGTAACAAGTTTTTGCCCGCCGGATACCCGATCCCCGACTTCCACGAAAACTTCGTTTACTTTAGCTTTGCCGCCGCTGTATACTGATTGTTCGTCTTTTAATTTGACTGTTCCGGACGCGGTGACGATTTGCTCAACTTTTCCGCGCGCCACCTTCTCAGTCGCCGCCGCGTTTTGCCTCACGACTTCTGACATAGCCGCCATATTTTGCTTGCGCTGATAGGATCTCCAGGCGAAAAAGCCGCCTGTCGCGACAGCCGCGACTACCGCCAGTGAAACGCCGGCTTTTAAAACGCGTTTTTTTCCGTTAGCGTTCGCCACCAAAAACCACGTCCTTTCGTTAATCATACCGTTTTTTAATTAGACCGGCCAGCGCCCTGAAGGCGCTCGCGGTCCATTTGATGTCTTTAAATAGTTTATTCCGAAAAATTTAATAAAAAATGAATAGCATATTAAAATGCGATTAAAAAAGCTTGATTATAATTCACGCGACTAAATATTAGTATATAGCGTTTTCTCTTTGAAATGTTATGAATTTTGTGCTAATATGCCAAGGTGGGTTTTCTCGGCTAGGTAAGGAAATTTATGGCGGAGAGAGAGTTAGCGGGAAGGTTTTGGAGTGGTTTTGGAGTGGTTTAATATCTTTTTAAACTTCGCTGTGGGGGGATGAGCGCGACGCGACGCGATACTGTTAAGACAGTCAGTTTTATGATGATTATAACGCTGGCGGGTAAATTCTTGGCTCTTATAAGAGAGCAGCTCTTCGCCGCGCGTTACGGAACGGGCGCTGAGGCGTTGGCGTTCGGCGTGGCGGGGATGCTGCCGCGTACGCTGCTCGACGCTATATTCGCGTCGGCGGTGTCGGCCGGCTTTATACCGGTTTTTAACGCGCGGCTCGAGCGGCGCGGACGTGAAGAGGCGTATCGTTTCGCGTATAAATTCATAACTTTGTTCGCGGCGCTGGCGGTTGCGGCGACCGTCATAGCGGCGGTTTTCGCGGGACCGGCGGTGGAATTTACGCTGGGAGCGAACATAGACGCTGAAACGACGCGATTGACGCGCGAGCTTTTTCTTATAATGCTGCCGATAATAGTTTTGAGCGTCGCGGCGTATTCGCTGACAGGCGTGTTGCAGTCGCTTGGAGAATTTAACATACCCGCGGCCATGAGCGTCGCGTCGAACATTATCATAATCGCGTATTACCCGTCGCTGCAAAAGAAGTTCGGCGTTTACGGGCTCGCCGTCGCTTTCGTCGTCGGATGGTTTTCGCAGCTTCTGATACAAGTCCCGTTTTTGAAAAGGAATGGGTTTCGGTACAAAGCGGAGATAGATTTAAAGGATTCGGGCATAAGAGAGATCGCGGCTGTGACGACGCCTATTATGATCAGCGCGTGGGCGCAGCCGGTGAATTTGCTGGTGAACGTCAAAACAGCCAACCATTTCGACGCGCGGTGGGCGCCCGCGCTCAACTTCGCCAATTCATTGTACGGCATGATCGGCGGCGTTTTCGCGTTGTCGTTGTCGAACGTCATTTTCACGCGGCTGTCCAAAGCGGCGGCGAACCGCGACGAAAAGGAATTCACCGCGGTTTTGCGCGACTCGCTTCGCGCCGCGCTTTATTTACTGCTGCCCATGTCAGGGGGGCTTATAGTAATAAGCGAGCCTTTGGTTCAGGTAATGTTCGAACGAGGCGTGTTTTCGGCGGCTTCGACGGAGCTTACGTCGTCCGCTCTCGCGCTGTATACGCTGGGAATGCCGGGATATGGGGTTCAAACTCTGTTAAGCAGAGGGTTTTACGCGTCTAAGGATGTGAAAACCCCGATGATAACGGGCGCTTTGGCTATAGCTCTGAACGCGGCGCTGAGCTGGGTTTTGGCGGACAGGTTCGGAGTAGGCGGACCGGCGATCGCTTCGTCATTCGCTTTGACCGTCGCCGCCATAATAATGCTTGCGGTGACGCGAACGCGTAACAAGGAATTTTTTGACGGGAAGCTCGTAAAGGATACGGCGCTTATGGTCGCGGCGACAGTTGTGATGAGCGCGGTTTCGGCGCGCGCGCTCCGCGCGCTTTTATCGGCGTTTTCGGGAGATTTCGCGGGACGTTTGGCGGCGGTGTGCTCGTGCGTGTGCGTGGGAGCGGCGGTTTATTTCACGCTGACGCTGGCTTTCAGGATAAATGAAGCGCGAGCGGCTTTGAACGTCGCCCGCAAATTTCTTAAGCCGCGCGGGTAATAAAAAAAGATGACTATCCAAATAAGTCATAAAAACCTTGGGGCGGAGTCCCAAGGTCTTTATGACTTGTCTGGATAGTAATTAAAACCTCAGAGAAGGAAGTCTGAATGGGCAAGGATATTTTAGCCGCGTACGCCGCGTATCACTGCGCCTCTGGTACGGTTATAGTCACTACGCAGCCGTTTTCCGACGCGTTTTCTATGCTAAAGTCGCCGTAATGCTCATGTATTATGTTTTGACATATGCTTATGCCAACGCCGCTTCCGAACTGTTTTGACGTATAGCCTGACCTTGATTTTATGCCTTCAAGGGCTTCGGCGGAAAGCCCCGGGCCGTTGTCTTTGATAGTTATTTTTATGTTTTCGTCGTCTCTGAACGCCGCTATGTCGATTTCGCCGACGTTGGCGCCGGATGACGCGGCTTCCACGGAATTTTTCAATATATTTGACAGCGCGATGGAAAACAACTGAAAGTTACCTTCAAAATGAAGGTTTTTATCAGAGCAGTCCACGTTGAAAGATACGACGCCGTTCAATTTGTCGCGATAATTTTCCACGACGTTCATTATAACGTCGTAAACAGTCACTTCTTCATCAAATTTATATATTATGCGTATAAGGTCTATGAAGCGAACAAGCATATCCTGCGCTTTTTGCAGCTCGCCCTTTATCACGCGACAATTGTTCGCCAACCGTTTTTCTTTGTCCCAAAGCTCTATATAGTCGATATTCGCCCGTATAAGCGAAAGCGGGTTCTTGACCTCGTGAGCCATCGTGGCCGCGAGCATCTCTATTGTGTCTATGTATTCGCCGCTTTTTTTCATAATCTCACATCCTGTTTAGGGGCTTCATTAAAATTACCGTTATTTCGGAAGTGCGAGCACCTTGCCAAAATAGATCATATCCGGGTTGTCCAAACCGTTTAAGGTCATAATCGCGTCCACTTTGCCTGTGTCGCCGTAAAATCGGCGGCTGATGTAGCTTAGCGTGTCTCCGTCCTGCACCACGTAAGTGTCCGGTATGTATGCGGACGAGGTAAGAGAGGCGTCGGACGAGATAGGAGGCGCGTCTGACGAGAGCAAGTCGGACGGAGTGGTTTCGGACAAGTCCGATCCGGACAGATCCGCGCCGGACAAGTTAGTTTCGGACAAGTCCGTTCCGGATAAGTTCGCGCCGGACAAGTCCGATTCAGGCGCGCCAGGTTTGGGCGGACTCGTTTCGGACGCGGAGGAAGCCGTCTCAGGCGGCTCGCCGTTTTTCTCCCGCGATTGTTCGCCGTCGGAGTCCCCCGGCGGCGCTGAATCCGCGAACACGTTCGCTGTGTCGCCGGGGCGCAGTTGCATGAGCAAATCCCTGTACGCGGTGTTAAGCTGGGTCAGTTGGTTTTCCATAGCGGCTATGCGGCCGTCGTTTTGTATAAGGCCGGCGCCCATTATGAAGCTGATTATAAAAAGCACGGAGCTTAGCGACACAAGTAAGTTCACTATGCGCTTTTGGCCGGTCGTCATGTTTTTAGAAGCGCTCACGGAAGCGGCCAGCGCGCTTTTCGCGTAAGACGGGGCCGCGGAGAGACGCCGCCGCGATGTCTTCACGCGTGGATCGCCAATTTTTTCGCCTGTTTCCTCGTCTGTTTTCGGAATGGACGCTTCGTCGGTTTCGGCCAGCGGCCGCACGCTCATTTTGGTCAGTTTGTTGTCAAGCATATACTCATGCATTCCTCTGTTTTTATCATAATATATGAAATAACCTTGGCTTTCAAGCAAATTTTCTTGTTTTTCGTCATAGAGATAAAAAGCGTTAAGTTTTTCGACCGGATCTATTACGAAAAGAACCTGATCCTCGCGAATAAACGCTTTTTTGAACGCGTCGGCGTAGGCCGCGTTAAGACATGTTCCGTAACCGGGTTGAGAATGAACGCCGCCGACTATGTCAAGGCTGTTGAAATACCGGCTGATTTCATTTTTGGCGTGCCGCCACGATTTGTCGGAAAATAAGGTTACGTCCTTGTCAATTATCATGTGCTTGCCTTGCACGACTCCGCTTATAAAAAGTGCCGTCTGACCGTCTATGACTATGTACCGACCGACAAGAAACGCGAACCGTTCTTCATAGCCGCCCGCTTCGGCATATTGCTGCAAATAGGAACACGCATAGTCTTCTATGTATATGCGCATGCCGTCGCCAATGCTGCCTATCTGTTTGATATTGGTAGGAAATGTTAAATCCGCCATGCCGCTCCCCCTTGGGTTTTATTTAATACAAGCTTTGAAAAATATAGCATAAGGAATTGTATTTTTTTGGAAAACACTGTCAAACAAAACTGATTTTTTATTTTCTTCTTTCGACAGACTAGCGTATAAACGGCGCGGCGCGGTTTGGCTTTTTGACATTTCAAAGGAAATTTTTTGAAAAAACGCCGGCGACGGTTGTTTTTCGTCAGACACGCCATCGTATAATTACGTAGAATGAGTTTACAATGGACGAATGTGTGGTATATTGTAAATAAATTTTGTTTTTATCCGAATGACTTCTGACTTCGAGGTTTTAACGCCGCGAAAGGTCTTATTCGTAAAGGGTTCAAAGAGTTTAATCGGGAGAGGGAAGGACATGGCGTTCGACGGAACAACGCTTTCATGCGTGGTGAATGAATTGCGAGAAAAGGCGCTTGGCGGCAAAATAGAAAAAATATATCAGCCGGAAAAAGACGAGATAACGATTATCATAAAGAAACGCGGCGAGGCGCGGAAATTGGTTCTGACGGCGAGCGCGTCGCATCCGCGCGCGCATTTTACGTCGGAAGCGAAGATTAACCCCACGGACGCGCCTCTGTTTTGCATGGTTATGCGCAAGCGTTTTTCGGGCGGCTTGATAACCGACATAGTTCAGCCGAATTTTGAGCGCATATTGATTATAGGTGCGGAGAGCTTCAATGAAATGGGCGATTTGACGCGCAAAAACATTATAATTGAAATTATGGGCAAGCATAGCAATATTATTTTGACGGACGAAAATGACGTTATAATAGACGCTATAAAGCGCGTTTCGCATGAAACAAGTTCGGTGCGCGAGGTTTTGCCGGGCAAACGCTATGTCGCGCCGCCTGACCAGGGTAAGTGTGACCCGACGCGGGCTGACGCGGAAGGGTTCGTGAAAAAAGCGCTTCGCGCCGATATGCCCGCCGCGCGGTTCATATACAAAACATACAGCGGGATAAGTCCGGTTTTGGCGGATGAAATCTGTTTCCGCGCCGGAGTCGGCTCGACGGACGCGATGAGCGGAGAAAACGCGGAGACGCTGGCGGGAGCTTTCGAGGCGCTGTTCAAAGGGATTGAGAGTAAAAAATATGACTGCGGCGTCTTTTTTGACGCGTCAGGACTGCCAGTGGAGTTTAGCTGCGTAAGCATGACGGTTTTGTCGAGTTTGCGCAAACAGTCGTTTGAGAGCGCTTCGGAAACTCTCGATAGTTTTTTCGCCGAAAAAGACGGCGTGTCGCGGATGAAACAAAAAACCACGGACATAAGAAGGGTTATACAGCTAAACGCTGAGCGCTGCGCGAAAAAACGCGATCTTTATGAAAGGACGCTGAAGAGCGTGGCCGATCGCGAGGCTTCGCGTCTTAAAGGTGAGCTGCTGACAGCGAACATATACGCTGTCAAAAAAGGCATGACCGCGTTTACAGCCGTGAATTTCTACGACGAATCGGCGCCGGAAGTCGTTATAAGCCTGGACCCAACGCTTAACCCGCAAGAAAACGCTCAGCGCTATTTTAAAAAATGCGCCAAGGATAAACGCGCCTACGCGGCGGCCATAGAGCGCTCCGCCGAAAACGAGGAAGAGGCGCGTTATATCGAGAGCTTGGCCGCTATGCTGAGGACGTGCGTGGAGGGACGCGACGAAGCCGCTGTAGACGATCTAAAGGAAGAGATGGCGGACGCGGGATATATTAAAAAGCCCAAAAACCGGAAGAATATCAAACCGCGGAAATCCGAGCCAATGCGTTTTACGTCGCCGGACGGCTTTGATATCTATGTTGGAAAGAACAATCGGCAAAACGACGAGCTTACTATGCGTTTCGCCGCCAAAAACGACTTGTGGTTCCATACGAAGGATATTCCGGGGTCCCATGTGATAGTGCGCTCCGGCGGGGCGGACGTGCCGGAGGCGACGCTGCTTCGCGCCGCGGAGTTGGCGGCGTGGTTCTCGAAAGGACGGGCCGGAAGCGGCGTGCCTGTTGACTATACGGCTCGGATGAACGTTAAAAAGCCGAACGGCGCCAAACCGGGCATGGTTATTTATGATAATTATCGCACTATTTATATAACGCCTGACGAGAGCGCGGGCTTTTTTAAGGATGAAAGTCGATGAAGACGGCGGGCGTATACGTGCATGTGCCTTTTTGCGCGTCGAAATGCAATTATTGCGACTTTACGTCGTTCGCCGGCGCGGAACGGAGCTTTGAACCGTACAAAGCCGCTCTTTTGAATGAAATCAGAAATTTTGACTGTGATTTGCCGACGGTAGGCAGCGTGTATATAGGCGGAGGCACGCCTACGATGTTGCCGGCGGAGAGTTTGGCGGCTATCTTGAACGCCGTTTTCGAGCGTTTTTCCGTCGATACGGACGCCGAGATAACGGTTGAGACGAACCCTGGCGTTTCCGCGCGCTTTGACGTTTTGCTGGAAGCGGGCGCGAACAGGCTGAGCGTGGGGGCGCAGGCCGCGCAAAACGACATACTTAAAACGCTGGGACGCGTCCATACGCGTGAAGAAATCGCCCTATGCGCGGAATCCGCCCAAAACGCCGGGTTTCGCAATATAAACGCGGACATGATGTTTTCTCTGCCGGGCCAGACGGAGCGTGACATACTGGACACGCTAGAGTTTTTGACGAACATTGGCGTTACGCATGTTTCGGCGTATTCGCTTACGATAGAGGAGAATACGCATTTCGGCAGGGCGCTGGACATGCGCCGAACCGACGACGAAACCGACCGCGCTATGTATTACGCGATAAGACGGTATTTGGCGGGTGAGGGGTATTCGCAATATGAAATATCCAACTTCGCGAAGCCAGGCTTCGAATGCAGGCATAACGAGCTTTACTGGCGGCGCGGCGAATACGCGGGCTTCGGGCTTAACGCTCATTCGTTCATACGAAACGCGAGGAGTTCGAACACGAGTGATTTGCGCCTGTATATCGAGTCGGACGGAAGCGCGAAGGCCGGCTGGGATCTTCTGAGCGAAAGAGAGGCTATGGAGGAATTTATGTTTTTGGGGCTGCGTTTGACGAGAGGGGTAAACGCGGGTGATTTTTATGATGAGTTCGGTGAGGGTCTGTTTGAGACGTTCGGGGAGGCGGTGGATAAACACGTGCGAAACGGGCTTTTGATTACGGACGGGAAAAACGTGGCGTTGACGGAAAAAGGCGCTGACGTATGCAACTTTGTGTTTGTGGATTTTTTGGCTTAGAGCCTGTTCAAGATCTCCAATTCGCGTCTTTTCGGCTTATTTCCCGCCACGTTTTGTCAGCGCTCTTTGCGTATATTCTTCGAATACGCGGCGTTCGCGCTTCCGCGTTTGGCGAAAAATCATCACAAAAACCCGCTAAAAGCGAGATTTCGAACAGGATCTTAGAGGTGGTTAGGACTTGTGAAATATATTGTTTTCAATACAAGAGCATGGGGGTGAAAACGGTATGGAAGAACGGATTTTGCGAAGTCTGCAGGATATGGAGGCGTGAATAAAGTCAGTCGAATTACAGGGGTATCGCGCGCGACGATCACAAAGGGAATTGAAGAATTAAGGGAAGAAAAAACAATAAATGGGAAAGCGCGAAGAAACGGCGGAGGTCCGGAGCGCGCGCTGTAGTATACAACAAAAAGTTTACGGAAAATTGAAGCCGAATTAGAATCACAGGGAATAACCGTGAGTTACAAAACAGTCGGTAAGATTCTTGATTCGATGGATTACAGCAAGCGGACGAATCAAAAAATATTACAGGCCGGAGAACCGCGTCCCGACAGGAATGCGCAGTTTGAACACATAAACGACACGGCGGCGAGATACTTAAAGGCGGGCGGCCCGGTAATCTCCATCGAGGCGAAAAAGAAGGAAAACATCGGAAATTTCAACGACAGCGGGCAGGAATGCCGTCATAAAAGAGACCCGCGAAAGGTTCGGGACCATGATTTCCCGATTGAAGAACTTGGTAAAATTTCGCCGTACGGAGTTTATAATTTAAACGACAACATAGGTTTCGTAAATGTAGGCGCAAATCACGACACAAGCGAGTTCGCGGTTGAGAGCGTATCGCGTTGGTGGGAGACAGTCGGTAAGCGCGCCTTTCCGAATCACGGCGGAATATACATAACTTGCGACTCCGGCGGAAGCAACGGTTACAGAGCGCGAATGTGGAAATACCAGTTGCAAGAATTCGCCAATCGCGTAGGTGTCGAGATTGTAGTTTCACACTGCCCGAGCGGCGCTTCAAAGTGGCACAAGGTTGATCATCGGCTGTTTCGCTACATATCCGCAAATTGGAAAGGCAAGCCTTTTGTTGATGTGCGGACCGCCGTTGACTTAATCGGTTCCGCGAAAACAACAACCAGGCTTGAAGTAATTTGTGTCCGCGACGACACTGAATATAAATTTGCCGAAAATGTTACGGATGAAGAGTTTGAAACTATCTCTTCGTTAAAATACCGCCTTTTGGAGCATGGAATTACAAAATTACACCGGCATAAATTGTTTGCGTTATTATTTCACAACTGAATGCGGCGGCTGAAACGGCGCTGCCATTATAATACGCTTGCTTTTAGCCGTAGAATAACATATACTAATAAATAGTCATTGTTAATTGCGCGCGGCGCATGAATGGGGGAATGTGAATGACAGGCTATGGGTTAGGGGTGGACATCGGTTCCACGACCATTAAAATCGCTGTCGCGGATAGGGCGGGCGATATTATCTTTTCGAAATATCAAAGGCATTTTTCAAATATACGGGAAACATTGCTGGGCATGGTCAAAGAAGCGCGGGAAAGGTTGGGCGGCGTCTCGTTTAAGGCCATGATAACCGGTTCCGGGGGGCTTTCGCTTGCCAAATGGGCGGGCTTGTCTTTCGTGCAAGAAGTCGTCGCGGTGTCGAACTGCGTGGCCCGCCGCGCTCCGGAAACGGACGTAGCCATTGAAATCGGCGGCGAGGACGCGAAGATAATATATTTCAAGGGAGGAATCGAACAGCGCATGAACGGCATCTGCGCGGGCGGCACGGGTTCCTTCATAGATCAAATGGCTGCGTTGCTGCGGACCGACGCGTCAGGGCTTGACGAGATGGCCTCGAAATACTCGACCATATACCCGATAGCGGCGCGTTGCGGCGTTTTCGCCAAAAGCGACATACAGCCGCTTATAAACGACGGAGCCGCTAAGCCGGACTTAGCCATGTCCGTGTTTCAGGCCGTCGTCAGCCAGACGATAAGCGGGCTTGCGTGCGGCAAGCCAATAAAAGGGAAGGTTTGCTTTTTGGGCGGACCGCTTCATTTTTTGCCGTCGCTTCGCCAGCGGTTCATAGACGTTTTAAAACTGGCTGATGACGAGGCGCTTACGCCGGAAAATTCGCATCTCTTCGCGGCGATAGGAGCCGCCGTAAGCGCGGGCGACGAGAAGGATACGGACTTTGACACGCTGATAAACAATCTTACCTTGAATCAAACGGCGGATTTTGAAATAAACAGGCTGGATCCGTTGTTTCGCGGCGAACAGGAATATTTGTCGTTTAAGGCTCGCCATGAGTCGCGCCGTGTCGCGCGCGGGGACATCGCCGTCTATGAAGGCGACGTCTTTTTAGGCATTGACGCGGGTTCGACCACGACGAAAATAGCGGTTACGGGCGAAAACGGGGAGCTGCTTTATTCGCGCTACAAAAGCAACGAAGGCAGCCCGCTTAAAGTAATCTCCGAATCGCTGACGAAGGTTTACGACATTTTGCCGGCGACCGCCGTCATAAGGAACTCCTGTGTGACGGGTTACGGGGAAGGGCTTATAAAGACCGCGCTCAACGTCGATATAGGCGAGATAGAAACGGTGGCGCACTACAAAGCCGCCGCGTTTTTCGAGCCGGATGTCGATTTTATCTTAGATATCGGCGGCCAGGATATGAAATGCATGCGCGTTAAAGACGGCGTTATAGACAGCGTGCTGTTGAACGAAGCGTGTTCGGCCGGCTGCGGTTCTTTTATAGAGACGTTCGCCAGCTCGCTTGATATGCCTGTGTCGGAATTCGCCAAAATAGCGCTATTCGCGAAAAACCCGGTGGACTTGGGTTCGCGGTGTACGGTGTTTATGAACTCCCGCGTGAAACAGGCGCAGAAGGAAGGCGCGGAAGTGGCTGATATCTCCGCCGGCCTTTCTTATTCTGTCATCAAAAACGCTTTGCAAAAAGTAATTAAAATTACCGATCCGACGCAAATGGGCGGGAAGCTTGTCGTGCAAGGCGGTACGTTTCACAACGACGCGGTTTTAAGATGTTTCGAGCTTATAAGCCGTCGCGAAGCCGTCCGCCCGGACATCGCTGGGATAATGGGCGCGTTCGGCGCGTCGCGCATAGCGCGGGAACGCATGGAGCCGGGCCGCGCGTCTTCGATTTTGTCGCGCGAAGAGCTTAGAGAACTTAAAACGGAAGGATCGCTGAGCCGATGCAAAGCGTGTTCAAACAGTTGTCTGCTGACTATAAATAAATTTTCCGGCGGACGCGTTTTCCTTTCCGGAAACCGCTGCGAAAAAGGCGCGGGTAAATCAAGCGAAAACAATGCGGACATACCGAATCTCTTTGACTATAAATTAAAGCTGCTGTTCGACAGAGAGCCTTTGCCGTCGGAACAGGCGCGGCGCGGGACGGTAGGCATACCGCGGGCGCTGAATATGTTTGAAAACTATCCTCTGTGGTTCGGGTTTTTTACGGCTTTGGGCTACAGGGTCGAGCTTTCGCCGCGCTCGTCGCGCGCGTTGTACGAGGCCGGCATAGATTCGATACCGAGCGAGTCGGCGTGCTATCCCGCGAAGCTCGCGCACGGACATGTCATGTCGCTTATCAATTCGGGCGTAAAGTTCATATTTTACCCAAGCGTAGCGTATGAGCGCAAGGAGATAAAGGACGCGGACAATAACTATAACTGCCCTATAGTTACGTCATATTCCGAAAATATAAAGAACAATGTCGAGGACATTCGCGAGAAGGGCATAGATTACCGCAACCCGTTCATATCGCTCGCCGATAAAAAGTCGCTCGCCGAACGTATGCGCGAAGTTTTCCCCGACATACCCAAGCGAGAGATAGACTTGGCCGTAGAGGAAGGATGGGCGGAGCAAGACAGGTTCAGAGCCGCCATGCGCGCTGAGGGAGAGCGAGCGCTCGAACATATAAAGGAAAAAGGTATGCGCGGAGTCATATTGGCGGGCCGGCCGTATCACGCTGACCCTGAAATAAACCACGGCATTCCGGAGCTTATAGTAAGCTATGGCGCGGCTGTTTTAACGGAAGATTCCGTGGCGCACATAGCCAAAGTCGAACGGCCGCTGGGCGTGCGCGATCAATGGTCATACCATTCGAGGCTTTACGCCTGCGCCAGCGTCGAAGAGGAGAATGTGGAGCTGGTGCAGCTTACGTCGTTTGGCTGCGGGCTGGACGCTGTCACCTCGGACGAGGTGAAGACCCTCTTGGACGCTTCCTCTAAGATATACACGCTGTTAAAGATAGATGAAGTGAATAACCTTGGCTCGGTCAAAATAAGGATGCGATCGCTGTTCGCCGCGCTCGACGAACGCGCTAAAAAAGGCGCGATTAAGACGTCGGTAAAAAGACTGAAACGCCGCGGACGAGTCGTGTTTACGAAGAATATGCGCAAGACGCACACGCTGCTTATGCCGCAAATGGCGCCGTTGCATTTCGACCTTATACGAGAGGCTATGACGGCCAACGGCTATAACGTCGAAGTGATGCCGGCTATGGATAAAAGCTCCGTCGATACCGGTCTTGTATACGTGAACAATGACGCGTGCTATCCGTCCTTGATAGTGGTCGGGCAGGTAATAAACGCGCTTAAATCCGGTAAATACGACGTGGACAACGTGTCTGTGCTTATGAGCCAGACGGGCGGAGGATGCCGCGCGACGAACTATGTTTCGTTCATACGCAAGGCGCTGGAAAACGCAGGGTTCGCTCATGTGCCTGTCGTTTCCGTAAACGCGGGCGGGTTGGAGAAAAATCCCGGCATGAAGTATACGCCAAGCTTGCTTAACGCTTTGATCCAGGCGCTCGTTTACGGCGACTTGTTCATGAGAACGCTGTACAAGACGCGGCCTTATGAAAAAGAGCCGGGCAGCGCTAACGCGCTGTACGATAAGTGGAACGAGACGTGCAAACGTTCTTTGGGCAAAGCCGGGTTTAGCGAGTTTAAACGCAACGTCCGCGGCATAATACATGATTTCGACGTCTTGCCGCTTAGAAACGTTAAAAAGCCTCGCGTCGGCGTCGTGGGAGAGATTTTGGTAAAGTATCACCCGACCGCCAACAACGACATAGTGGCGTTGCTTGAAAACGAAGGCGCTGAAGCGGTCGTGCCGGATCTTATGGATTTTCTTACATATAGCCTGTATAACGCTAATTATAAAGAGAGATATTTCCGTTTTTCAAAGACGGGTTCGGTCGCGTCAAACGCGATCATAGCCGCTTTAAATTTTTATAGGAAGGCGATGCGCGAAGCGTTGGAGAAGAGCGCGCGGTTCGAGCCGCCATGCGACATTAAAAAGCTTGGCGAATACGCCGAACCTATCGTGTCGCTCGGCAACCAGACGGGCGAAGGATGGTTTCTTACCGCTGAAATGGTCGAGCTTATACGTTCCGGGACGCAAAATATCGTTTGCGCTCAACCGTTCGCTTGCCTGCCGAACCACGTTACCGGCAAGGGCGTGATAAAAGAGCTGAAGCGAAAATACCCGCTCGCCAACATTGTGGCTGTGGACTATGACCCCGGCGCCAGCGAGGTGAACCAACTTAACCGCATAAAACTGATGCTTTCCGCCGCTTTCAGGAACATGGAAAACGAGCGCGTTTCCGTTTCGAGGGTTCCGGCGGGCGTGAACGTTACTGTGCCGGTCGAAGCCTGAGCTGTCTGTTACGCTCCGTTTTTCATCGATTATGAAGGACGGGGCGTTCGCGTCGGTTTTTTTACGCGCGTGTTTACAACGCGGATATTGGATGATATAATGTTTAACAAACAAACGCAAATGTATGCGGTTAACCCCCGCCTTTTGTCCGGGAGATCATAGTCGTTTATGGACAATTACGTCGCGCTTATTATCGTTTTGATAGTTTTGCTTGTTCTGGCGGCTTTTTTTTCAGCGTGGGAGTCGGCGTGCCTTCATGTCAGCAAAACGCGTCTTAAGAGCGCCGGAGAAAAGGCCGCGAAGGCTATCGAAATTTTGGAAGAACGTGATAGTTTCGCGTATGTCGTTATGACGGGCGAGACGCTATGCGTCGTGGCCGCGTCGGTTACGACGCTGATTTTATTCAGGCCGGTCATGGGCCAAAAATACGCTTCCATAACGGCCATAGCCGCCGCGGCGGCGACGTTGCTGGTTTTTTGCGTCGTTTTGCCGAAAACGCTGGTGAAGAAGCGGCCTGAGGGTTTTATAATCGCGTTTTTGCCGGTTTTCAGACTGTTTCATGGCTTTTTCGCGCCGATAAGCGCGCTTGTTTCGTTTTGGGAGCGGTTGCTCATAAAGTTGTTTAAGGTTACGGACCAAACGTCGATCACGGAAGAGGAGCTGCTTTCATTCGTCGGAGAAGCGCGCCAGGAGGGCGGAATAAACGAGCAGGAAGAGGAAATGATACGCTCCGTGATAGAGTTTGACGACTTAGAGGCCGCGGATATCTGCACGCCGCGCGTTGACGTGCGCGCCGTGTCAAAAGACAGCTCTACGGAGGACATTACGGCGATCTTTCGTGAAACGGGCTATTCCCGTTTGCCTATATACGAGGAATCTATAGACAACATAATCGGTCTAGCTCTCAACATAGACTTTTTTTATATGGTTGAAACGCTGGGTCAGCCACTTGAAAGCATAATACGTCCGGTGATATTCGTCACAAAGTCGGTTAAAATATCGAAACTGCTCGTTGAGTTGCAGCAAAATAAGACGCACCTAGCTGTTGTAGTGGACGAATTTGGCGGCACGGTAGGCATTGTAACGATAGAGGACATCGTGGAAGAGCTTGTCGGCGAGATATGGGATGAACATGACGAGGTCGTTCAGGAGATCGAACAGCTTGACGAAAATTGCTGGCGGTTCAAAGGCGACGCTGACATCGACGACATGTTTGAAATATTCGGGCTTAAAGATGAACAGGCGGAGTCCGTGACCGTCGGCGGTTGGATAGTTGAGGAGCTAGGCCGCGTTCCCGTGACCGGCGAGCAATTCGATTATAAGAATTTGCGCGTCACAGTCACGGAAGTTCTGAAGCACCGGGTTTTTTCCGCCACGATAGAAATGGCTGAATAATCGTTTTCATTGAGTGTAGTCCAACTCTTCCGTCGTTTCCTTGTAAGTCAGCTCAGGGGCTTTTATGCTTACGCGCGTGTTAGGCGGTACGGAACGCGTGATGAACGTGTTGCTGCCTATTACGGAGCCGCGTCCTATTATCGTGTCGCCGCCGAGTATGGACGCGCCGGAATATACGGTTACGTAGTCCTCAAGCGTCGGATGGCGCTTCTTACCGCGCAAGCTTTGCCCTCCGCGCGTGGACACGGCGCCTACCGTCACCCCTTGGTAAATTTTTACATAATTTCCAATCTCTGTCGTCTCGCCTATCACAATGCCCGTTCCGTGATCCATGAAAAAATAACGCCCGATCTTTGCGCCGGGATTTATATCGATGCCTGTAAAGCTATGGGCGTATTCGGTCATAATGCGCGGGATAAGAGGCACGGACATAGCGTATAGTTCGTGAGCCAGGCGGTAAACGCTCACGGCTAACATGCCCGGGTACGCGAATATTATTTCGTGCTTGTTCTTCGCGGCGGGGTCGCCTTCAAACACCGCGCTTACATCGGTCAGAAGCGTCTCGCGTATGTCGGGTATCTTTTTCAAAAACGCGGAGCTTATTTCGCGCGCTCGGTCAGATATGATTTTCCGGTCGGTTTCTTCATTCTGATGGATTAACACTCGGTATATCTGTTTTTGCAGTTTTTGCTTCACTTCGAAAAGGAGCGTGCCTATGCGGTATTCGGAATATTCCAGTCCGACCGCGTGCTTGTCGAAATACCCGGGGAACACAAGCTGACGAAGCGTTTCGACCACTTCCGTTACGCTTGTCCTGTCAGGGAAAAAATCCGGCGTGGACAATTCGTTGCCCGAATGTTTTTTGTAGCTTGACAATAGAGACTTCGTTATATTATTGAATTCATTTATGTCCATGTTATAGTCTTGCGGCATGATGAACCCCCCTATGCTTCGCGAGTCAATTAAAATATCCGGGCGAAGACCTCTTCACCCGGCGTAAAATCGTTTACTTACCATAGAAATCGTCCGCAACGGAATGCCGGCTAATTTACAAGCCGGTTTTTTAGTATTCTATTCCGTCGTTGTAATAGTCGTTGTATTCTTCAAAAAGTTCTTCGACAGCGGTGGGGTTTTGATAGGCCGCGGATGAAAATAAAGTGAACATAGCGGCCCCTAAAGTTGCGATGAGTATTGAGGCTAAGACCGACAAGATCACCGTCACTACAAGTGACGCGCGGCAAAAATTTCTGCGGTTTACGTTTCCGGAACCGCTGACAGCCCAAACAATCAGCATAATTATGTTCACGCACGGTATAGCCAATATAATAAGAGTGATGAGCCAGTCGCCAAACCCCATCACAGAGGCGTCGCTTACGGCGGGCTTGTCATAATGAGGAGTAAAATCCGGCTTAGAAGGTTCATTAGGTTGAAAGTCTTCCATAAATTAAACGATCTCCTTTGCTATTTAATTTTTTAAGGAATGGTTATTAAAAAACGCTGGCGCGACAGATCCCTCCTTTCAACCGCAATGGCGGTTTGTACGGTTTTCCTAAAGGCGCCGCTTCGGCTTATGGTAACATTATTATATGCCGCTGAAGCCGCGTCATGAATTTGGCGAGAAAATATATATATGGAAATTATAGTGTATTTAGCTGTTTAACGTATTATTTTTTACGTGGATTATTTATGTGGCGCAAACTTTAACGGCGTGTCATAGAAGCGCGTTTCCGCGGTTTACGCATAAATGCGTATGATAAATCAGTCTATAGAATCCGTCGCGGAGGCGTCGCCCGCGAAGTCTTTCGTAAATTAAACGATTTACTTCACTATGTCGTTTTTTTAGAAAAAATCATGGGCTAGAACACGTTAAGAGTAATAAACTCATTCTTTCAAGCGAAGCGGCGCTTTATTCAATTTTTTTCCCAAAACTACAGTTCTAACCGCTGATAACGTTTATTATACGCCGCTAAAGTTTCGTGACAAACTCAGCGTAAGCTTTAGTAGTAATCGTCCGATAATTCTATCTGAAAAATATTATCGTTATAGAAGCTGTCCTGCATTCCGCGCGACGGCGAATCGTCCGCCAAAAGCATCACAGGAAGCGTCACAAGCGTTTCCACGCCGCCTTTCGCGCCGTCTTGCACAAGCGCGTCGCCGCCTATGAGGCCCGCGAGCTGCCTTACTACGAAAAACCACAGATAACTTTTAGGGATGTCAGGGCCGAACGCGTCGCCCGCGTTCAGCGTTCGCCATATCTTTTCCATGTCGTCCGAAGAGCCGTCGTCACGCGTTTTTATAACGAACATGCTTTTATAGTCCAAAGCCTCGAGCGTCACTTCCCCTCCTTCAGGAGAGCGTTTATAAGCGTTTGACAACAGGTTGAGAGTAATGCGCTCTACTATCTCCTTGTCGATCGCCATAATTTTCTTTTCAGCGTCGCATTTGAAGGTGAAATGAACGTTTTTTCGCCCGGACAGCAGTTTGGCGGATTCGGCTATTTGGATTATCAGCTTTATTATATCATGATTTTTCAGAACGGGCATAATCTCGCCGGACATAATCTTAAGACTGTCGGAAGCGTCATTTACCATTTTCATAATTTGGAACCAGTTGTTTTTCAGGCTCTTTACATGGCCGAAGACATTGTCGTTATCATCGCACAATTTTTCAAGGAGCTGTATGTTCATATACATTAAGCTAAGCGGGGTTTTCATATCGTGAAAGATATTGTCGCACATGATAAACTCGGGGCTTTCGCTCCGCGAGCCGTCGCGCGGGAAGAACAGGCGTTGACTTTTCATTATATAACGCGCCCCAATCAATTGCGCTATAGTCAACTATCGCGCCGTATATGTCGAATTATAGTATATATTAACGGCGGGATTATTTCAACACTAAATATCACGATTTCGCGCAAATCATAATCAGGCGGCTATTCCCGCAAATTTTTGGCGAAAGAAAACGCTAAATATACGCGCTAAGATGTTTGATTATTGAGCTTAATTGTATTATAATAGTAGCGGTTTAAAAAGAGAAAAAATAATGGGCGGAGGAAGGGTACGGTTTGAACGAATATCTAAGAGCGATAGGCCTTGGCGAAGCGAACACCGACGCAAGCCTCAACAGCTTAATCAGGTTTGTATCGGCCAACCCTGACGAGCAATATATATTGGGCAGAAATAATTCGGACACTTACATTGAATATTATAAACGATTCGGAGAGCGGTTCGGTCTTGCGCTGCGCGGCGATATCGGCGAACAGGAAGAGGTCACTATAGATAGGTGCGCGCCTTACGCCGTGGCGGAGCGCGACATGTTTTGCAGCTATATCGAAATTGAAAACAGCGAGGATAACGTTTACGTAATTATCGCTGAAGATGAACAGACCGGAAACGAGCTTGTATTTCACCTGCAAAACGCGCTTGACTACCTTGACGCTGACAAAACGCCGCCGAAGTCCAACAAGGTTAACATAGCGGGGTTATCTTTAAACGGAACTATCGTTTTGCCGGTTATAAAAGATGAATATAGTGAAAAATTGCGCTATGAAGAGGATCTCTTCTATCGTGAGCTTATGCATAAGGTGCGCCAAGGCGATAGTGAAGCGAAAGAGCTTTTGAAGATACAAGAGTCTGAAACTACGGAAGTTATGCGAGAGCGCCTTAAGACGGAAGATTTTCTGTCCGTCGTGGAGGGCTTTTTTATACCGAATGAAAACGACGATACATGCTATTCTCTTTTGGGAGAGATAGAGCTTTTTGAAAAGCTTGTTAACCGCAAGACGAACGAAGGCGTTTTTCGTATAATCGTGAATGTTACCGGTACGCCGATAGAGATATACATCAATGAGGTTGATTTGATAGGGGCGCCGTCTGTAGGCATGCGCTTTTTGGGTAATTGCTGGCTTCAGGGCAGGCTTGTTTATTGAATCGAAACCGTGAGCGGAGTCTGCGTCTGACGGCGGTTATGCGTTAAAACCGTGGGCGCTGCCCACGCCCGCCGGCTTTCTTGAAAGAAAGCCGGGCAAAGAACTTTCCCCCGGAAACTTCGTTTCCGGATAAAATATGGGCGCTGTCCGCGTTTGTAATATGGCGGATGCGGTTAAATTCACCTCATAGAGATGGGATTGGCATCCTATGTTTGCGCCCGCGCTTCGCTCGGACGCGGGGGGGCGGTCTCGCTTCGAAACTGCGCTTAGCTCACGGCCTCCGCCCAAGAACGGCGTTGGTCTTTCGCCACGCTCCGTTTCTCGCTAAGCCCGCTTCCGCTGTCTGGAGATGTTATTTTTTAAGGTTGCCCATGAAAATATATTAAACGGTAAAAAAGATTTGGCGTTCGCCAAATCTTTTTTTTATACTGAATACGGAATTCGGTTTGAAATATAGTCAAACCGGGCGGGGATTCGCAAGAAAGCCCGGCGTGAAAAGAACCCCGTTTCGGATAGGTTATGGTTTGAGCCTGTTCAAGATCTCCATTTAGCGTCTTTTCGGTTCATACGATTTGTTAGCGCTCTTTGCGTATATTCTTTGAGTACGCGGCGTTCGCGCTTCCGCGTTTGGCGAAAAATCATCACAAAAGTCCGCTAAAAGCGAGATCTGGAAGAGGCTCTTAGGCTGAGGTTAGAAATTGTAAAAAAATAAAGTGTACAGTCGGCGCGGCGATTTTGTGTCTCGGAAAGGCGCCGGGGCGCAAAAGGGCAGACCGAATGTATAGATTATTTTTTACAGTTCCTTAGTATCTACTGGCGATCAGTCGCTTTATTTTCGGTTTTCTGCGAGTTGACGCGCCGCCGATACGCGAAAAGCATAATTATGAAAACGAATATTGAGATCACGGCGACTAAGAGCGCCATAAAGTTTTTGAGAGCTATCACTATAGCGATTACGCCGCATACCGCGCTCAGTCCGTACAGAGTGACGACCGCGTGACCGGGTGACAAGCCCGCGTCTATTAGTCTATGGTGCAAATGACCTCTGTCCGCGCCCATAATGGGTTTTCCCTTCGCGGCGCGGCGCGCCAGGGCGAACAATGTGTCGAAGATAGGCAAGGCGAGCGTAAAGCACGCCGTCACTAACGAGAGGAGCGCATAGCCTTTGAACACGCCTATTATGGACGATACGGCGAGCACATAGCCTAAAAAAAGCGCTCCGGTATCGCCCATTATGACTTCGGCCGGACTAAAATTGCGCGGTAAAAACCCGCAGCAACTCCCCGCGAGCGTAGCTGTGAGCGCCACGGCTATGGGTGAGCCGGATATGACGCAAAGTATCGTAAGGCATATGGCCGATATGCTCGTTACGCCGGCCGCCAATCCGTCGATGCCGTCGATGAGGTTGACGGCGTTCGTGACTCCTATAATCCAAATGAGCGTGACAGGAGCGCTCAACGCGTTAAAATTAGCCGCGAACGGCCACATGACAAAATTTATCTTCGTTCCGGAAGCGATTACTATCACGGCCGCGATAATTTGATAGATCAATTTCGAAACCGGTTTTAGAGTAAACATGTCGTCGAGCGCGCCGACAAACGTTATTACGCATGCGCCGGCCATAAAGCCAGCGAACTGTTTTGTCCTAAGTTCGGGGATAAAAATGGAGAGCGCGGCCATTGTGATCATAAAGCCCGTGACTATCGCTATGCCGCCCATTCGGGGGATAGGTTCCTTATGCATTCCTCTTCCGCGCGGATAATCGACCGCTTCAAGTTTAAGCGATATTTTTCTGGCGAAAGGAGTCGCCGCGAGCGAGATTATGAAAGCCGCGGCGAATGCCGCGAAGTATAAAGCCCAGTTATGTTTCGTTTCTACTCCCCCTTATCTCTGAAGACGCGCTTTTTATACCGAACTCAGTTTGAAACATAGCCGAGCCGGGCAAGGCTTCGCAATAAAGCCTGACGTGAAAAAGACCGTTCGGATGGTTATGGTTTAGAGCCTGTTTAAGATCTCGATTTTATCGGATTTTTGCGATGATTTTTCGCCAAACGCGGAAGCGCGAACGCGCGTATCAGAAGAATATACGCCAAGAGCGCTGACAAAGCGTAGCGAAAAATAAGCCGAAAAGACGCAAAATGGAGATATTAAACGGGCTCTTAGACTGAGTTCGGCATTCGCCGTAAATTTCGCCGGCGGCGTCAAAGCGCGTCTATTCTGCGCCTATGCCGCTCTTCGCCGGAAAAAGCCGTACTCAAAAAGGCGTCTGTGATTTCGGCGGCAAGTCTGGCGCCGATCATCCTCCCGCCGAGCGCGAGCATATTGGCGTCGTTGTGGGCGCGCGCGGCTTTGGCTGAAAATATGTCATGGCACAGCGCGCATCTTATGCCGCGAATTTTGTTGGCCGCTATAGAAACGCCTATGCCTGTTCCGCATATGAGGACGCCGAAATCCGCTTCTTTATCCAACACGGTTTTGGCGGCCGCTTTCGCGTAAACAGGGTAATCAGTCGGTTTTTCGCAATAAGGACCCAAGTCGTTAAATTCCGCGCCGATTTTTTTAAAATGTTCGATAAGCTCCAGTTTTAATTTATAACCGGCATGGTCGCTGGCTATGGCAATCATAAATCCTCCATAATTTTTTAATGTCAGCCGCATGTTTTTTTCTCACGAGGCCTTTGAATCAGGCGGTTATAAACGCTTCGCTATTTTCAATATCGCGTCGTATATCTCTCCCGCGCAGCGTTTGTACACGTCTAAGCCATAAAAAAACGGGTCGCTTATGTCGCGGTTTTCGCCGAACGCGTATTCGGCAAGCGTGAGGATTTTGTCGTTGTGAAGAGAAAAAACGGATTCTAGCCGAGTTTTGTGGCTCTCGCCCATGGTCAGTATCACGTCCGCCCATTGCGCCAGTCCCGCGTCGACAGGGCGAGACCTATGACCGGAAATATCAAGTCCTCGCTCTTTCATAACCAGAGCGGCGTTTTCCGACGCCGGCGCTCCGTTTGGACAGGCGATGCCCGCCGACAGTATTTCGATATCCTTGTCTTTAAAGATTCGCCGCGCCATGGCTTCCGCCATAGGGCTGCGGCATGTATTGCCGGTGCATACGAAGAGGATACGCATAATATCAACCCTATCGTTTTCGCTCGCTTGTCTAAACATAGACTATATTGTTGGCGGCGGCCTTTTTCAGCCGATTCATAACGGCGAGTCCAATGCCGGTTTCTTCGAGAGCCTCGGCGTAAACTTCCTCTACGCCGTAAAAATCAAGCCGCCGCAGCGTCGCGAACAGATTTTTGGCCGCGTCGTTCGCGCCGGAACCAAGCGACATAACAAGCGTTGGAGTCGTTTCGTAAAAACGCGCTGTGGCGTCCGTCGTTAAAACGCCTGTCTTTTTGCCGGAGAGCTTTACGCGTTTGACTATTTCAGCGACTGTCTTTTTCTGGTCGCCGGACACTACCGTAACGGAAGCGAGCGGCGAGTAATGCTTATATTTCATGCCGGGCGCTTCAGGCGCGGTTTCGAAGCCGGCGGTTTCAACTGAGGCGCCGGCTTCTATCCTTCCGACTTCGCGCTCTATATCTTCAAGCGTCACGGCGCCCGGACGCAACAGGCGCAAGACGTTTTTCGAGGCGTCGATAATAGTGGACTCTATCCCTAAAGAACAGGTGCCGCCGTCCACTATCATATCTATCTTGCCTGAAAGGTCGAAAGCTACATGGCTGGCTTTAGTCGGGCTTGGCTTTCCGGAAGAGTTGGCGCTCGGCGCGGCTAAAGGGAACCCGGCCGCGCGTATGAGCTTCGCGGCGACAGGGTTTTTTGGAAACCGGACGGCCGCGGCGGGCAGTCCGCACGTTACGGCGTCAGGCACGCGCGAATGTTTTTTCAAGACCAGAGTCAATGGGCCGGGCCAGAACGCTTGCGCCAATTTTTCAGCTTTTTCAGGTATTTCCGAAACGACGCTTTCAAGGTCGCCGAAGCTCGCTATGTGCAATATAAGCGGATTATCGACAGGACGGCCCTTCGCGGCGTAAATCTTACTTGCTGCGTCAGGGTCAAGCCCGTTAGCGCCAAGACCGTAAACGGTTTCCGTGGGAAACGCCACAAGACCGCCTTTTTTAAGGACGCTGGCCGCTTTAGCTATAACGTCATTTTCGCCGTTATATTTTAAAACCAGCGTATTCACTGAATTCCGCAGCATTTTTTATATTTTTTCCCGCTGCCGCACGGGCACGGGTCGTTACGCGTCGGGGACGGCGCTTTGATTACGGTGCGCGAACGCTTTTGCTCATCGTACAATTTTTTGCGTTCTTCCGGTGAAATGACATCGTCCCATTCCGGCAGGTTATAGAGATGGTCCGCTTTAAACTCGACCATTTTTTTATAAAGCGCCTCAAGGCTGAATTCCAAATTAAGCTCCTGGTCTTCCGCGAGCTCTTCAATCTTTATAGGGTTTGACGCGGCTTCGTTCACGCCGTCTATAAAACCGCATATATAATCTAAACTGACGTCATATTTTTCGGCTAAATCTTTTGGAGAGCCCTCTATGCGCGTAATTTTATTCTTAATGATCGTTTCGTATATCTTTTGTTCGCTTGGGATGTACTTGTCCCATACTTTTTTTACGCTTTGGCCGTTTTTGTCGTACGCTTTAGATACCCAGCTTTTATAGAGCTCCAATTCAGAGTCCTCCTTAGTGAAGTTATAGTCGAAGCGCTTGAAAACGATACCGCTCAAGCGTCCGTTTGACGCCGCGTTTAAGAGTCTCGTTCATCGTTTTTAGCGTTCCGGCCATTTAAAGAATAAAATTTACATAAACGCCCCTCGTATCGCATTCTACACCAAAAAGAATAATTTGTCCAAATAAATCGCATTTTTTAAACCGCGTTTGTGAAAATCACATATAACGCGCCATTTCGACGCGATTTAGCCAATAAGCGTTGGTTACGCGTTTACTTGGCTCACCACGGTGATGTCGAGGAGCGGCGCGGTCGCCGCCAGCCGGGCGTAGATGTCCGATTGTTTAACAGGTGGGCTGTCAGAGGGGCTGCCAACCACCACATTCGTTATTTTTTCGTCTTTTATGAATTTTATTATAGCGTCAGCGGCGTTGTTCGCCGCTAGACCGTGAACCGCGCCGCCCATACGCGCTCCATAGTTAAAGAGCGACTGCAACAGGGCTGTGGAGTCTTCCGAAACGAACAGATTTCCGCCGGTTTCCACGTGCAACACGTGAAGCTCGCCGCCGATGTTTTGAGAAATGTCAAAAGCTTTGTCTATGAGCCGCTTGCTGTTCGATTGGGGGGTAATGCACGCGAGCGTTTTCCTTGCTTTATACAATTATGATTCTCCTCCCTCTTTATGTCATTAAAGATGTCTTTTACGAACACTCAGTTTATGTAACCCGGATTTTTAACGGTTTCATATGATAATTACGGTTGCGGACTCTTTAAGTTAGCTCCGTTTTTTCATTATATCACGCGCTTCCAATTTAATCCATTACTTTTTACGTCCGCGCGTTCGAACGAATTCGTGATCGAATTCGTTCGCGGGGCAAGTTGTAAAATGAATTGCCCAAAAGCATAAAAAAAGACCCATCGGGGGTCCAAACCAGTTACAATGAAGTTGTGAGACAACAAAGTGACTGGAGGAACCGCGATGAGTCAAGTACAGAGTAACGCAAAGACAAAGAAATGGAAACAGCTTACGGAAAAAGATCGGTATAAAATTGAGGCGCTGT
>JAISER010000001.1 GCA_031263985.1 Clostridiales bacterium | reverse complement strand
TTTTGATGCGAACGCGCCCAGTCGCCAGCGCCGCCACCGTAGGCGCGTGCCCGGATAAAACTCCGATTTTTCCGTCAACAGTGTCCACTATGACGCTTTCAACTTCCCCTGAAAAGAATTTTTTTTCAGGCGTTTCAATTAGCAGCTCCATTATGAAAACGATCCTTTCAGGGTTACTTTATTTCACCCGCGGCTCGCGCGCTTTCGTAAACCTCATCTATAGAACCTTTCATATAAAAATGCGTTTCAGATATATTATCCATATTGCCGTCAAGTATTTCCTTAAACCCGTTAATAGTCTCTTTTACCGGCACGTGTTTGCCTTTATATGAACTGAATTCCTCAGCGACGAAAAACGGCTGAGATAAAAATCGCTGTATCTTCCTCGCGCGGTAGACGGTCATTTTGTCCTCTTCCGGCAAATCGTCCATGCCTAGAATGGATATTATATCTTGAAGCTCACGATAACGCTGAAGCGTTTCTTTGACTTTTTCCGCCGTGGAATAATGCGACTGACCTATAATCTCCGGCGTGAGAACCCGCGATGTCGATTCAAGCGGATCCACCGCCGGGTATATGCCCATTTCCACAATGCTTCTGGACAATACGGTCGTAGCGTCAAGATGCGCGAACGTCGTGGCGGGCGCTGGGTCCGTCAGGTCGTCGGCCGGGACATAAACCGCCTGCACTGACGTTATGGAGCCGGATTTGGTTGAGGTTATGCGCTCTTGGAGCGCGCCGACCTCCGTGGCGAGCGTCGGCTGATAGCCGACGGCGGACGGCACGCGTCCCAGCAGAGCTGAAACTTCTGAACCGGCCTGTATAAAACGGAATATGTTATCTATAAACAAAAGAACGTCCTGGCCAAGCTCGTCTCTAAAATACTCCGCCATTGTAAGCCCTGTAAGAGCGACGCGCATTCTCGAACCCGGCGGCTCATTCATTTGCCCGAACACAAGCGCGGTTTTATCGATAACGCCCGATTCGGTCATCTCCCGTATGAGATCGTTGCCTTCGCGGGAGCGCTCACCCACGCCGGTAAAAACGGAATAACCGCCGTATTCGGTGGCTATGTTACGTATTAGCTCAAGTATAAGCACTGTCTTACCTACTCCCGCGCCGCCGAAAAGCCCTATTTTCCCGCCTTTGGGGTAAGGCGCGAGCAAGTCTATCACCTTTATTCCCGTTTCAAATATTTCCGCGCCGGACTCCAATTCCTCAAATTTCGGCGGCATACGATGTATGGGCAACCGCTTTTCGCACATTACCGGGCCTTTTTCGTCAAGCGGCTCTCCAAGCGCGTTCAAAACGCGACCCAGAGCGCCGTCGCCTACGGGGATCGTTATGGGCGCGCCCGTGTCAAACGCGCTCATGCCTCGCGAGAGGCCTTCCGTTGACATCATGGACACGCACCGCGCGGAACCGCCGCCCATGTGCTGCACAACCTCACATACGACTTTCGTATCGTCGCCGCGCTCTATCGTCACCGCGTTTAAAATGTCCGGCGCGCTTTCAAAGCGTATGTCTATAACAGGTCCTATAATTTGCACAACTGTTCCGGAATTCAACGTTTACCACTCTCTTTCTAATCGGGCATACCGCTTACTATCTCCGTTATCTCCCTCGTTATCAGAGCTTGGCGCGCCCTGTTATATTCAAGCGAAAGGCGCGATATAATGTCGTCCGCGCTCTTCGTGGCGTTATCCATAGCCATAATGCGAGCTTGCTGTTCGCTTGAAAACGCTTCCACAAACGCGCCGTAAGTCACGCCGGTGACGTAATGCGGCGTAATGTGGTTAAAAACCGTAGTCGCGTCAGGCTCATATTTCACTATATCCGCGTCGTCGTCCGCTTTTGTAAAGCCGTCCAGGAAATTCTCACGGCGCAGCGGCAAAACGCGCAGCAGACGAGGCTCCTGACGCATGGCGCTTTCCATAAACGTAAAAATCACTATAACCTCATTGTATCCTCCATTTAAATACCTGTCCGTAAGAATCTCCGAAACGTCGCGCGCGCGGCGTAAATTCGGATTCATGACAGGAAACGTGAAATCGGCGTCCACATCGAAGCCGCGTCTGCGCAAAGCGGAACGTCCCGTAAAGCCGGCCACAAGAAGCGTTGACGAGCTTTTCTCGACGCTGGCGGTCGTAAACTTGATTATATTGTTGTTATAAGGCCCCGCCATGCCCTTATCGCCCGCGATAACCAGGCATAATGAGCGGCCTTCGGAGCGTTTAATCAGAAACGGCGACTCTATGTCCGCGTGCGCGGATAAAATTTCGCTCATAGCGACGGAAACTTGATTGAAAAAAGGCGTCGCGCCAACAAGCTGCGCTTTCGCTCGCTGCGATTTCGACACGGAGACAAGGCGCATAGCCCGCGTTATCTGCTTCGTGCCTCGCACACCTTCAAGACGGGATTTTATCTCGTTTAAACCTGGCATGACGCGCCTCCCTCCTCTTTACTTTTTATAACTGTCCAATCGCTTAATGAAGCCGCGCAAACGCGCGGCGCGGGGTCCGGGATCGAAGCCCTAAGGTTGTCAATTTTTTTCTAATAACGAACGCAAACCCGCGCTCAAGTCTTTCTTAAAGCGGCATGGCTGTCATTTCCATATTTCCTTAAGCTCCTCGGCGGCTTTTTTGAGTTCCGACGCGTTTTCAGGCGACAGTTGTCCCGTCGAAGCGATTTCGTTTATTACGCCGGCGTAATTTTGACGCGCATAAATGAGATATTCAGCGTTAAAGCGTTTTACATCGGCGAGAGGAATGTCCATAAGCGCGTCGCTTGTCGCGAGAAACAATATTATCGTTTGCTCTTCCATAGATAGAGGACTGTAGTTCGGCTGTTTCAACGTCTCTACAAGTCGTTCGCCGTGCGTCAGTTTTTCGCGCGTCGCTTTGTCAAGATCCGATCCGAACTGAGCGAACACTTCAAGATCGCGGTATTGAGCGAGACTTATGCGCAAAGAGCCTGATACGGATTTTATAGCTTTAGTCTGCGCGGCTCCCCCGACGCGCGAGACGGATATGCCGACGTTTACGGCGGGTCGCTGGCCGGAAAAGAACAAGTCTGGCTGAAGGTATATTTGACCGTCGGTTATAGAGACGACATTTGTGGGGATATAAGCGGAAAAATCGCCGCCTTGCGTCTCTATCACGGGAAGGGCGGTCATGGAGCCGCCGCCGCGCGCGTCGCTTAGCCGCGCCGCGCGTTCGAGTAACCGCGAATGAAGGTAAAAAACATCGCCCGGGTACGCTTCTCGTCCAGGCGGACGGCGAAGCAACAAACTCATCGCGCGGTACGCCACCGCGTGTTTGGACAGGTCGTCATAAACTATAAGGACGTCTTTATGTTGATCGTACATAAATTCCTCAGCCATAGCGCATCCGGAGTACGGCGCGATATATTGCATGGCCGCCGGATCGCTCGCGGCGCTGTTGACGATTATCGTATTTTCCAAAGCGCCGTGGCGTTCAAGCGCGGAAGCTATGGAAGCGACGGTGGACTTCTTCTGTCCTATAGCCACGTATACGCAAAACACGCCTTTGTCCTTTTGATTTATTATCGTGTCAATTGCTATGGACGTTTTACCCGTTTGTCTGTCGCCTATGATTAGCTCGCGCTGACCGCGCCCTATCGGTATCATAGCGTCCACGGCCATAATTCCGGTTTGAAGCGGCACGGAGACGCTTTTACGGTCGTTGACGGTCGGAGCGGGGAATTCTATCGGGCGAGTTAGCTGGGTTTCCAAGGGACCTTTGCCGTCTATAGGATCGCCAAGAGCGTTTACGACCCTGCCCAACAACTCTTCGCCGACGGGAACGGACGCCATCGTTTTCTCGCGTTTTACGACGCCGCCCTCCTTGACGCCCGCCTCGTCGCCTAAAAGCACGCAGCCTATATTGTCTTCCTCAAGGTTTACCGCCATGCCCAACGCGCCGTTTTCAAAGCGTAAAAGCTCGCCGCTCATACAGCCTGACAAACCGTAAACGCGCGCTATGCCGTCCCCCGCGGAAATTACGGTTCCGGCCTCGTCCGTAATCGGACGCGCGCCATAATTTTCTATTTGCCTGCGTATAATTGAGGTGATTTCTTCTGGATTAATTACCATAATGAAGTCCTCCTTAGTTAGCGTCTAACATAGCTTCGCGCAAACTCGCCAGCTTCGCGCGTATAGTGTCGTCCACGCGCTCGTCGCCTATTTGCACGCATACGCCGCCCATCAGCGACGGATCGGTTTTATTTTCCACAACGGCGTTTGTGGCGCCAAGTTTTTCAATATATTTGTTTTTAATGGTTTCGAGTTGAGCCTCATCGAGCGGTTCGGCGGAATATACGGCGATCCTCAACGCGCCCTCATTTTCGGCTATGATCTTCGCGTAGCTTTCCGCTATGTCCGGCAATATAGCTAAGCGGCCTTTGTCCATAAGCAGCGATAAAAATTTTCGGGCCGTCTCTGGCGTGGTTTCGCATATTTGGCCTATAGCTTCCGTTTTCACGCTTTTCCGTATCGAAGGGTTAAACAGGAAGTCTTTAAGCTCCGCGTTCGAATTCATCTCGTTAGCGAAAGATGATATAATGTCGTATATTTGTCGCGCGTCGGACGGCGACGCCCAAAACAGCGCCTCGGCGTAACGCGGCGCCAAAGGAGTCATGACGCCAGTTCCTCTCTGTGCAGAAATTTTTCGACTATGGAGCGGTTTCTGGCGTTGTCCATGTTCGCCTCAAGCACTTTTGACGCGGCGTCTATCGCGAGCGATACGGCTTTTTCTTTTATTTCCTTTAATAATTCGTTTTCACGCCGCGCGGCGTCTTCACGGGCCTTGCTTACGATAATCGAAGCGTCTTTTTTCGCTTCCGTTATAAGCTTGTCGTATTCCACCGCCGCGCGTTCCTTAGCGCCGTCCACGATGCGTTTACCCTCGTCTTTGGCGTTGTCAAGCATTCCTCCGTACTTTAATAAAATCGCTTCGCTGTCGCGCCGCATTTTTTCGCTTGAATTGATGGCGGTTTCTATGCCTTCCGCCCGTCTCCGCATAAACGCGCCCAGCTTGCCGAAAAGGAATTTTTTCATAAACATATAGAGTATTATGAAATTAATAGCCGTAAACACAAACGTGAAATCTATGTTTAACATAGTCCGCCATCCTTTCCTTTATTGGTTTAAGTCCATTTTACGAACAGTATTATAAGCGCTATGACGAAACCGTATATGGCGGTCGCTTCCGCGAGCGCCGCGCCTAAAATGGTCGTCGTCATGATTTTGCCCGACGCTTCCGGCTGGCGCGAAATGCCTTCCACAGCTTTGCCCGTCGCTATGCCTATGCCTATGCCAGCCCCCACGCCCGTAAACACCGCTATGGCCGCCGCAGTGGCCAATGAATTAAATTCCATTACGCAACGCCTCCCATTTTTATTTCTTTTTTATTCTTCCGCCGTCTCGACAGCCTCGGCTATATAGAGAGCGGTCAAAAACACAAACACATAGGCTTGTAAAAGCCCGTCGAAAATGTCGAAATATACCCCGAATACGGCGGGCGCGAACAAAGGAACGGCATGGTAAAGAAGCTCCATGACTATAAGCGCTCCCAACACATTACCGAACAATCGCATACATAGCGACATCGGGCGCACGACATAATCAAGAATTTTTATAAACGCTGAAACCGGCGTAGGCTTATAAAAGCTTTTAAGCCATCCCTTTATGCCCTTGTACCTGAACTCGGCGCCTATCACTATGACCATGCTGAAAACCGCCAAACACAACGTCACATTGAAGTTTTTCGTAGGCGGAAGAATCCCTATTTTAAAGTTGACGAGCGCCGGGTTGTGGAAAATCGCGCTTAACGTCTCGCCTGACGGCAATATGTTTATAATCGAAATAGCGTTGCTTACGGCCAGAAACAGCAGCGCCGTGCAGAGATACGCCGCGAACGCTTTTCCGTGTTTCTCACCTATTTGCCCGTTTGTAAAGTTTTTGATAAATTCCACAAGCGATTCAGCTAAATTCTGCTTTCCGTCAGGGACGGTTTTGAGCCGCCGCGTCATAAAGTAAACGGAAATCATTATTATCGCCATCACGATCCATGAAACGACGACCGCGTCCGTTATAAACGGCACGCTGCGTCCGCCTATATCGATGGAATAGTATACGCGGCTTTCTATAGCTTCTTCCATACGATCCCTCCAACAATCGACGAGCGCCGTCCGCCATCGGCCGGCGAAACGCCAAGCTTAACTCAAACATACTGTTTCCAGTTTCGTCAATATTTAAAAAGGAAATAATATGAAATAACCGGCGAAAAAATATTAAGTTGACAAACAAGACGTTGTATGATAGTATAACGGTCGTTAATCTATCATGTTTGATTGATATGAACAATTTTAGCTGCTTCGTTTGACAAAAAGCTTTTAGAGGGCTTTTTTGTTTTGTCTTGATTTTTGTTAACGGAAAGGGTGATCTTTATGAGGACGAAAATTACGCTGTCATGCACTGAATGCAAGCAAAGGAATTACAACACGATGAAAGAGAAAAAAAATCATCCCGACAGAATGGAGACAAAAAAACATTGTCCTTTTTGCAACCGCCATACGGTGCATAGAGAAACTAAATAAAAGAAACTAAACGAAAAAAGCCATCATGAAAAAGACTAAGTAAACGCGTCAGCGTTTAATGAAAGCGGGTTTGTATCCGATGAGCGAGGACTCGAAAGAAACCGATTCGATAAAAATGGAGCCGACTGAAGATGATCCTAGGCGAAAACGCGGCAAAACGCCTTCTCGCGGCGACAAAAACGCGTCTAAAACGATCGGGGAGCGTTTCAGCGCTTTTTTTAAAGAAGTAAAGGGTGAATATAACAAGGTCATATGGCCGTCCAGGCAAGAACTTGTTAAACAAACGGTGACGGTAATGCTCACGTCCATCATAATAGGGGCGGTTATCGTAGCGTATGACAGCTTGTTCGGCTTCGGCATGGGCGCTTTCGCCGATCTAATAGCGGCGTACGGCGACAAGATAGGTCTGTAACGCCTGATTTGAGGTAATGGAGATGTCAGATAAATCTAACTGGTATGTTGTGCATACTTACTCCGGTTACGAGAATAAGGTCAAAGCCAACATCGAAAAGATAGTCGAGAACCGAAATATGCAAGAACAGATTCATAAGGTGCTCGTGCCCATGAAGGAATCCGTAGAACTGAAAAACGGTCAAAAAAAGGTCGTTCCGCGTAAGGTGTTCCCCGGGTACGTTTTACTGAAAATGGTTATGAACGATGACACATGGTACGTCGTGCGCAATACGCGCGGCGTGACGAGTTTCGTAGGACCCGGCTCCAAGCCCGTGCCGCTTACGGACGATGAAGTTCTGGCGATGGGCATAGAATCAACGGAAGAACTTATAGATCTTGAGGCGGGCGAGACCGTTCGCGTGATGTCAGGTCCTTTTGAGGAATCTACCGGCATAATAAGGGAAGTTAACGGCAACAAACGCACGGTGATAGTAAAGCTTTCCATATTCGGGCGCGAAACGCCCGTAGAGCTTGACTTTCTTCAGGTGCAAAAGATCATATAGGGGTCTCGGCCCCAAAGTGGAAGGGAAATGTCCCGCTAATACCACATAGGAGGTTCGTTTATGGCGAAGAAGATAACAGGCTACGTTAAATTGCAAATTCCCGCGGCGAAAGCTACGCCCGCGCCGCCGGTCGGCCCGGCGCTTGGACAGCACGGCGTGAACATAATGGGCTTTTGCAAGGAATTTAACGAAAGAACTCAATCGCAGGCCGGGCTTATAATCCCGGTGGTCATCACCGTATATCAGGACAAAAGTTATACGTTCATTACGAAAACGCCGCCCGCCGCGGTTCTTTTAAAAAAAGCGTGCAAGATCGAGAGCGGGTCCAGCAAGCCTAACAATCAAAAAGTCGCTTCCGTTTCACAAGACGATTTACGCAAAATAGCCGAAACTAAAATGCCCGACTTAAACGCCGCGAGTGTCGAGGCCGCCATGCGCATGGTAGCCGGTACGGCGCGCAGCATGGGCATTACGATTAAAGACGAGTAAACGTCGGAACGGAGGGATAGATATGAAACGCGGTAAAAAATATCAGGAAAAGGCTAAACTGATCAGCAAAACGACGCTTTATGACGCTCCTGAAGCTGTAGATCTTGTTCAAAAAACCAGTTTGGCGAAGTTCGACGAAACTGTCGAGGCGCATATCCGACTTGGCGTCGATTCGAGACACGCCGACCAACAAGTGCGCGGAGCCGTCGTCTTACCGCACGGCACGGGCAAAAAAACGCGGGTTCTCGTCTTCGTTAAGGAAGATAGAGTGGCGGAGGCGCTAGCGGCGGGCGCGGATTACGCCGGTTCAGACGAGTATATGACGAAGATTCAAAAAGAAAATTGGTTTGAATTCGATGTGGTCGTCGCCACCCCCGACATGATGGGCGTGGTCGGCCGGCTGGGACGAGCGCTTGGTCCGAAAGGGCTTATGCCCAATCCGAAAGCGGGCACGGTTTCGCCCGATGTGGCGAAAGCCGTAGCGGAGATTAAAGCCGGTAAAATAGAGTATCGTCTGGATAAAACGAACATAATACACGTGCCTATCGGCAAAGTGTCGTTCGGCTCTGAAAAACTGATCGACAACTTTAGGACGCTTATGAGCGCCATTATAAAAGCGAAACCGTCGGCGGCGAAGGGTCAGTATCTAAAGAGCGTCGCCTTAGCGTCCACCATGGGTCCGGGTATAAAAGTAAACCCTAATAAAATTTCAGAATAACGCGAACCGCAGACAGCAGGCGCCTTTCAGGCTTAATATACGCCAGCCGAGGTATCTTTTCAAGCTCCTGTCCGCGCGCGTTTTCGCGGAGGAGCTTTTTGATTGACCAAATAAATACATTTATCAAAGGAGGCGACGCTATGCCTAAGATAGAGAAAAAGCAACTTGTGGTTAATGAAATTAAGGAAAAGCTTCAAAAAGCGGCCTCAGCGGTGCTCGTAGACGGAAGAGGGCTTACGGTTGAGCAGGATACGGCGCTGCGTAAGAATTTACGCGAAGCGGGCGTTGATTACAAGGTTTATAAAAACGCGCTTTTAAATTTCGCGGTAAAGGACACGTCGTTCGAAGGACTTAGCGCGTATTTGAAAGGCCCGACAACGCTTGTCGTGAGTTATGACGACCCCGTGGCCGGCGCGCGCGTTATAATCAAGGAAATGAAAACGATTCCCGCTCTAGAGTTTAAAGCCGGCGTTATCGAAAACGCTGTCTATGACGGGAACGGCGTTAAAACCATCGCCAGCATACCGTCGAAAGACGAACTTTTGTCAAAACTGCTCGGCTCGTTTAAGTCGCCGTTAGCCACATTCGCGCGTCTTGTGAACGCTGCAGCGGAAAAACAGAGTGAATCGGCTTAAAATCTTTAATCCATAAATAATTAAGATGATAAATCAGGAGGAACGATCATGGCAAACCTG
>JAISER010000117.1 GCA_031263985.1 Clostridiales bacterium | reverse complement strand
GAGCCTTTTATAGTGTGCATTATACGGAACACTTCGTTTATTTGCTCCATACTATAGCCTGATTCGGACTCTATCATTACTTTTTCCAGCTGTTCAACCAACTGAGACATCTCGAAGCCGAACATCTCGAGCATTGAATTTCTGTCAAAATCAGCCATCCGTTTCGTTCCCCTTCAATATACTAACGGTTTCAAACGCGACACGTCTAAAAATATTTTTAGCCGCTTGAGGATTTATTATTAGAAATTTTCCCTTTCAGATGTTCCGCTATTTCCTGTAAATCGCCCGCGCCACCCTACTGAACTTCGAATGGGCGGCGGACATCTGTTCCGAATGGCCTAAAACCAAATAACCGCCGTTATCGGTAGCCTTATAAAATTTTTCAATAAGCTCCTCTCTCGTTTTGGCGTCAAAATATATCATTACGTTTCGGCAGAATATAACTTGAAAAGGCTTTTTAAAGCTGAACGCGTTGTCCATAAGGTTAAACCTGCGGAAAATCATATTTCTTTTTACGTTGTCTTTTACGGAATAACTGTCGCCGCCGACGTCTTCACTCAGATAGCGGTTTATCCACTTCGCGGGTAATTTCTTGACGGAGGATTTGGAATATGCCCCCGCCGCGGCTTTATCCAGAGCCGCGGCCGATATGTCCGTGGCGAGAATGCGTGTATCCCATATTTTTCCGTCAAAATAATCTTGCGTTATCATTTGCAGCGTATAAGCTTCCTCGCCAGACGAACATCCGGCGCACCATAGGCGCAGATCTCTGGAGACAGCGTATTCGCGTTCTATATATGGCAATATCGTCCGCTCGAAAAACGTGAAATGGTCCGTCTCCCGCATGAAATACGTATGGTTCGTCACGATCTTGTCTATAAGACGGCTCATTCCGGCGCCGTCTTTTTTTATAAATTCTAAATATTCGCCGAAGGTATCAAGCCCTTCGCTTTCAACCGTTTTATGAAGACGCGAATATATGAGAGATTTTTTGTCGTCCTTAAGGCTTATGCCGAAATTATTCTTTATGTAATCTTGTATCAGCGTAAACTCCGAGTCTGTAAACGGTCTCATGACCCGCCTCCGTTTCGGCGCGGCGATTTTGTATCCCGGCAAGGCGGCCAGGGCGCGAAAGAGCAAGCCGAATGTATAGATTATTTTTTTACAATTCCTCGCTTTATTATTAGATAATCATAAGATGTTATACCGTTTGACGTGAAATGTATGGTAAACTTATACGGCGAACTAACGCCGGAGTCAGGTTTCAGGACAGGTCTGGCGTCAAAGAAGCGAGAGAAAAAGGAGGCGCCGCTAATGGACATAAACGCTCCGGCGTCGGAATTGAAAAATATCGGCCCGCATAGGCTGGCGCTTTTAAGGCGTATGGGCATACGTGACGTTTTAGATATCATAGAGCATTTCCCGAAAGACTATGAGGACAGAACGAAGATCGTCGAACCGTCAGAAGCGGCGTCCGGCGAATTTAACGCCGTGAAAGCCCGCGTCGCTAAGCCAGCCGAAAACGCGCCGTCTAACGGTAAAATAGTCACATCGCTCGCGCTTAGCGGCGAAGACGGCGCGTTGTCGGCCATATGGATTAATCAGCCTTATTTAAGCCGTCAGTTTCGGCGTGGCGAAACTTATATATTCGGCGGGCGCGTCGAAGAATTTTTTGGAAAAAAGACGATGCGCGCGCCAGACTTTGAAAAATGCTCCTCCAAACCGCTTCTGTCATTCGGTCGCATAACGCCGGTGTATCCTGTAACAGCCGGCATTTCTCAAAAAATGATGCGCGGGTTTATAAAAACCGCGCTCGACGGCGTTCGCGGCGGAATAGTTGACCGCGTCCCGGAAAGAACGCGCCTTAAATACGGCCTTTGCGAGAAAGAGAGCGCGGTTTTCGGCGTTCATTTCCCAAAAAGCGCGCGCGAATTTTCAGAGGCGCGGGCGCGGCTCGCGTTTGAAGAAATGTTCGTCACTATGTGCGCGCTGATAAAGATGAAGGGCGAACTTAGAAGCGTATCCCGTTTTACATGCGAAAAAACCGACGTTTCTCCATTTGAGCGGCGACTGGGTTTTTCTTTCACCGCCGCTCAGCGACGCGCGTTAGACGAGATAGAGGCCGACATGCGTTCCGGCTATGTCATGAACAGGCTTGTTCAAGGCGACGTCGGTTCCGGAAAGACCGCCATTATGGCCGCGGCGGCGTACATAGCGGTCAAAAACGGCGGACAGGCGGCCATAATGGCGCCAACGGAGGTTTTAGCGCGCCAGCATATGAAATTTTTCGAGTCCGCCTTCGCTCCGCTTGGCATAAACGCGGTCGTGCTCGTCGGCTCGTTGAACCGGCGCGAAAAATCACAAGCGCTGTCGGACATAGAGGACGGTTCCGTTCAAATAATAATAGGAACGCATGCGCTTATACAGCCGCGCGTCGCTTTTTACGCGCTTTCACTCGTGATAACGGACGAACAGCACAGGTTCGGCGTAGCGCAGCGCGCGGCGCTGGCCAATAAAGGACTTTCGCCGCACTCGCTTGTGATGTCCGCCACGCCGATACCGCGAACGCTTGGCCTTATACTGTACGCGGACATGGACATTTCAATAATAGACGAAATTCCGCCCGGACGCGTCCCCATCTCCTCATATGCCGTGACAAGCGCTTATAGGAGACGCGTTTTCGCTTTTATAGAGAAAGAAGCGCGAAACGGCGGTCAAGCGTACGTCATATGTCCCGCGATAGACAACGAAGAGACTCAGTCCGTCATAAGATACGCCGATATGGCGCGCAAACTCATGCCGGGCCTGACTGTCGCCCGCCTGCACGGTAAGATGAACGCGATTGATAAAAATGACGTTATGGCGCGGTTCGCGCGCGGCGAAATAAGCGTCCTGGTCTCTACAACCGTAATAGAAGTCGGCGTAAACGCGCCGAACGCCACTGTCGCGCTTATCGAAAACGCTGAACGGTTCGGTCTTTCTCAACTGCACCAGTTGCGCGGACGCGTGGGACGAGGGCAAAAAAAATCTTACTGCGTTTTAATTACCGACTCCGAATCAGAGACGACTAAGCGCCGCGTAAAGGCGTTCACGGATACGACGGACGGATTCGCTATATCGGAGTTGGACCTTGACTTGCGAGGACCAGGGGATTTTTTTGGCGTTAAACAACACGGATTGCCTGAATTTAAAATAGTTAACCTATATAGGGACATTTCGGCGCTGAAAATCGCCCAAGAAGCGGCTAAAGACACGCTTGACCGCGACCCGCGCTTAATTCTGGAGGAAAACGCCGCTTTAGCGCAGGCCGTGGAGCGCTTTTTGAAAAGAGCCGAAACCGCCGCCGTTCTTTGAAAGCGCTTTTGGAAAGACTTTATCGCGCTTCGCGCCTATGTCTTTTCGCCCGGGCAAATAAAAGGGGTTAAATTATCGAGAAAACTAAAAAAAGCTCTAAGAGCTTGTTTTAGTTCCCGCTTCCAGCGGATTTTTGTAATGATTTTTCGCCGAACGCGGAAGCGCGAACGCCGCGTATTCGAAGAATATACGCAAAGAGCGCTGACGCTTAAAAAGCGCTTGACAGATTTAAAAACTAGTGATACTTTATAATTATGTTTTAGCGCTCAATCATAGAGAGCGCTAACAACTTGAAAATGACGACATTGTGACAAAGGAGTTGTCGGCGTAATATCGGCTTATCCGGTTGTTTTTAAAATCACGTAGGGATGTGATCTTGTGAACCTGAATGATCGGAAACTCAGAATTCTAGAGGCAATTATTACGGATTACATTCAGACCGCCGAACCCATAGGTTCACGGACGATCGCCAAAAAATATGACCTCGGGATAAGCTCCGCCACTATACGCAACGAAATGAGCGATCTTGAGGACATGGGGCTTATCGTTCAGCCGCACATATCATCAGGGCGCGCTCCGTCGGACAAGGGGTATAGACTTTACGTAGATAGCATGATGCGCAAACGCGACCTTACGCAAGACGAGACGATGCGGTTGCAGCAAGCCTTTTTAAGTCGTGTCAACCAAGTCGATCATATCATGCGCGATATGGCCCGCATTATATCCGTTATGACGAAATATACGACGATAGTTTCAGAGCTGCAACTCGACCGAACGCGCGTAAAACACGTTCAGCTCGTGCCTTTGGACGAAAATTCCGTAGTTATGATGCTTATAACGGACAATAACGTCATTAAAAATAAAATCATACATGTGCGGGAAGCGCCGGATTACAAACGTCTTAACGAGCTTTCGGAGGTTTTGAACGACACGCTGACCGGGCTTATGTTTGACGAAATTGACGATAAGCTTGTAAAGAAAATAATGGCGCGCGTAAACGAGGGGAATAAAATTCTCGCGCCGGCGCTCAGCGCCATTCTAAACCTTATAAAAGACGACGAAGATGTAAAGTTCTATACGAGCGGCGTTAAAAACATCCTGGCTTTCCCTGAATTCTCTGATATTGATAAGGCGCGTTCCGTGTTTAACGCCCTTGAGGAGAAAGATATGCTTATAACTCTGTTGGGGCAGGATGAAACGGATAATGTGCAAGTCGTGATAGGCTCTGAAAATAGTCTGGAACAACTTCGAGACTGTAGCATCATAAGAACGAAAATGAATATAGGCGGCCATTATTCGTCGATAGGCATAATCGGTCCGACAAGAATGAATTATTCACAAGTTGTTTCGCTCTTGAACGGAGTGGTGAAAAATATACGCGCCGCTTTGAAATCTCTTACCGGCGGATAGGTTCCGTCGGATTTATATCCGCAAAAACTATATTATAATACGAGGAGAAAAATCGTGGAAGAAGAAACCGCACGAAAGGACGACGAAATTGATATTGACGATATAATTGACGAAGAATGCGCGAAACTCGGCGACGCTTCGCAAGACGACAAAACCTCAATTGACTATAAAGCTCAGAACGCCGAACTGCTTGATAAACTGCAACGCTCGCTCGCGGAATTTGACAACTTCAGGAAAAGGACTATTAAAGAAAAAGCGAGCATGTACGACGACGGCGTGCGTGACGTCGTGGAAAAGTTGCTGCCAACGGCCGATAGCTTTGAACGGGCGCTAGCGGCGGCTGACGATAAGGAAAGCGGCTTTTACAAAGGCGTGGAAATGATATACCGCCAGCTCATCTCGGCGTTTGACGCCATAGGCGTAGAGGCTATACGATGCTCGGGGGAACCGTTTGACCCTAACGCCCACAACGCTGTCGCGCACATAGAGGACGAATCGCTCGGCGAGAACGTTGTAGCGGAAGAATTACAAAAAGGTTATAAATACAAAGACAAAATTATACGTTACGCCGCGGTTAAAGTGGCTAACTGACAGAAAGATCCGCCGCGCTCGCAGAGAACGATTCGCTCGGCCAAAACGTTACGTTACGTACGGAAGAATCGCGAAAAAACCGCGGATATATTTCAGGGGCTGTTCCCCTACGTCTTAACGCTGATAAAAAAATCAGGAGGTAATGTACGAATGGGTAAAATAATAGGCATTGATCTTGGGACGACCAACTCATGCGTCGCGGTCATGGAAGGCGGCCAGCCGGTCGTAATCGCGAACAGCGAAGGCGCGCGCACTACGCCGTCCATAGTCGCTTTCACTAAAACAGGCGAGCGGCTCGTAGGCGAAACGGCCAAAAGACAGGCCATAACGAATACGGATAACACTATAATATCCATAAAACGAAAAATGGGTTCGGACTATAAGGTGAAGATCAGCGACAAATCGTATTCTCCACAGGAAGTTTCCGCCATGATACTGCAAAAGCTTAAAAAAGACGCGGAAAGCTATATCGGCGGACCTGTCACTGAAGCGGTGATAACGGTTCCGGCCTATTTCACCGACAGCCAGAGACAGGCTACGAAGGACGCCGGCAAGATAGCGGGCCTCGATGTGAAGCGCATAATAAACGAACCCACGGCCGCCGCGCTCGCGTATGGCCTTGACAATGAGAAAGAACAGAAGATAATGGTATACGACTTGGGAGGCGGCACGTTTGACGTGTCTATCATAGACATCGGCGAAGGCGTCATCGAGGTCTTGGCGACAAGCGGCAACAACCGACTTGGCGGCGATGACTTCGACGACAGGATAATAAACCATCTTGTCTCTGAGTTTAAAAAGATGGAAAATATGGATCTAAGCAAAGACAAGACGGCTATGCAGCGTCTCAAAGAAGCGGCTGAGAAGTCAAAGATAGAGCTTTCAAACGTCACAAACTCCAATATCAACCTGCCATTTATAACAATGAATCAAGATGGCCCGAAACATATGGACATCACGCTTACGCGAGCGAAATTTGACGAGCTGACCGCGGATCTTGTGGAAAAAACGATGGGACCTGTGAAAACGGCGCTGAAAGACGCCGGTATGTCAGCCGGAGAGCTTGACAAAGTGTTGCTTGTCGGCGGCTCCACGCGCATTATAGCCGTACAGGAAGCGGTTAAAAAGCTTACGAACAAAGAACCGTTTAAAGGCGTCAATCCGGACGAATGCGTCGCTGTCGGCGCGTCCATACAGGGCGGCAAACTTGCGGGCGACGAGGGCGCCGGCAGCATACTGCTGTTGGACGTCACTCCTCTTTCGCTTGGCATAGAAACGCTTGGCGGCGTGGCTACGAAACTTATAGAAAGAAACACCACCATACCGACGAAAAAAAGCCAGGTATTCTCTACGGCTGCCGACAACCAAACGGCCGTTGACATACACGTTATACAGGGCGAACGCCAGCTTGCCAAAGACAACAAAACGCTCGGGCAGTTCCGTTTGGACGGCATAGCGCCCGCGCCGCGCGGCGTGCCGCAAATCGAGGTTATTTTCGACATAGACGCCAACGGCATAGTTCATGTTTCAGCCAAAGATTTGGGAACGGGCAAAGAGCAGCGCATTACGATTACCTCTAACACTAATCTGAACGACGACGAGATAGACCGCGCCGTAAAAGAAGCTGAACAGTACGCTGAACAAGATAAAAAACGCAAGGAAGCCATCGACACGAAAAATAACGCCGACTCAATGGTCTTTCAGACGGAAAAGCAGCTTAAAGAACTCGCGGATAAAATTGATCCGACGGACAAAGAACGCGTAGAGACCGAATTAGCCAACCTTAAGCGTCTTACTGAATCGACGTCGATAGATAATCTTTCCGACTCCGACGTAGACGCGCTAAAAGCGGCGACGGAATCGCTTACGACCGTTTTTTACGAAGTGTCTACAAAACTATATCAGCAGGCGAGCGCTGACCGCCAAAGCGATGAAGAGCCTACTTACGGCCCGGAAGATGACGTGGTTGACGCGGAATAATCTTATCCGTTCACCGCGAAAACGACGTGAAGACGCTTATTCGCTAAATACTTAGAAACTGAATGAAAATAAGGCGGACAGAGGGCGCGTATCGGCCGATTGCGCGCGATTACGCGCGCCCAAAGCGGCGGCGGAATCGCGCGTTTAGACTTGTCGAGGAACTTAGGCTCTGTCGGAAAATAAAGTGCGCGGTTGGCGCGGCGCGTTCGCGTATGGCGGCTATGAAACCGCCTCTTTTTAAATGAATAAAAGACGAGCGACTTATAAAGGATGATCAACGCTTTATGGCTGTAAAAAGGGATTATTACGATGTGTTGGGAATAGGTAAGTCGGCTGACGAAGACGATCTTAAAAAGGCGTACCGCAAACTCGCTAAACAATATCACCCAGACGCTAACCCGGGCGACGCGGACGCGGAAACCAAATTTAAGGAAGTCAGCGAAGCCTACGCCGTGCTAAGCGACGCGCAAAAACGCGCCGCTTACGACCGTATGGGCCACGCGGCTTTTGACCAGTCGGCTGGCGGAGGCGGGTTTTATAATACCGATTTCGATATGGGCGATATATTCGAGAGCATTTTCGGCGGCGGATTCGGAGACGTTTTCGGAGACGGGCGCAACAGACGCGGCGGCCCGAAACGCGGCGCGGATTTGCGCGCAAGCTTAACCATAACGTTTGAAGAAGCTGTTTTTGGCGTGGATAAAGAGCTGCGGATGAACGTAAGCGACCATTGCCCGACCTGTAAAGGGACGGGTTCTAAGCCCGGAACGGTAGCCGAAAGCTGCCGCCGCTGCGGCGGCACGGGGCAAGAACGCGTGCAGCAGCAGACTATGCTTGGCGTAATGACGACAGTAAGAGCGTGTTCCGCGTGCCGCGGAGAAGGCAAAATAATAAAAGACCCATGTACGGAATGCCACGGAACGGGCAAAATACGTAAAGTCAAAAAAGTGACCGTCAGCGTGCCTAAAGGCATAGACAACGGACAAACAGTACGACTCGCCGGAAGCGGAGAGATGGGCGAAAAGGGTGGCCCGAGCGGCGACTTACTCGTAACCGTACGCGTTCAGCCGCATAAATATTTTGAGCGCGACGGTATGAATCTGTTTATTGAATTGCCGATATCGTTTATACAGGCCGCGCTTGGCTCGGAGATAACTATACCTACCTTATACGGCGACGAAACGCGCGACATTAAGCCCGGCGCGCAGACGGGCACACGCTTTACGCTTCGCGGCAAGGGCGTTCCGAACGTCCGAAACGCGCGCAGCGTCGGCGATCTTATCGTTTCTCTCAAAGTAGTGGTGCCGACGTCACTGACGGACAAACAAAAGGACGCGCTTAAATCGTTCGCCAAAGAAATGGGCGAAGATTACTCTGACGGTAAAAAAGGCTTTTTCGAAAAGTTAGGGCATAGGCGGGATAAATCGTGAGGCTTTCTAAATTTATAGCGGACGCGGGCATCTGCTCCCGTCGTAAAGCTGAAGCTGAAATGCTCAGAAACATGATAAAGGTGAACGGCGTGACAGTGACGGAACTGGGCCTGAACGTGGATCCGCGGCGTGACAGAGTGGAATACGGCGGAACGCGCGTATTTCTTGAACGCTCTAAGATATATATCATGCTCCATAAACCTGTGGGGTACGTCACGACGGTAAAAGACGAGCTGGGCCGTCCAACCGTTATGGATTTGATCGCCGATGTCAAAACGCGCGTCACGCCTGTAGGCAGACTGGATTACAATACGTCTGGTCTGCTGATTTTGACTAACGATGGAGACCTGACATATAAACTTACGCACCCTAAACATGAGACGAAAAAAACATATCATGTCATTATAGAAGGCGCCATATCCAAAACATCGCTCAACGCGATTCGCGACGGCGTAATGATAGACGGGCGCGTGACGGCGCCCGCAGCCGCGGACGTCATAAACGAGCGTGACAAAACATCCATGCTGAAAATAACCATACACGAAGGAAGAAACCGGCAAATACGTAAGATGTTCGACGCGCTCGGCTATAAAGTGACGTCGCTCAAGCGGGTCGGAACAGGGAGCCTCGAGCTCGGGACTCTGCCGCAAGGTAAATATCGACGTTTGACGCGTGATGAGGTTTCTTCGCTCTACGCTATTCAAGGCTCTGAGGGCTTAACTTAACGGACTAAGCCATTTTTTTGCGACCCAAAACAAACGCCCTTCCCTAATGTTCGATCACCGCGCTTGTGAAAGCCGACTTGATTATCAAATGGCTCTGTGAGAACAACGTGATCGGCGTTTTGTCATCCGCATGATATAATACTTTATATATCGTTAAATGCTATTAAAACAGTAACTCAAACAATCATCGAAACTATCGAAATAGGATAAATCTTTCCTGAGCTCGCGTTTCAGCCATGCCCAAAATTTCTCAATTGGGTTATATTCTGGGGAATACGGCGGCAGGAACACTATTTTATGTTTATTGCTTTCGGCAATCGAAATAAGCCGTTTCTTTCGATGGAAAGCGGCATTATCCATTACAATGACGGAATTAGAAGGACATTC